>NZ_BAABDH010000037.1:0-59041 GCF_039539525.1 Hymenobacter algoricola | reverse complement strand
ACAGGCCGCCGCCACGCGGGTGCGTAAATCAAGCGAATAGGGATTCATCTTACTGGCTACGGCTATCCGCCAAATAGGGATGAACTGTTCACGAATCCGCTATAATTGCATTAATACCCTGGTTTCAGGGTGCTTTTGCCCCCTCAGCACAGGCGTAAGCAAGCCTTCCGGCTAGACTAAGAGCGAGTTGAGACAGTAAATAGAATCGGGGCCGCTCAGACCAGCGGGGCGGTGGGCTGGGCCGCCTGGGGCTGAGGCCTACCTGCCAGGTGGGCTACCAGCCGGCGGCTGATCAGGTATACAAAACGGGAATTGGTGTACAGATAGCGCCGCCACAGGCGCCGGGGCTCCAGCCACAGCCGGTAAGCCCATTCCAGCCACAGGCGACGCGCCCAGTACGGCAGCCGGTTTTCTAGACCCGCATAGACCATAAAGGCCTGCCCTACCCCTATCATACAGGCCCGGATGTGCCCCTGATGCTGGGCCATCCAGCGCTCCTGACGCGGGCACCCCAGCGCCACAAACAGCAAATCCGGATCGGCGGCGTTGATGGCGGCCACGGCGGCAGCATCTTCGTCGGGCGTGAGGGGCCGGAATGGTGGCGCACAGGTTCCCACAACCCGTAGGGCCGGCAGCTCGCGGCTGGTACGGTCCACCAGCGCCGCCAACACCGTTTCGGTGGTGCCGTAGAAATAAACCGTTTGCCCGCGTAAGGCCGCCCCGGTCAGCAGGGCCGGTAGCAGATCCATGCCGGCAATGCGCGCCTGTGGCTGCCGATGGAACAGGCGGATGGCTGCCGCTACCGGGCTGCCATCGGGAGTAACCACGTTGGCTTCGTTCAGGATACTGCGAAAGTCCGGGTGCTGGTGTGCTTCAATCAGCATGTGCACGTTGGCACAGCACACGTAGGCCGACGAGCGGGCGGCGCCCAGCGTCAGGATGGCGTCCACAAAGTCGCTGGGCTGCCCCGTCGAAATCCAGGAATCCAGAACCGGGCGCTTGGGAAGCATAGGGCAGGGCAATAGCAGGCAACAGAAAAAAGATCGGCACAAGCGGCCAAGATGGGTAACACCGTGGCCGTGACTCCGGAAGCCCTTGCGTTGCACTTCTCTACTGTGTCAGAACAACGAACTGGAAACTGCCCGGCCGGTAACGGCTGCTAATAGGCGTTTTTCTCACCGCGCACCATATTCCAGATGGTCTGGCCGATAATTTTCATATCCAGGCCAAAAGACCAGGTTTCCAGGTATTTCAGGTCGTATTCCACGCGCTTTTTCATGGCCTGCGGGGCCTTGGTTTCCCCCCGGTAGCCATTCACCTGGGCGTAGCCCGTGATGCCAGGCGTTACGGCATGGCGCATCTGATAGGTGCGGATGTGCTTGGAATACTCTTCCAGCTGCGAAATCATGTTGGGCCGCGGGCCCACCACCGACATGTGCCCGAGCAGCACGTTGAAAAACTGGGGCAGCTCGTCCAGATTGTACTGGCGCAGGTAGCGGCCCACGCGCGTTACGCGCGGATCAACTCGGGTGGCCTGCAGCTCGGGCTGGCCATGGCCGGCGCTCATGGTGCGCAGCTTGTAGCACGGAAACAAATGGTTGCGCTTGCCGGGCCGCATCTGCTTGAAAAACACGGGCCCGGGCGAGTCCAGCTTGATCAGCAGGGCCAGCAGCGAAAGCACCACCGGAAAGAGACCGATAATCACCGTCAGCGAAAATCCAATGTCGAACACCCGCTTCAGCACCTGGTTGGTTCGAATGTGCAGGGGCTCGTGCCGGATAGTCAGAATAGGCATATGATCGTAGTAGTACACGTTCACGTCTTTGCGCACGGTGCCGCTGAAGTCGGGTACGATGCGGAAGGCCAGAAAATGCTCGTCGGCAAACTGTGACAAGTCCTCGATAAGGCTGTGCTGATCCAGCGGCAGGGAAAAGTATATCTCGTCGATCTGGGTGCGCAGGCAGTACTTCTTCAGGTCGGCCAAGGGGCCCCGTACCAGTGGGCGCAGGCCGGCGGCTACGGGCTCATCGGCGAAGAAGCCCTGGAACTGGTTGCCGACGGGGTCGTGGGAAGCCAGAAACCGGTACAGCTCCTGCCCGCTGTCGCCGGCCCCCACAATCACGAAGCGGCTGTGCGGCCGGGCAATATGCTGGTGGTAGGTGCGGTACAGGAACGTGAGCAGAAAGCGCCCCCCCACTACGGCGGTAACCGCCAGCGAGTAAACGGCAAACAGGTAGCGCAGCGGCAGCCAGTACATCTGTAAGGCCAGCACCACCACCAGCACAATGCTGGCGTGCAGCAGAAACGTGCGCATCAGGTACAGCAGCTTCTCGGGGTAGGTAATGAGCTTATCGACCCGGTAGATGTTGGCGAAGTGCCCAGACAGAATCCACCAGAGCAAGGCAAAAATGGCGAAGAAGAAGGGATAGTAGCCGCCGAAGGCCCAGGTTTGCATGATCAATCGCCCCGCCACGCGGAAGCAGCCGAAAATCAGCACAATGTCAATCATCGGCAGGATGATGCTGGAAGCGTCGGAATAGCGTCTGTAGCGTTCCATGGGATTCAGATAAAGAAGGCAGCACAGCCAACGGAGAAATTCAGATCTATCGGGAGCTTAAAAACAGAACGAGCTCTTAAGCAAAGAAAGTGTTTTTTATGCTTTAAACAATATTTTATATAACTTTTATTTACTAGTCACCGCTCAGAAGCCAACCCTTGCCAGTAGCTGACTGCTGGTTGCGTCAGGTTTGGTTACGGCTCTTACCACTTGCCTCGCGGCCTTTGGCAAACCCTCATAAGAAAAAGCCCCGGATAAGCAGCTGCTTATCCGGGGCTTTCTAAAGGTCTTGCCTACGGCGACTAGGCCGTTCCGAAAGCCGGCATCTTGCGCTCGGCCATGCGCTGGTCCATCAGGGACTTGCTGGACAGCATCACGGTAGCGTAGCCCTGGGGCACCTCAGTGTAGCGCAGGCTCACCTGCTGGCCCAGCCAGTACTCACTTTTGGTGGAAGCCAGGCGCTGGCCCTGGCCGTATTCGTTGAGCAGAAACTGGTGAATGGCGCGGCAGTTGGCGTCGCCCATGGTGCGCACTTCAATCGAGCAGAGCTTGTCTTTGTAGAACCCGTAGCTGATGCCCGTTACCCGGAAGCTGCCCACTTTCAGGTTTTCGGTCGACCGGGTGTAGTACGTGGTCTGGGTAGCGGCATCCGTGCGCTCCAGCACGAGGTGGCTGAACGTGTGCACGTCGGCGCCGAGCGTAGCTTCCCGGAAGCCGTTTTTCTTGTCCAGCGTCCGAATAGAGGCCGTGGAGGCAGAATGACCATTGGCACCATTGTGCGGATCAGCATGGCCGACCAGGGCGAACAAAACGAGCAGCAGGGCAACGAAGGGGCCTTTCATAGAGGCAATATACTATTTTACCCCAGAAGGACTCCTATTTGCCACTGTTTTTTCGCCAAAACTCCCAATCAAACGGCTTACCCTGTGCTGGTTACCTAACTGCCGGGACGGGTAGCTGCTGGCGGATAAAATCCCGGATGGCCTCCTGGGTGGCGGGCGAGAAAATCGGTTTGGGCTGGCCCGCCAGCAGCGGCCACTCCTGCTCGGGGGCCTGAAACTGGTGATTGACGCCCAGCATCTTGCGGCTTACCACGCGCTTGCTCCCCCGCAGGTTACGCTCCAGCAAAGCCAGGTTATTGACTCCGACCTGGGCATCCAGAGTACCGCTGAGCAGCAGCACCGGGCACTGCACCTTGGGCAACTCGGCCAAAGGGTCGAATTCCAGGAAGTAGCGGTACCAGGGTGTCGTCATCTGGGCGGCGCTGGCCAGGGCCGTGGTCTGATCCAGTCCGGCGCGGTACTGCTGCAGCATGTTGGCCACAATAGCCTGGGCCTGGGCGTTGTTCTTCGTCTGCCGCACAATTTCGAGCATGGCCTGCTGCTGCTTGATGAGAGCCTCCAGCTGCTTTTTATCCTCGCTGCGCTGCCGCATGCGCTGCTGGTCGAGGAAGGTTTCGACCTGGGCCGAGTTAGCCCCTTCGGCCCGCATCTTGTCGGCCTGCCGGCGGACATCCGCCTGAAACTGCTGCTGGGCGCGGGCCGCCTCGCTTTTGGTAGTATCGGATCCGCTGCTGCGAAGCTGCTCGGCCTGACGCAGCACCAGCTGCTCCCGGCCTACCACCCCGGCGGCAGCCAGCGTAACCACGAAGGCCGGGGGCAGCGGCTGCGCCGCGGTCAGCAGGGCTACGTTGCCTCCTTCCCCGTGCCCGACCAGGCCCAGGTGGTTGAAGTCGATCAGGGGCCGGGTGCGCAGAAAGTTCAGGCCCGCCTGGGCATCCTTCACCAGGTCGGCGGTGGTAGCGTTGGCGCTGTTGCCGCCCGACTGCCCCACGCCCCGGTCATCGAGGCGCAGTACGGCAATGCCCTGGCGGGTCAGGTAGTCGCTCAGCTCGCCAAACAGGCGGTAGGTTCCGGTGGTGGCGTCGCGGTCCTGCGGGCCCAGATCGGAGAGCAGCACCACGGCCGGAAACGGCCCCGCCCCGGCCGGAATGGTAAGCGTCCCGTTCAGGCGGGTGTTATCCGAAAGATTCGAGACGGCTACTTCCTCCACCCGGTAAGGCGGCGGAAACTTGAAATTCTTCGGATCTGCTTTCGGCGCCGCGAAGTAGGTCAGCGTGGCGGGCGTTTGGTAGCCGGGCTGCTGCCAGGTGCCCACCAGCTGCCGGCCATCGGCGGAGCGCAGACAAACAAACTGACACCCCACCTGCTGGGCGTCGAAGACCAGCGTGTCGCCGCGCTGCTGCACCTCCATGGGCGAGCGGGCAATGCGCTGCATGGGCACGTCGAGGGTGGCGAAACGGTTGCCGCCGGCCAGCTCCGTGATGGAAATAGCAATGGGCAGGCTCCCGCCGGGCACCGTCAGCGTCCCTTTCCACTGGCCGTCCAGGGTGGTTTTGGGCGCTTCGGCCGGCGTCTGGGCCGCTGCCAGCCCGGGCAGACACAACAGGAGGAGCCAGCTGCCGAAAAAGCCGGCGCCCAATTTTTTCATAGCAAAAAGCGACTGACAGCTCATTATCCCGGGGTAGTGACTACGGCCATACTCGACAGTAGAGACGGCAAAGTAGCGCATAATCCCGCGGGCTCAGGCCGGCACCTGCACGAACGCCTCCTCCTGCCCGGCGAGCCCGGCATTTTTGTCGACTAACTGGCGGGAGTACTCTGAAAATCAGGGCAGCAACACCTGGTCGATGACGTGCACCACGCCGTTGGTGCACTGCACATCCGGAATCACCATGTTGGCGGGCGTGGCGTTGCTCTTGCCCTGCACGGTCAGCAGGCCGTTGGCAAACGGACCCATCGTCAGGGGCGTGCCGCCCAGCGGGGTCAGGGTCGTCTGATCGGGCAGCTCCGGCGTAAACTTGCCGCCGTTGGCGCCACCGACTACGTGGTTGAGCAGCACGGCCGTCACCACATCTTTGGGAAGCAGCCGGATGTCCTTGGCCTGCACCAGGGGTACTTTGAGCAGGATTCCCAGATTGCGGAAGGCCTGGTCGGTGGGGGCAAACACGGTGAGCGGGGCGCTGCCCGGCGAGGCCGTCAGGGCCCCGGCCAGCTCGCAGTACAGCACGGCCTCGACCAGGAAGGTCAGCTCGGGCTTCACAAATACCTGGGACGTGCTCAGCGCCACGGCCGACTGCACGATATCGACGCCGGTGGCCAGGAGCACCTTATCGACGGCGTGAATCGTGCCGTTGGTCGCCTTCACGTCGGTGGCTACCAGGCGGGAGCCGTTGACGTACATGTTGCCCCCGCGAACGGTGAAGCGGCGGTTGGGACCCAGCGCCGAGGCCGACTCCCGGCCGTTTGCCAGGGCCGCGCCCGTCACGGTGCCGTTGGCCACGTGGTAGAGCAGCGTGTTGGTCAGGAAGGGCTGCTGCAGGGCAATCAGGTCGGCCGCGGTGCGCAGGCCCAGCCGGGCAAATGCGTCGTTGGTGGGCGCAAACACCGTGAAGTTACCCTGCAGGTCGTTGGGATTTTTGTTCGACAGCGTGGTGACCACGCCCCCGCGGATGGCGGCATCTTCCAATTCCTGAAAGTTGGCGTCGGCGACGGCCACCCCGGCAATGGAGAGGTCCATATCCTCGTTTTTGGCGCAGCCAAACAGCAGCAACGACGTGGCGGCAAAGCCGGCAAACCAGTTGGGGACAAAGTATTTCATGAGCAACAGGAGAAAAAGAGCGGAGTAGAGCAGAGCAGCAAGCGGCCGACCTACGATAGAAAAAGATGTGCGGATTCAGTTACTGACCAATCCGGCTACAATCTTCTTTTCGTAGGTGGCCAGCCCACAGAGTTGAACAATTCCGGAGTGGCTATGTTTTTCGGATGCTCTTGCCTTCGTCCTCATTCCTTACCTCATGCAACAACGTTACCGCATCCCCCTCCTTTTCCTGTGCGCCGTCTGCGGCCCCGGCGTCAGCCAGGCGCAGAGCTTACTCAGCGGCTTCATGTCCGGCAAGGGCACCGGCTCGGTGGTCGTGAGCGGCACCGTTGAGAAATACGAGAAAGTATTCATTGCCGCCCGCAAAGTGGATTCGGTGCCTATCTTCAGGCAGGTGCAGATCAGCTCGGTGAACCTGTTTGCCACCTACGGCCTCACCGAAAAGATTGACGCGGTGGTAAGCCTGCCCTACATCCAGTCGACGGGGGAAGCCGACGAGGCGGTGCTGGCCGACAACCGCGCCCGCACCCCGGGTGCCAACTACACCAACACGCGCCGCGGCCTGCAGGACGTGTCGGGCTACCTCAAGTTCAAAACCTACTCGCGGGAGGTGGGCACCAACATTCTGGATCTGCTCGGGGCGGTGGGCGTGAGCACGCCGGCCAGCAACTACAAGAACGAGCGGGGCCCGGAGTATATCATTGCCATCGGCAACCGGGCCACCAAGGTCAACGCCATCGGTATTGCCCAGCTCAAGACCTTGTCCGGGGTTTTCTTTACCGGGCAGGCCGGCTACAGTCTGCGCTCGGGGCAGGTACCCAACGCTTTCTTGGCCGAAACCAAGGTGGGCTACGCCGGCCGCAAAGTGTACGCCGATGCCTACGTGGCGTTTCAGCAGTCGAGCAAGTCCGGCACCGACATCGTGCAGGAAGGCTTTGTCGACTTTTACTTCCCCGCCACCCGGGTCAACTACACCCGCCTGGGTGCCAGCGTGTACCGGCCGGTGGCCAAGGGCCTGGGCATCGTGGCCGGCGCCAGCCTGTATCTGGCGGGCCGCAACCTGGGCAAGTCGCGCGCCGTGTCGGCAGGCCTGTCGTACAACTTCTAAGCGGGTTCCGGGCAGAAGCTGCCGCACCCGCTGCTTTGGGCCCGCGCCGCTTTGGTGGCCGGGTGAGTCGTACCTTTGAAAAAAAACAAGCAACGACGCCACGCGAGATTCCTCGGCAAGCTCGGAATGACATCCTCGTAAGTATTCTGCCCGCCTTACTTATTCTGGGCGCCCTGCTCAATCCAGCAGCGGATCAGGTCCCGCTCCTCCTGGGTGATGTTAGTCTTGTTGTTCTGGGGCATCGTTTTGGTGATGACCACCCGCTGCATAATCTTGTCCTGGAGGCGGATGATATCCTCGGGGGTGTCGTACTTCACCCCGTTCGGCGCCACTTTGAACACGTCGTCGGTGGGGTTGGAAGAGTGGCACTGCACGCAGCGGGCCTGCACGATGCCCTGTACCTGCGTGATGCTCACGGGCTGGCAGGCGGCCGCCCCCGCGGCGTCATTTTTCGGGGCGGTGGTGAAGGCCACGGCCAACAGAAACAGCGCCGAAGCGGGCAGCACCAGGGCGGTGGCCTGCTTTTTCTCGCGCAGGTTCATCCAGTGTTTCACCCCGGCCGTGCCCAGCGAAACGGCCACCAGCACCACCCACGGATAGGCGTGGCCAAAGGTGCTGGGAAAGTGGTTGCTGACCATCACAAACAGCACCGGCAGGGTGAAGTAGTTGTTGTGCAAGGACCGCAGGCCGGCGTTTTTGCCCAACTGCGGGTCCAGGGGCCGGCCCTCGGTGGCGGCCTTCACCATCTCCTTCTGGGCCGGGATGATGACGAAGAAGACGTTGGCCACCATGATGGTGCCCAGCATGGCCCCGAAGTGAATGTAGGCGGCCCGGGCGCTGAATACCTGGCAGTAGAAAAACGCAAACGCGGTGATAATCAGCCCGCCGATGAGCACGAACGGCAGCCCCTTGGTCACCAGCCTGGTTTTGCACAGCCCGTCGTACACCAGCCAGGCCACCACGAACGAGCCGATACCGATGGCCACGCCGGCCAGGGGGCTGAGGTCCAGAATCTGCGGATCAATGAGCATGGAGCCCGCGTTGAAGTAGTAGACCACGAACAGCAGGCTGAAGCCCGAGAGCCAGGTGAAGTAGGCTTCGTACTTAAACCAGTGCAGGTCGCGGGGAATCTGCGGCGGGGCCAGCTTGTATTTTTCGAGGTAGTAGAAGCCGCCGCCGTGCACGGCCCAGAGGTTGCCGGCCAGCTCGTCGCGCACGTTTTCGGTGCGGTTCAGGGCGTTTTCCAGGAACACAAAGTAGAAGGAGGCCCCGATCCAGGCGATGCCGAAGGTGATGTGCATCAGGCGCACCACGATGTTCATCCACTCCAGCAGGTGGCCTTCCCAGAGCGTGCCGCGCACAAACACGTAGGTCATACCCAGCAGGTAAGCCACCGCCAGCAGGATCAGGGCGTAGGAAAAGCCTTGCAACGTCAGGCCGCCTTCCCCGACTTTGCCGCCGCCCGACCGGGTTTTGGCCACCCGCTGCAGGGCGTAGATAACGCCGAGCAACAACAGAAATACCAGCAAAGCGGCACCAAAAGTAAGCAGTCGGATCATGCGGGGCGGGGGCCAGGGAGCGGCGCTTGGGGGCGCCTGCTCAAGGGTGGAAGAAAGTGGTTTTGCCGCAAATTATCCACCTTACCGCCGGAAGTGCGCGCTGCGAGTCGTCGCGGGGCAGCCTTCCACTTTGCCCGGCAAGCCCGCGGCAACGAGCTTCCGTTGAGGAAAAAACCCGGGCAATACCCACCCGAATCAGCCCCAATTTACAGAGAAAAATGCCAGACCTCGCCATAAAAAGTCAGCGCGCCGTGACGCCCGACGGCACCCGCCCCGCCCTGGTGCTCGTTGAAAACGGCAAAATCACCGACTTGCTCCCCATTGACGCGGAGGTTGGCTGTACCGTTATCGACGTGCTGGACCGGGCCCTGCTGCCGGGCGTCATCGACCCGCACGTGCACATCAACGAGCCGGGCCGCACCGCGTGGGAAGGCTTCAACACGGCCACCCGCGCCGCGCTGGCCGGCGGCCTCACCTGCCTGGTGGACATGCCGCTCAACTCCAGCCCCGTGACAACGTCGGTGGCCAACTTCGAGCTCAAGCTGGCCGCCACCCAGGATCAGCTGCACACCAACGTGGGCTTCTGGGGCGGCATCGTGCCCGGCAACGCGGCCGAGGTGGAAGGCCTGATCCAGCGCGGCGTGCTGGGCTTCAAGGCCTTCCTGACCCACTCCGGCATCGACGACTTTCCCAACGCCACCGAAGCCGACCTGCGCCAGGTGATGCCCCTGCTGGCCCGCCACGGCCTGCCCCTGCTGGTGCACTGCGAGCTGACCACCGACGACGCCGGGTGGAAGCAGCACGACCAACGCTCTTACCGGAACTACCTGGCGTCGCGGCCCCAAAGCTGGGAAGACGACGCGGTGGCGCTGATGATCCGGCTCTGCGAGGAATTCAGCTGCCCGGTCCACATCGTGCACTTGTCGTCGGCCAACTCCCTGGCGCCCATTGCTGCCGCCAAAGCCCGGGGCCTGCCGCTGACGGTGGAAACCGGCCAGCACTACCTGTTTTTCAATGCCGAGGACATCCGCGACGGACAGACGCAGTTCAAGTGCGCCCCGCCCATCCGCGAAAAGGCCAACAACGACCAGCTCTGGGCGGCCCTGCAAAGCGGCATCATCGACTTTGTGGCTACCGACCACTCCCCCGCCCCGCCTGACCTCAAGCAGATCGAAACCGGCGACTTCACCACCGCCTGGGGCGGTATTGCCTCGCTGCAGCTGGCGTTGCCCGTACTCTGGACGGCCGCCGAAAAGCGCGGCGCCACGCTGAACGACCTGGTGCGCTGGCTGAGCGAAAACCCGGCGAAGCTGGCCGGGCAGGCCCACCGCAAAGGCCGCCTGGCCCCGGGCTACGACGCCGACCTGCTGGTGCTGGACCCGGAGAATACTTTCCGGGTGACGGAAAGTCTGCTGCACCACAAACACAAAGTGTCGCCTTATCTTGGCCTCGAATTGCGCGGCGTGGTGGAGCAGACCTTCCTCGGCGGCGAGCTGGTCTACCAGCGCCCGGAATTCGTCCGGCTCAATCAGGGCCAGGTGCTGCTCGGCCAATCGGCCGGAATTCCCCAAAGCTGATATAGCCCGTCATGCTGAGCTTGTCGAAGCATCTCGCGTGCTGATGTTGAATTACTAACCAAAGCCCCTCTCCTCTTTCGGAAAGGGGTTGGGATGAGGCGCAATATCAGCACGCGAGATGCTTCGGCTTCGCTCAGCATGACGTTCTGATTTGACTTCCAGAGAATTCCTCGTTCTCTTTTCTCTTCCCCAAGCTCTCCCGAGTGGAAAACTATCTTGCCCGCGCCGAAAAAACTCTGGCGCGTATTCATGAGCTGGCCGCTATCAGCGAGGAGGCCGACGGCGTCACGCGCACCTTCGGCACGCCGGCCTTTTTGCGGGGCAGCGCCCTGGTACGCCGCTGGTTTGAAACCGCCGGCCTGAGCACCCGCCTCGACAGCATCGGCAACGTGCGCGGCCGGCTGGTGAGTGCCAATGCCGCCGCCAAAACCTTCGTCATTGCCTCCCACATCGATACGGTGGTGAATGCCGGCAAGTTTGACGGGCCGCTGGGCGTGCTGCTGGGCCTGGACCTGCTGGAAAGCCTCATTGAGCAGAAGGCCGAGCTACCGTTTCACGTCGAGCTGATTGCCTTCAGCGACGAGGAGGGCGTGCGGTTTCACACCACGTACCTGGGCAGCAAAGTCGTGGCCGGCTCGTTTGATCCCAGCCTGCTGGCCAAAACCGATGCCGCCGGCATTTCTCTGGCCGACGCTATTCAGACGATGGGCGGCAACCCCGCCACGCTGGCCGCCGACGCCATTCCGGCCCAAAGCTGGCTGGGCTATTTCGAGGCCCACATCGAGCAGGGTCCGGTGCTCTGGGAGCGGAACATCCCCGTGGCGCTGGTCACGGCCATTGCCGGGCAGCGCCGGGTGGAGCTGACGTTCAAAGGCATGGCCGGGCACGCCGGCACCGTGCCCATGGACATGCGCCAGGATGCCCTGGCCGGCACCGCCGAGTTCGTGCTGGCGGTGGAGAAATTCGGGCTGCAGAACAAAGCGGCACTGGTAGCTACCGTGGGTAAGCTCGACGTGCGCCACGCCGCCAGCAACGTTATTGCCGGGGAAGCCACCTGCAGCCTCGACCTGCGCAGCGCCGATGTGGCCCGCCTGCAAACCGCCTACGAAGCCCTCTACGAGCTGGCCGACGGCATTGCCACCAAGCGCCAGCTGGGTTTGCACTGGAACCCGATTCAGCAGACCGCGCCCCTCACCTGCGACGCCGGCCTGAACGCCCATTTGGCCCAGGCCATTGCCGATTCGGGCTACGCGGTGGTACCGCTGGTCAGCGGCGCGGGCCACGACGCGGTGCCGGTTTCCTTCGTGGCCCCGGCTACCATGCTGTTTGTGCGCTGCTTCAAAGGCATCAGCCACAACCCGCTGGAAAACGCGGAGCTGCCCGACATTGCCGCCGCCCTGCAGGTTTCCGAGCGGTTTCTGACCCTGCTTTTCAACGATTACACTTCTTCCCACCTCTCCCACTAGATGGAAATTTCCGCCCTCACCCGCTCCGTCGTCAAGCGCAACCACGCCATCATTGCCCCCGACGGCTACATCAACAGCAACGTACCCGGCTGGCTCAACTGCACCGTCAACGTCATCATCAACGAGCAGATGGGCGCCCGCCTGGCCCAGACGCTGGTTACCCTGCGCGCCGGCGGGCAGCTGACCGGCCAGACCCAGGCTTCGCAGATTTTCTTCTTCGTGGTGGAGGGCCAGTGCGAAGCATCTGTTGGCAGCCAGGACCGCACCCTTACGGCAGGACAGTACGTGTACGTGCCGGTTGGGCAGCAATACCTGTTTCAGAACCCCACCGAGGGCACCCAGATTCTGACCTTTCACAAGGTGTACGAGCCGCTGGCCGGTCAGGCTACCCCGGCCGTGCTTTTCGGGGAGCGGGACCTGGCCAAGGCGCCGGTGTACATGAACGACGAGGCCCTGCGCATTCAGGAGCTGCTGCCCAATGAATTGGGCTTCGATATGGCCGTCAACATCTTCACCTACAGCACCGGCGGCCACCTGCCGATGGTCGAAACCCATATCATGGAGCATGGCCTCATGTACCTGCAAGGCCAGGCCATCTACATGCTCGACAACGAGTGGTACCCGGTCAAAAAGGGCGACTCGATCTGGATGGCGCCCTACTGCCAGCAGTGGGCCACCGCCATGGGCCAGGAAGACTCGGTGTACATCTACTACAAAAACGTCAACCGCTTCCCCACGGTGATTTAGTTTTCGCCAGCTACAATCGACTATCACTCCGAGCATGTGGCGCCTTAAGCCAGAAACCGAGGAATTTCGCATGCTGAGGTTGGATTAGTAATTCAGATGACGCCACGCGAGATTCCTCGACTTCGCTCGGAATGACGTTCTTTCTGGTGCTGTCAACAACAAGAACATGACCCTCCACGACCTCAACAACCTCCCGCCCGTCGCCCGCGCCGAAGAGCTGCGCAAGTGCTGCGGCGCCCGCGCCTGGGTAGCCGGCATGAACCACGTTTTCCCCGTCGCCGACGAGGACACGCTGATGGACCACGCCAATACCGTTTGGAATCAGCTGTCGGAAGAAGACTGGAAGGAGGCTTTCACCCACCACCCCAGAATCGGGGGCAACGTGGCGGCGCTGCGGGAGAAGTTTGCCAGCACCAGCGCCTGGGCCGAGGGCGAGCAGGCCGGCGTGCGCGCAACGAGTGAGGAAGTGCTCCAGGCGCTGGCCGACGGCAACACCCGCTACGAGCAGCAGTTCGGCTACATCTTCATCGTGTTTGCCACCGGCAAAATGGCGGAGGAGATGCTGGCTTTGCTCGAAGCCCGCCTGTTCAATAAGCCCGAAGCCGAACTGCAGCTGGCCGCCGCCGAGCAAAACAAAATCACCCGTATCCGCCTCGAAAAGCTGCTGAGTTAGGGTCTTGGGGTCTTGGCTGTCGTTCTGACGGCCCGCCCCAAATCCAGGCCCCCAGGACCCTAAGCCCCCAAGACCCCAAGACCCCAACATGAGTCAAATCACCACCCACATCCTCGACACCACCCTGGGCAAGCCCGCCCAGGGCGTTACCATCGTCTTATCGGCCCAGCAGGGCCAAACCTGGGCGGAGCTGGCCCGCGGCGTCACCAACGCCGACGGCCGCATTGCCCACCTGCTCCCCACCGACGAGCCGCTGCCCCTGGGTATCTACAAGCTCAAGTTCTTTACCCAGGAGTACTTCGAGCGACAGAGCACCGCTAATTTTTACCCCTTCGTGGAAATCGTGTTCAGCGTGGCTACTACTGCCCACTACCACGTGCCCCTGCTGCTGAACCCGTTCGGCTACAGCACCTACCGCGGCTCCTGAGTTCCGCTCCTGACTCGTTTGTCATTCCGAGCGCAGTCGAGGAATCTCGCGGGCAGTCGTTGGATCAGTAATCAGACGTCAGCACGCGAGATTCCTCGACTGCGCTCGGAATGACGTTCTGGTATGAGGACCTTATACTTTGCCTCAGCTCTTCGTTGCAGCGGCGCATTAGGTCTTGGTCACGGTTTCCAGTAGCTTGTCCGCCTTTTCCCCTCTCAAATCCCGCCTCTCCTTTTACTTTCCCGATGAACCTCAGTATCCAGGACGCCGACAAAGCCGAGCTGCTCGACCAGCTCGGCGCGGCCAACCTTAAGTTCCAGCACACCTACCCCGGCGACAAGCCCGACCGCCAGCCGGTGCATACCGTGTACGGCGGGGCCAACCTGTTCAAGGCCGACACCTGCGTACGCATGGGCGACACGGCCCTGAACAACCTGCGCACCTACGCGCCCAACTTCGCGGAGCTGGCCCGCGTGCTCCAGCTCAAGGGCCACGAGCACCTGCCCACCCTGGAGAAAGACGTTGCCGAGCTAACTGCCCGCCTCGACGCCATGAGCCCTATGGAGCGCAAGCAGGAACATGCCTGGCTGGCGTACTCGGTCTACAACAAGATCGTCAAGAAGCTCCAGCGCGAGGCTGTGGAAGACTTCCGCATCGACTTCGAGGATGGCTTCGGCAACCGCCCCGAAGCGGAAGAGGATGCTACGGCCGTGCAGGCCGCCGGCGAGCTGGCCCGGGGTATGGCCAACGGCACCGTGTCGCCCTTCATCGGCATCCGCATCAAGCCCTTCACCGAAGACCTGAAAGCCCGCGGCGTGCGCACCCTCGACATTTTCCTGACGGCCCTGCTGGAGAAAACCGGCGGCCAGCTGCCCGAAAACTTCGTGGTGATGCTGCCCAAAGTCACTATCCCCGAGCAGATGACCACCATGGTGCGCCTGTTTGAGCTGCTGGAAAAGGCCAACAACCTGGCGCCCGGCACGCTCAAGATGGAGACGATGGTGGAAGCCACCCAGATCATCATGGACGAGGAGGGTCGCAACCCCTTGATGCGCATCATCCGCGCCAGCGAGGGCCGCTGCGTAGCCGCCCACTTCGGCACCTACGACTACACGGCCTCGGCCGGCATCACGGCCCGGTACCAGACCATGGCCCACCCCGTCTGCGACTTTGCCCACCACATGACCAAGGTGGCGCTGGGCGGCACCGGCATCTTCCTCTCCGACGGCGCGACCAACGTGATGCCCATCGGTCCCCACCGCGGCGACAACCTCAGCTTTGAGCAGCTCCGGGAAAACCGCGACTCGGTGCACAACGCCTGGCGGCAGGGCTTCCACCACACCACCCACTCGCTCATCAACGGCCTCTACCAGGGCTGGGACCTGAATCCGGCCCAGCTGCCGATGCGCTACGCGGCCACCTACAGCTTCTTTCTGAGCAGCTACGACGACGCGCTGTTCCGTCTGAAAACCTTCGTGGAGCGGGCCGCCATTTCTACCCTCACCGGCGACATCTTCGACGACGCGGCCACCGGCCAGGGCCTGCTCAACTTCTTTCTCAAAGCCATGAACTGCGGGGCCATCACCGAAGAAGAGGTGCTGGCGACGGGTCTCACGCACGAGGAAATCCACAGCCGCTCCTTCTTCCGCATCCTGGAAGGCCGGCGGCGGCGGCAGGCTTCGTAGCCCCGCCAGGTAGCCCGGCCCCAGCGCCTCCAACCAGCCGGCAGTCGGCTGATTGGGGGCGCTGGGCCATATTACCATTTCGCGCAACTAGGCGACTGGCAGCACCCGGCGCGGGATAGTGCGCTTAATTAGTTGCGTCAAATACTACCTTTAGGCTATGAACCGCAAACCGCACATCGCGCTTACTGCCTTGCAGCTCTTCGCTGAGAAAGGCTTTGAAAATACCTCCACGCAGCTGATTGCCAAGGAAGCCGAAGTGTCGGAAGCCCTGATCTTCAAATATTTTGGCAGCAAGGAGCGCCTGCTGGATTACATCATCAAGAGCGGCTACAAGCGGGTAATCGAGCAGAACCGGGGCCGCCTGCTGAACAGCTCCCCGCTGGACCTGGTTTACAAGATCATCGACCTGCCCTACGAGCTGGTGCGCGAAGAACCCTACTTCTGGAAGCTGCAGTCGCGCCTGATCGACGTGGAAGCGGCGCGCAAGCAGCACGAGCAGTTTATGCACCCAATGCCCGGCCTGCTGATTGAAGCCTTCAGCAAGCTCGGCTACGCACAGCCGGAGCTGGAAACCCGCTTTCTGCTCGGCCTGGTCGATTCCCTCTGGAAAGGCCTGGCCAACGTGCGCCCCGACTACACGCCGGAAATGCGCGAATTCATCAAAACCAAGTATCAGCCGCAGGCCTAGTCCCCGCGCGTCAGGGCTTAAAATCCCAAAAGCCAGCCGAATCGAGCGGATCGATTTGGCTGGCTTTTGATTTCGAACGCCGCTTGGGGTTCAGTTGACAGTCCGGGTGGGGTGGGAGCAACACCTGGGTTATCGGGGCGTGGGAATTGGTTGGCAGCACTACCGGGGGGAATAGTTGCTGACAACGGGACAAAGCTAAGCAAAGATTTTCTAGCAACTGGTAAGTGTTAGCTAACTTTTGGTGAGTACGCACTCACCATTCCTTTCTAAAGCTCACGCGTTTAGAAAATTACCGGAACAACGAGGCTGGTTACAAAATTTTGGCCTGGACCGATAACGGAGCGGTGGCACTCCGGCCGGAGTTATCCGCTCCGCGTTGCACTTCCCCTTCACTCCCTGTTCTGCCTTACAGAGCTATCAATCCGGATGCTGCCTGGTCAATCATTAACTAACATTTGTTAGTTAATCGAATACCCGTTACCTTTAGCCAGGGGCATTTTCGGTTGCCGGGGCCGCCCGGTTAGCGGGCAGCCTCAGACCAGCGCCCTGCCCCGGAGCCAGCCAGTCGGCTCACCCAAATAAAAAAGCATGGCCAAGAAAGTAAAGAACAACCGGCGGCAGCTTATTCTGGAGGAGGCCGCCAAGCTGTTCAAGGCCAAGGGCTTTGGGGGCACCTCAATGCGCGACCTGGGGGCGCAGGTGGGCATGGAAGCGGCCAGCATGTACAACCACATCAACTCCAAGGACGAGATTCTGGAAATCATCTGCTTCCACGTCTCGGACACCTACGTGTCGCAGCTGGCCCAGATTGAGCAGATGAACACCACTTACGTGGAGAAAATCAAGGCCCTGATTCACCTGCACATCCGGCTCATGATTGAGGATGGCGCGGCGGTTTCGGTGGCCAACAACGACTGGAAGTACCTGACCAACGACAAGCTCGAAGCCTTCAAGGAAGCCCGCAAAAACTACGAAAAGGGCTTTGCGGCGCTGATCGAGCAGGGCATTGCCGCCGGCGAACTGCAACCCGTGAATACGTCGGTGGCGCTGTTCACCATTCTGTCGGCGGTGCGCTGGGTGGAGCTGTGGTACCGGCCGGGCCGGGGCATCACGGCCGAAGAGCTGGAAGAAAACATCATGACCCTGCTTTTAAACGGAATAGCCAAATAGCGGATGGTTTTTGGTTGATGGTGTTTGGTTTTTGGCTCCCGATGGACTGCAAATGCAGCCGGCTGTACCAGAATACCACGAGCCAAAAACTAAGAACCAAAAACCAAAAACGACATGAGTCGATTTCATAAAGTCAAGATCAAGCGCATTCAGCGCGAAACGCCCGACGCGGTAGTCGTGTCGCTGGACGTGCCCGCGGAGCTGCGCGACACGTTCCGGTTCACCCAGGGCCAGTACCTCACGTTTCGGCGCGAGCACAACGGCGAGGAGCTGCGCCGCTCCTACTCCATTTGCAGCAGCCCATTGGAAAATGAGTGGCAGGTAGCCATCAAGAAAGTGCCCGAGGGCCGGTTTTCGTCGCTGGCCGTGGATAGCCTGCAGGTGGGCGAAGAGCTGGACGTGATGCCGCCGGCCGGCCACTTCCACACCCCGCTGCACCCCGACCAGGCCAAGCACTACGTAGCGTTTGCGGCCGGCAGCGGCATCACGCCGGTGTATTCCATCATCAAAACGGTGCTGCTGGCCGAGCCCCACAGCCAGGTGACGCTGATTTATGGCAACCGGGGCCGCAACTCCATCATCTTCAAGGAGGGCATCGAGGCGCTGAAGAACAAGTTCCTGAACCGGCTGAGCGTCTACCACGTGCTGAGCCGGGAGCAGGGCACCACCGATCTGCTGTTCGGCCGCATCGACCAGCAGAAAACCGAGCTGTTTCTGGATAAGATTCTGCCCGCCAGCCAGATTGATGAGTGCTTTATCTGCGGGCCGGAAGAAATGATTCTGGGCGTGAAAGCGGCCCTGACCAACGCCGGTATGGCCCCGGAGAAGATTCACTTCGAAATGTTTACCTCGGCCAGCAGCGGCAAAAAAGCGGCCGATCCGACCCGATCCCACCCCGCCGGCGCCGACGACAAGCATAGCCAGGTAACCGTGCAGCTCGACGGCGCGACCCGGGTGCTGGAGATGTCGTACTACGGCAACACGGTGCTCGATGCCCTGCTCGAAACCGGCGTGGATGCCCCCTACTCCTGCAAAAACGGCATGTGCAGCACCTGCCGCTGCCGGGTGGTAGCAGGCACCGTGGAGATGGACGTGAACTACTCCCTCTCCGACCGCGAACTAGCCAAAGGCTACGTCCTCTCCTGCCAGGCCCGCCCCACGTCGGAAAAGGTGACGGTGGATTTTGACCAGTAGCCGGACCAGTATTTCGTTGAACGTCATGCTGAGCTTGCCGAAGCATCTCGCGTGGCGTCGGTAGAGTAGTAAGCCAACGACGCCAAGCGAGATTCCTCGGCTGCGCTCGGAATGACGTTCTGTCTGGGTTGAGCGTATACAATAGAGTAAAGCCCAAATTTTTCCTTACTTTTAACTAACGATTGTTAGTTAAACATTGTTGAAAGCGCATGGAAACGGTAGAAATCAACCTCGAAGAGCAGTTTCAGGCCCGCATTGACGCGGACATCAGCATTGAGCCCAAGGACTGGATGCCCGATGCGTACCGCAAGACGCTGGTGCGGCAGATTTCCCAGCACGCTCACTCCGAGCTGGTGGGCATGCTGCCCGAAGGCAACTGGATTACCCGCGCCCCGTCGCTGAAGCGCAAGTCCATTCTGCTGTCGAAGGTCCAGGACGAAGCCGGACACGGCCTCTACCTGTACAGCGCCGCCGAAACCCTGGGTACCTCCCGCGACCAGATGCTGGCCGACCTGCACTCGGGTAAGGCCAAGTATTCCAGCATTTTCAACTACCCCACCCTGAGCTGGGCCGATATGGGTACGGTGGGCTGGCTGGTGGATGGCGCGGCCATTCTGAACCAGGTGCCGCTGTGCCGCACCTCCTACGGCCCATATGCCCGGGCCATGGTGCGGGTGTGCAAGGAGGAAAGCTTCCACCAGCGCCAGGGCTTCGAGATTATGCAGACGCTGTGCGAAGGCGCGCCGGTGCAGAAGGAAATGGCCCAGGAAGCGCTGAACCGCTGGTGGTGGCCCACGCTGATGATGTTTGGCCCCGCCGACGCCGACTCGCCGAACACGGCCCAGAGCATGAACTGGCGCATCAAGCGCTTCACCAACGACGAGCTGCGCCAGAAATTCGTGGACATGATGGTGCCCCAGGCCGAGTTTCTGGGCCTCACCGTGCCCGACCCGGAGCTGCAGTGGAACGAGACCAAGAAAGGCTACGACTTCGGCGGCGTGAACTGGGAGGAGTTCTGGAACGTGGTGAAGGGCAACGGCATGTGCAACAAGGACCGCCTCGGCGCCCGCGTGAAAGCCCACGAGGAAGGCGCCTGGGTGCGCGAAGCCGCCTCCGCCCACGCCAGGAAACGCGCCCGAAAAGCTGAGGCGCAGGCCGCGTAGTTCTTACCAAAGAAAATAGAACGTCATTCCGAGCGAAGTCGGGGAATCTCGCGTGCTGACGTCTGATTAGTAATCTAACGACGCCACGCGAGATTCCTCGGCTTTGCTCGGAATGACAGACGTTAATAGTTGAATTTTACCTCTCCGATGAATCAATCCGAATGGCCGCTGTGGGAGGTTTTTATCCGCAGCAAGCAGGGCCTCGACCATAAGCACGTGGGCAGCCTGCACGCCGCCGACGCCACCATGGCCATCCAGAATGCCCGCGACGTGTACACCCGCCGCCAGGAAGGCATCAGCATCTGGGTGGTGGAGTCGACGCACGTACACGCCTCCAACCCCGACGATGCCGAGGCCTTTTTCGACCCGGCCAACGACAAAGTGTACCGGCACCCCACGTTCTACGACGTGCCGGACTCCATTAAGCACATGTAGGTAAGCAGCTGACTGCCCGTAGCAGTCAGCTGGCCGCTTTTTACTTTCGCCCTATGCAAGTTGCCCCTTCCGATACGTCGGCGCTGAATGCCTACTCGCCCGAGCTGCGGCAGCTCCTGTTTCAGTACGTGCTGCAATTGGCCGATACGAGCCTGATTCTGGGCCACCGGCTGTCGGAGTGGTGCGGGCACGGGCCGGTGCTGGAGCAGGACCTGGCCATGGCCAACATCGGGCTTGATCTGCTGGGCGAAACCCGCAGCCTCTACCAGTACGCCGCCGAGCTGGAAGGCCAGGGCCGCACCGAGGACGACCTCGCGTTTCTGCGCATCGCCACCCAGTACCGCAACCCGCTGCTGGTCGAGCAGCCCAACGGCGACTTTGCCGACACCATCACCCGGCAGTTTCTGTTCGACAACTTCCACTACCACTGCCTGGTGCAGCTGCGCACCAGCACCGATGAGCGGCTGGCCGCCATTGCCGAAAAGGCCGTGAAGGAGGCCGCCTACCACCTGAAATGGAGCTCGGAGTGGGTTATCCGCCTCGGCGACGGTACGGAGGAAAGCCGGCAGCGCCTCGATAAAGCCCTGGCCAGCCTCTGGCGCTATTCCGGCGAGCTGACCACGCCCACGGCCACCGAAAAAGTGCTGCAGGCCGCCGGCCTCATTCCCGATTACGCTGCGCTGCTGCCGAAAATGGAGGCGCACCTGGCGCACGTTTTTGAGGAAGCTACGCTGCCCGTTCCGCAGGGAGTATTTATGATGACCGGCGGCAAGGAAGGCCGGCACACCGAGCACCTGGGCTACATTCTGGCCGAGCTGCAGTACATGCAGCGCACGTATCCGGGCCTGACATGGTAGCCGCGGCGCCCACCGAAGAACGCATCTGGCAGCTGCTGGAAGAGGTGTCGGACCCCGAGGTGCCCGTGCTCAGCATTCTGGATCTGGGCATCGTGCGCAGCGTGCGGGTAGACGGCGAGCAGGTCACGGTGAGCATTACGCCGACGTACTCGGGCTGCCCGGCCATGAACACCATTGCCACCGACATCCGGCTGCGGCTGCTGGCCGAGGGCATCACCCGGCTCACCATCCACAACCAGCTCAGCCCGGCCTGGACGACGGATTGGATGAGCCGGGCGGGCCGCGACAAGCTGGAAGCCTACGGCATCGCACCGCCCGTGGATGGCACCGCGACGGGCCACATGCTCAACCTGTTCGGCAAGGACACCGCCGTGCGCTGCCCGCTCTGCAAATCAGCGCATACGCACCTGGTCAGCCAGTTTGGCTCCACGGCCTGCAAAGCCCACTACCAGTGCGACGACTGCCAGGAGCCCTTCGACTACTTCAAGTGCCACGCCTGAGACACTCCAGAACGTCATTCCGAGCTTGCCGAAGCATCTCGCGTGCTGACGTCTGAGTAGTAATTCAACATCAGCACGCGAGATTCCTCGGCTTCGCTCGGAATGACAAAAGTCTTTATATCACTTTACTTTCACGGATGATCATCGGAATAATCGGCAGCGGCGCTATGGGCGCGGGCATTGCGCAGGTGGTGGCTACGGCCGGCCACACCGTGCGCCTGCTCGACCAGAACGCGGAGGCGTTGCAACGGGCCGGCAGCGCCCTGCAAGCCAGCCTGACCAGGCTGGCGGAGAAAGGCAAGCTGACCACCGAGGCCGCCGCAGCCACGTTTGCCCGCCTGCACCTGACCCAGGACGTGTCGGCTTTCGGCGACTGTGGGCTGGTGCTGGAAGCCATTGTGGAAGATCTGGCGGTGAAGCAGCAGCTGTTTCGGGAAGTGGAAATGCTGGTTTCCGACACCTGCATTCTGGCCTCCAACACGTCTTCGCTCTCCATTGCCTCCATTGCCGCGGCCTGCCGGAAGCCGGAGCGGTTTATCGGCATTCACTTCTTCAACCCCGCGCCCATTATGCAGCTGGTGGAAGTCATTCCGGCGGTGCAGACCCGCGCCGGGCTGGCCGAGGAAGTGCGTGACCTGGTGCAAAGCTGGGGCAAGCTGCCGGTGCTGACCAAGGACACCCCGGGCTTTATCGTGAACCGGGTGGCCCGCCCCTTCTACGGCGAGGCCATCCGCATTCTGGAGGAAGGAATTGCCGACCTGGCCACCATCGACTGGGCCATGACCGAGTTGGGCGGCTTCCGCATGGGCCCGTTCGCCTTGATGGATTTCATCGGCCATGACGTGAACTACCGGGTTACGGAGTCCGTCTTCGCCTCCTTCTTCTACGACCCGCGCTTCAAGCCCTCCTTCACCCAGAAGCGCCTGTTCGAGGCCGGCTACTACGGCCGCAAGTCGGGCCGGGGCTTCTACAGCTACGCCCAAGGCGCCGTGCCGCCCGAGCCGAACCGGGACAAAACCCTGGGCCGCGCCGTGCTGCACCGCATTCTGGCCATGCTCATCAACGAGGCCGTGGACGCGCTGGCCCTGAACGTAGCCTCCCGCGAAGACCTGGAGCTGGCCATGACCAAGGGCGTGAACTACCCCAAGGGCCTGCTGGCCTGGGCCGACGAGCTGGGTCCAGCCACCGTGCTCAAAACCCTCGACGACCTCTACGCCGAGTACCACGAGGACCGCTACCGCGCCAGCCCGCTGCTGCGCCGCCTGGTGCGCACCAATCAGCTCTTTCTCCAGCATGAGCCGGCCGCTGCCCCACGCTAACCACCCCGCCGAAGCAGTGAAGGAGCACATGCTGCGCCACGACGCTTTCACCCGCCTGCTGGGCCTGGAAATCGATGAGGTAGGCCCCGGCTACTGCCGTCTGCACTTTCGGGTGCGGCCCGACATGCTCAACGGCTTCGGCAACCTGCACGGCGGCGTCACCTACTCGGCTGCCGACTCGGCCTTCGGGTTTGCCTGCAACAGCCACGGCCGCTTCAGCGTGGGCTTGAGCGTGACGATGGACTACCTCGAAGCCGGCCAGCTTCACGACCTCATCACCGTGGAAGCCCGGGAAGAGAGCCTGAAGCATAAAATCGGCGTGTACCAGCTGCGCGTCACCAATCAGCACGGCACGGTGCTGGCCCTGTTCAAAGGCACGGCCTACCGCACCAGCACCGACATTCTGAGCATCCCAACCCAAGAACCAACAACCTAACCACCCCTGTGAAACAAGCGTATTTAGTTGACGGCATCCGCACCCCCATCGGCAGCTTCGGCGGCACCCTGGCCACCGTCCGGCCCGATGATATGGCGGCCCTGGTTATCCGGGAGCTGCTCCGGCGTAACCCCACCGCCGACCCGGCCGCCATTGCCGACGTGATCCTGGGCTGTGCCAACCAGGCCGGCGAGGACAACCGCAACGTGGCCCGCATGGCTTTGCTGCTGGCCGGCCTGCCCGCCACGGTGCCCGGCGAAACCGTGAACCGCCTCTGCGCCTCGGGCCTCTCGGCCGGCATTGCCGCCGCCCGCGCCATTCAGAGCGGCGACGGCGACCTGTTCGTGGCCGGCGGGGTGGAAAACATGACCCGGGGCCCGCTGGTGATTTCCAAGGCCAGCACCGCCTTCGGCCGCGACGCGCAGATGTACGACTCCAGCTTCGGCTGGCGCTTCATCAACCCTCGCATGGAGGAGCTCTACGGCACCGACGCCATGGGTGAAACCGCCGAAAACCTGGCCGAGCGCGACACCATCGGCCGCGCCGATCAGGACCAGTTTGCCCTGGCCTCCCAGCACAAAGCCGCCGCCGCCCAGCAGCGGGGCCGGTTTGCCGAAGAAATAGTGGCCGTCAGCATTGCCCAGCGCAAGGGCGAGCCGCTGGTCTTCGACCAGGACGAGTTCATCAAGGCCGGCACCACGCTCGAAGGGCTGGGCAAGCTGCGGCCCTCCTTCAGCAAAACCGGCACCGTGACGGCCGGCAACGCCTCGGGCCTGAACGACGGCGCGGCGGCGCTGCTGCTGGCTTCCGAAGACGGTCTGAAGCAGCACAACCTCACCCCCAAAGCCCGCATCGTCTCGATGGGCGTGGCGGGCGTGGAGCCGCGCATCATGGGTATCGGTCCGGTACCCGCCTCGCAGCAGGCGCTGAAAAAAGCCGGCCTTACGCTGGACCAGATGGATATCATCGAGCTCAACGAAGCCTTTGCCGCCCAGATCCTGGCCTGCATCCGCGCCTTCGGCCTTTCGGACAACGACCCGCGCCTCAACCCCAACGGCGGCGCCATTGCCCTGGGCCACCCGCTGGGCATGAGCGGTGCCCGCCTGCTCAATACCGCCGCCCTGGAGCTGCACCAGCAGCAGAAGCGCTACGCTCTGGTCACGATGTGCATCGGCGTCGGGCAGGGCTACGCGGCCATTATCGAGCGGGTGTAATTTCCCAAAAGAACGTCATTCCGAGCTTGCCGAGGAATCTCGCGTGCTGATGTTGTGATGCTATTCAATGCCGCCCCAACGGAAGCGGTAGAGATACTTCGACTTCGCGGACGACAGATCAAGCATGACAATAGCATGCTAACGACGCCACGCGAGATTCCTCGGCAAGCTCGGAATGACGGCCGATTTGATTGGCTGCATGATTATCAGAACGTCCTCTCAGCTCTAAGCTCCAGGCTCTAACTTCTCCGAACTCCCTCTCATGACGCCCACCCTCGAAAACTACACCCTCGGCCGCTGGACGCCCGGCGAATCCGCACCCCAGGAATTGCTTGATGCCAGCACCGGCGAAGTCATTGCCCTGGCCAATACGGAGGGCTTCGACTACGAAGCCATCTTCACCTACGCCCGGAGCGTGGGCAACCCGGCCCTGCGCAAAATGACTTTCCACGAGCGGGGCCGCATGCTCAAGGCCCTGGCGATGCACCTGATGGAGAAAAAGGAGCAGTTCTACGCGCTCAGCTACCGCTCCGGCGCCACCCGCGCCGACTCCTGGGTCGATATCGAGGGCGGCATCGGCAACCTGTTTGCCAACGCCTCGCTGCGCCGCAAGTTTCCCGACAAGCCGTTTTACGTGGAGGGTGAGCCGGTGGGGCTGTCGAAGGGCGGCACCTTCATGGCTCAGCACCTGATGGTGCCCCGGGAGGGCGTGGCCGTGCATATCAACGCCTACAACTTCCCGGTGTGGGGCATGCTGGAGAAGATTGCGGTGAACCTGCTGGCCGGCATGCCCGCCGTAGTGAAGCCCGCCGTGCCTTCGGCCTACCTCACCGAGGCCGTGGTGCGCGAAATCATTGCTTCCGGCATCCTGCCCGCCGGCGCGCTGCAGCTGGTCGTCGGCTCGGGCCAGGGAATTCTGGACCACGTCACCTACCAGGACGTGGTGACTTTCACCGGCTCGGCCAGCACCGGCCGCAAGCTGCGGGCCCACCCGCGCATCATCGAGGAAGCCGTGCCCTTCACCATGGAGGCCGACTCGCTGAACGCCGCCGTGCTGGGTCTGGACGCCCGGCCGGGTACGCCGGAGTTTGATCTGTTCGTGAAAGAAGTGCGCAAGGAAATGACCGGCAAGTGCGGGCAGAAATGCACCGCCATCCGCCGCATCATCGTGCCCGAAAACCTGGTGGAGGACGTGCAGATTGCCCTGGGCAAACTGCTGGGGCAAACCACCGTGGGCCACCCGCTGGCCGAGGGCGTGCGCATGGGCGCGCTGGCCGGGCGCGAGCAAGCCGCGCAGCTGCGCGAACGAATCAGGCTGCTGGCGAAGAACACGCCCATCGTGTACGGCGACCTGGACGGCGGCGTGGACGTGCTGGGCCAGGACCGCGGCGCCCACTTCGACAAGGGCGCGTTCATCTCCCCCATCCTGCTGCTCAACTCCGAGCCCTTCCGCCACCTCGACTCCCACGAGGTGGAAGCTTTCGGGCCCGTGGCCACGCTGATGCCCTACAAGGATACCGACGAGGCCATCAAGCTGGTGAATATGGGCAAAGGCTCCCTGGTGTGCTCCCTGGCCACCAACGACCCGCGCACGGCCCAGGACTTCGTGCTGGGTGCCGCCACCCACCACGGCCGCATCCTGATCATCAACGAGGAAATGGCCAAGGAAAGCACCGGCCACGGCTCGCCCCTGCCCCTGCTGATTCACGGCGGACCCGGCCGGGCCGGCGGCGGGCAGGAAATGGGCGGCATGCGCGGCGTGGAGCACTTCATGCAGCGCGTGGCGCTCCAGGGCTCGCCGAGCATGATTACGGCCATCACCGAAGTTTACCAGCCCAAGGCGAAGCAGATCGAGAAGGACAAGCACCCGTTTCAGCACTACTTCGAGGAGCTGGAAATCGGGCAGACCTACGTCACCCACAAGCACACCGTCACGGAAGCCGATATCAGCAGCTTCGCCCAGGTATCGGGCGACAACTTCTACGCCCACGTCGATGAGACTTCCCTGGCAGGGACGCTCTTTACCGGCCGCGTGGCCCACGGCTACTACATCCTGAGCAAGGCCGCCGGCATGTTCGTGGACCCGCGCAAGGGCCCGGTTTTGCTTAACTACGGCCTCGACGAGTGCCGCTTCACCAAGCCCGTATATCCCGGCACCACCATCGGCGTGACGCTGACGGTGAAGGAGAAAATCGGGCAGGAGAAGCGCGACGCGGAAGATGTCGCCAAGGGCATCGTGCGCTGGTACGTGGAAATCACCGATCAGACCCAGGAAACCGTGGCCGTGGCCACCATTCTGACGATGGTGAAAAAGAAAAACCAGGAATAATTTTTCACGCAGGGTTTCGCAGTGGACGGCGCGGTGTCTCGCAGTGTCGTTCAACAGTACACTGCGAAACCCTGCGGTTTTACACCCCGAGACACTGCGTGATATACATATGACCAACACCCTCACCGCCGGCCAGGTAACGGCCGCTACCGATGCCCGCGGCATCACCACGGTTTCCTTTTTCCACCCGTCGCACAACTCCCTGCCCGGCGCGCTGCTCACCCAGCTGGCCAACACCATCACCCAGGCCGGCCAGGACGAAGCCACCAAAGTCATCATCCTGCGCAGTGAGGGCGAAAAAACCTTCTGCGCCGGCGCCAGCTTCGACGAGCTGATGGCCATCCGGGATGAAGCCCAGGGCCTGGAGTTTTTCTCCGGCTTCGCCAAAGTCATTAACGCCTGCCGCACCTGCCCGAAGATCATCGTCGGGCGCGTGCAGGGCAAAGCCATCGGCGGCGGCGTGGGCGTGGCCGCCGCTACCGACTACTGCTTTGCCACGGCCCAGGCGGCGGTGAAGCTCAGCGAGCTGGTGGTCGGCATCGGCCCGTTTGTGGTGGGGCCGGTGGTGGAGCTCAAGATCGGCAAAGCGGCCTACGCCCAGCTGGCGCTGGATGCGGCGGAGTTTCGCAGCGCGGCCTGGGCCCAGGAAAAAGGCCTTTACGCCACCGTGGTAGAAACCCCGGAAGCCCTGGATGCCGCCGTCGATGCCTTTGCCGCCCGGCTGGCTGCCTACAACCCGGCCGCGCTGACCGACCTGAAGCGCGTCATCTGGGCCGGCACCGAAAACTGGGATACCCTGCTCGTGGAGCGGGCCGCCATCAGCGGCCGGCTGGTGCTGTCCGACTTCACCCGGCAGGCCATTCAGCAGTTTAAAAGCCGGTAAGCGGGCGGCACTGCGGGCCTACATCAGGTAAAACTCCGCCGGCGCCAGCGGGGCGGGCACCTGCGTCTCCTGCAGCAGCTGCCGCAGGTTGATTTCGACGGTGCGGGCCAGGGCCGTCACCGGCGTGTCGGTTGGCGCATCGTTGAACGGGTCCTGCAGGTAGCGGGCGGTGCGCTCGAGCAGGAAAAACGTGGACGCCACCATCAGCAGCACCGGCGTTTCCCACAGGCCGATGGTTTCGACCAGGCTCAGCGAGAGGGTGCCCAGAAACAGGTAGATCAGAAAGTGCACGAGCAGCCGGTAGTTGGTAGGAAACACCGTGTTCTTGATGCGCTCCGCCTGTCCCATGGCCTCGCACAGGCGTACCAGCGTGGCATCCAGATACACCTGCTGCAGAGTGTTGATGGCTTGCCGCTCGTAGAGGTCCTTCAACTGGTTGGTGTGCAGCGCCAGCAGCCCCAACGCCTTGTTGGCGTGCGGCTGCAGGTAGGCCAGCTCGGCCGCGGGCAGGTAGCGGGCCAGCGTCGCGTCGGGGTTCAGGCCGCGCAGCGTTTCGCCCAGGCAGTAGCACCAGGCAATCTGCCGGTGGGCCAGGGCGCTCAGCGGGGAGTCCGGGGCCTGGGGCGGCAGAAACTCGGCTTTCACGAAGCTGCGGGCCTGCAGCACCAGGGTGCGCGAATCGTTGACGATGGCCCCCCAGATCTTGCGCGCTTCCCACCACCGCTCGTACGACTGGCTGATGGCAAACGCCAGCAGCAGCGAAATGCAGCTGCCGAGAATAGCCGACAGCTGCAGCGGAATAAGCGGCAGATACGGGCTCAAAAACCATTTCAGCACCTGAAAAAACACGGAGATGAACATCACCCGGATAATGTCGGGCAGGATGCGTCGGAAAATGTAGTAGATGGGCAGCTTAGTGTCGAGCAGCATAGCAGACAAGGGGAAGAAGTAGCCGGACGCGCCGGATTCGGGCCCGGCAGCGAGGAGCAGAAGAAGGGTGGGGCGGCTGTGGCCAGCAGCACTGGCTGCCAGTACGCCAGCCGCGCCCATGCGCCGTGTACGCAACCAGGGCCGACAGCGCCGGGCCGGGCGCGGCGCCGGGCCTGGGCTCCCGGGCTGATCCGTAGCCAACGGTAAGCACTGCCCATACTTTAGCAGCACTTTCCGCAGCTCAAGCGCCGGTATTTTTCCGGGCGTTGAAAAAGGCGGTGGCGGTAGCGGGTCGTAATTCTGGTCGACGGTGAACTGCTCACCGTCGACGATATGTTCGCCGACCCGCTACTGCCTGGACAGGCCCACTCCCACCGCCGGCACTCCCGGCTTTACCCTACGCACGGCCGGGCTGCGGCATATGCGCCCGGGGCTGGCCGAGGCCCACGGCAACAAGGCCGAAGCCGCCCGCATGCTGAACGTGGCCGTGACCACGCTCTCCCGCAAGATGCAGGAGTACGGGCTAAAGGAGTAGACTGTCCCGCTAAGACGACCGGCCCGCAGGTCCGGTTTTCGGTAGCAGGCGGGCCGGGGCGCAGAAGACAAGCTGGGTCCCGGCCCGCCTAGAAAATTCCCTGGGTGGCCAGCGTCTGGCATTCGGCGTGGCGCGGGCAGCTCAGCAGGTGGTCGTTGACCATGCCGGCCGTTTGCAGGATGTTGTAGCAGGTGGCAGGGCCCGTCATACTAAAGCCGCGGCGCTTCAGCTCCTTGCTCAGGGCTTCACTCTCGGGCACGAACAGCGGCACTGGATTGGCCGGGCTCCGGCCCGCGTTTACCGGCCGGCCGCCCACGAAGCCGTAGAAAAACGGCAGCAGCTGTTCTTCGCCCCCCAGCTCGCGGCGCAGCCGTAGCCAGGCCTGCGCGTTTTGCACGGTGGCCAGCAGCTTGCGGCGGTTGCGCAGAATGCGCGCATCCTGGAGCAGCTCCTCAATTTGGTTTTCCCCGAAGCGGGCCAGCTGATCGGGGTCGAAGTTGGCCAGCACTTCGCGAAAAGCCTCCCGCCGCCGCAGCACTACCGGGAAGTCGAAGCCGATCTGAAACGTGTGCAGCACCAGGTATTCGAACAGAATGCCGGCCTCGGCCACCGGCTCGCCCCACTCGTGGTCGTGAAAGGCCCGCAGCAGTTCACTTTGTTCGGTCCAGGGGCAGGGTGCGGCAGCAGGCATGGCACGGGCGGGAAGAAGTGGTGAGGGAGTGGTGAGCCGGACGTACGGGTAGTTTGCCCGCCAGGAGCGTACTTGCCGATCTAACCCGCCATTTATGCTTCAATCTACGACTCTCGCCTTTCTCAGCGGCCTCCAGGCCAATAACAGCAAACCGTGGTTCGACGCGCAGCGGCCGGCCTACGAGGCCGCCAAAGCCGATTTCCTGGCGTTGGCAACCGACCTGCTGACCGGCGTGGAGGCGGCCGACCCGGCCATTGCGGCGTCGCACCTGCAGCCCAAGAAGTGCGTGTTCCGCATCAACCGCGACGTGCGGTTCTCGGCCGACAAGTCGCCTTACAAATCCAACTTCGGGGCCTGGTTCAACGCCGGGGGCAAGGGCGCGCCCACGGCCGGCTACTACCTGAACCTGGAGCCGGGCGGCTCCTTCGTAGCCGGCGGCCTGTACATGCCCGAAGCGGCTGCGCTGGCCGCCATTCGCCAGGAAATCGACTACGACCTGCCCGCCTTCGAGCGGCTGCTGGCCGGGGCGGAATTCAGCCGCTACTTCAGCGGACTGAGCCAGGAGAACACCTTAAAGCGCCCCCCGAAAGGCTACGAGGCCGATAACCCCGCTTTGCCCTACCTCAAGCTGAAAAGCTTTACCGCCGCGCATCCGCTCACCGATGCCGACGTGCTGGCCCCCGGTTTCCGTACCCACGTAACGGACGCTTTCCGGGGGCTGCAGCCTTTGGTCGAATTCCTGAACCGCGGCCTGAACTAGCGTGAGTACCCGGCGGCCACTTGCCGGCGACCAGGAAAGCTGAGTTGGATTCCGCCGCTTACGGGCCGGGGCTGGCATGAGTAGCCCTCAATAGCAGGTAGCCCACCATGCCCGACACCAGCGAGGCCAGCAGGATGGCCAGCTTGGCCACTGCTTCGCCCGGCGAATGCTCACCCAGGGCCAGCAGGGTGATAAACAGCGACATCGTGAAGCCGATGCCGCCCAGCACGCCGGCCCCCCACAGGTGCCGCCAGGTCACGCCGGGCGGGAGCGTGGCCCAGCCCAGGCGCACGGTAATCCAGGCCAGCAGCCCGATGCCCAGGGGCTTGCCTACCAGCAGCCCTACCATAATGCCCAGGCCCAGCGGGGAGAATAGCTCGCCAAACACCGAGGCATCAATAACGAGGCTGGTATTGGCGAAGGCAAACAGCGGAACAATCCCGAAAGCGACCACCGAGTGCAGCCGCTGCTCCAGCTTTTGCGCCGGCGAGCTGATGGTTTCGGCCAGCTCTTCCAGCTCCTCGCTGATGGTGCGCGGGTCGGCGTCGGACCCGTGTACCTCGTCGTTGAGAAAGCGCAGCCGCGCTTCCAGCAGGCGTAGCAGGGCCGGCCGGTCGTGGCCGATGCGGGTCGGAATGGCCACGGCCAGCAGCACGCCGGCCAGGGTGGCATGGATGCCCGATTCGAGCGTGAAGTACCACAGCAGTACCCCCAATGCCAGATACAGCCACAGGCTCCGCACCCCCAGCCCATTGAGCCCCAGCAACCCGGCCCAGGTGGCCAGGGCCAGGTAGAGAAAGTTCAGGTGCAGCTCGTGGGTGTAGAACCCGGCAATGACAAGCACCGCTCCCAGGTCATCGGCAATGGCCAGGGCGGTGAGAAACACCTTGAGGCCCAGCGGCACCCGGGGCCCCAGTAGCTGGAGCACGGCCAGGGCAAACGCAATGTCGGTGGCCATTGGGATGCCCCAGCCCCCGGCCGTGGGCGTGCCGCGGTTGAAGAGCGTGAAAAGCAGGGCCGGCACGAGCATTCCGCCCAGCGCAGCCGCCAGCGGCAGGGCCGCGTGCCGCACGGTAGCCAGCTCGCCATCCAGCACCTCCCGCTTGATTTCCAGGCCCACGATCAGGAAAAACACCGTCATCAGTCCGTCGTTGATCCAGTGCAGCAGGCTCTTGTCCAGCACCAGGCCGTTGAAGGCGAGGCGCAGATGCTCATCCCACAGGGCCGGAAAATACCGGGCTGGCCCCCAGCTGGTATTGGCCAGCACCAGGGCCAGCACGGCGCTTAGCAGCAGCACGATGCTTCCCGCCGCCTCGCGACGAAAGAACTCGGCAAAAGGCCGCACCAGGGGGCGGACGAATTGGGTAACAGCCATCAAACAGAATATAGTAGCGAAAGTACGGCTCAGTGCCGGTCCGGTTTGAAACAAAGGTTATGAATTTCCGGCGGTGGTCCGCTGGGGGGTGGCACCAAGAATCGCCCGCCGGGCTTCACGGTACCACTATTGTTGCACGGCAGGCAGACATCAGCAACGATAGTGGTACCACGACCAAAAAGTCGTGCCCCCCCCCCGGAGCAGCCCTCGCCCCTGCCAGCACCTACTGCTGCCCAGCACCTGCTTCCTGCCCGGCGCCTTAACCCTCGTCCTGCGGGTGGTGTCTCCCTGATTTACCCCGCCCTGCCCTGAAGCGGCGGGCGGGCCGGTACGCCTCAGCCAAAGCAGCTGGTAGCTCGGTCGAATTTCGTTGCTTTGAGCCTGTTCTCATTTTTCTGTTCCCTGATGCTCCGGCCGCTTGGGCAGCCGGGGCTTTTCTCCCAATGAAATCCAACTTCCTCCTCACACTAGGTCTGCAGCTGCTGGCTGCGGCCGCCACTGCCCAAACCACTGCCGACTCGGCCGCTGCCGCCACGCCGCCCAGTCCGCTGACCACCTACGGTTTCGTGGATGGCTACTACGGCTACGATTTCCAGCATGCGGCTACCAACCAGCGACCCGGCTTCCTGTACTCGCACAACCGCCAGAACGAGTTTACGGTGAACAACGCCGTTATCGGACTGCGCTACGACAACGGGCAGGCGCGCGGGGCTCTGGGCTTGCACGCGGGCACCTATGTGGCGGCCAACTACGCGGCTGAGGACCCCGTGCTCAGGCACGTCTACGAAGCTTATGCCGGCTTCCGGCCCTTCCAGAAGGCCTGGCTCGACCTCGGTATTTTTGCCTCCCACATTGGCTTCGAGTCGGCCGTCAGCAAGGACAACTGGACGCTGACCCGCTCGCTGATGGCCGAGAACTCGCCTTACTACGAATCCGGCGCGCGCTTCACCTTCGAAGCCTCGCCCAAGCTCACGCTGACCGGGCTGGTGCTGAACGGCTGGCAGAACATCCGCGAAAACAACCAGGCCAAAGCCCTCGGCACCCAGCTGCAGTGGCGCCCCACCGATAAGCTGCTCGTCAACAGCAGCGGCTTCTATGGCAATGAGCAGCCCCAGGACTCGGTGCGCCGCCGCCGCTACTTCCACGATTTCTACGTGAGCTACGCCGCCACCCCGCGCCTGAGTCTGGCGCTGGTGTTCGACGTGGGCACGCAGGAGCAGGCCGCCCGCGGCAGTAAGGCCGATACCTGGCACTCGGGTGCCGCCTTTGTGCGCTACAAGCTGGCCGCTAAATGGACTGCTGCCGCCCGGGCCGAGTACTACGCGGCCGACCACGGCGTCATCATCAGCTCCATCATACCCGCTCCTGCTGCGCCTGACTTCAGGGTGCAGGCCGCTTCCCTCAACCTCGATTACGCTCCTGCCACCAACGTCGTCTTTCGCGTCGAAGGCCGCGCCTTCCGCGCCCGGGAGCCCTTCCTGACCGACCGCGACGGCCGGCCCACCGACAACTACGGTAACCTCACCAGCAGCATCGCGCTGTCGTTTTAATAGCCGGCAGCACGTTTTGCGCAGCCGCAGCCGAACCACTGCTCAGCCCGTTGCCGCCGTTCTCTTCTGCTTTCCACCATACCACTCCCTGCTGACGACCAGCGGCGCGACCAGTCTGCCGAGCGGTTTCTGCGCCTGGCACAGGACCGCCGCCGCGGCCGGCTCAAGGTCTACACCGGCCTGGCAGCCGGGGTGGGCAAAACCTACCGCATACTCCAGGAAGCCCACAACCTGCTCCAGCACCAGCACCGGGCAGACGTGGTGCTGGGCTACGCGGAAACCCGCGCCGGTACCGAAACCCAGCTGGTGGGGCTGCCGGTGCGGCCCCGCAGGCAGACCTTCTACAAGGGCCGGATGCTGGAGGAAATGGACGTGCCGGCCACTCTGCAGCGCCAGCCGTCGGTGGTTGTCGTGGATGAGCTGGCCCACACCAACGTGCCCGGCTCGCTGAACGAGAAGCGCTGGCAGGATGTGGAGCAGCTCGTGAAAGCGGGCATCTCCGTCGTTGCGGCCGTGAACGTGCAGCACCTGGAAAGCCTGCACGACCAGATACGGCGCATCAGCGGCCCCAACGTGACGGAGCGCGTGCCCGACCAGCTGCTCGAGCTGGCCGACGAGGTGGTGAACGTGGATCTGACCGTGGGCGAGCTGCGCGGCCGGCTGGAGGAGGGTAAAATATACAGCATGCAGAAGGTGACCACGGCGCTGGAGAACTTCTTCCGGGCCGAAAACCTGCTCCGGCTGCGTGAGCTGGCCCTGCATGAGGTAGCCAACCTGCCGGGCCGGCAGATTGAAAGCGCCGCCGCCGGTGCCCCAGCGCCGCAACACCGACCGGCTCGTGGCCTGCAGCAACTCCAACGCTCCGGCCGCCAGGAAAATCGTCCGCGCCAGCCTCTCGGCCGACCGTCAGCACGCGCTGGTGAGCGTGCAGGACCACGGCCCCGGCATCGCGCCCCAATACCAGGAGAAAATCTTCCGGCGCTTCGTCCAGATTCCCGACAAGAACAGCTACCGGGGCGGTTCGGGGCTGGGCCTTGGCGTTGCCCGCGAGTTTATCGGCAGCCAGGGCGGGCAGCTCTGGGTAGGAAGTGAGCTGGGCGCGGGCAGCGCCTGCCTGTTTACACGGCCGCTGGCCGTGCCGGGGCCGGCGTAGCGCGTATTCCCAAAGTGATAAGAGTCGCCGAGCCACGCAGGCACGGGGCAGCTGGTGCCCGCCCCCCCAAGCGCCGGCGGGGGCCACCGCCACCGCCGTAAGTGCCACGGATAGCCGACGGCGGCATTGCGCGCGGCTGCCAGCTCGTGCACGTTTCGACCCTGACTGGGTACGGGCAGCAGTGGTGGTCGAGCGTCAAATTATGCAAGTCTGGCGCCGGATTCCGTACCGACTTAGACCAGCAGAAACCGTTCCTTTGCCATGTCGTATCCCGCTGATTTTACCTGGCGTAGAATCAGCAACATGGCTACTTAACGAAGGCACTAGTATGATGGCAGCTACCCCCAAAAACACGGAAACGGCGACGCTCGACATCGAGGGCATGACCTGTGCCTCGTGTGCGTCGGCCGTGGAAAAATCGCTGAGCCGGGCGCCGGGCGTGCACAGTGCGCTGGTCAACTTCGCCACCGAGAAGGCCACTGTGCAGTACCTGCCGGGGCAGGCCAGCCCGGCCACCCTCAAAGAGGCCGTGGTGCAGGCGGGCTTCGGCGTGGCGGAGCGCGCGCCGGATACCGGCGCGGCCGACCGGCAGGCCGAAATTGACCGCCAGAAAGCGGTGGCCTACGGCAAGCTCAAGCGCCGCTTCTGGGTGGCGGTGGGCCTGGCAGCAGTGATTATGCTGCTGAGTATGCTGATGCTGTGGCCCGCCCTGATGGCGCGGGTGAGCATGGCGTGGCTGAACTACGGCCTGCTGCTGCTCACGCTGCCCGTGCTGCTGTATAGTGGCCGGGAGTTCTACACCTCGGCCTGGAATGGGTTTAAGCACCGGTCGGCCAACATGGATACGCTCATTGCGGTGGGCACGGGCGCGGCCTTTCTCTACAGCTTGGCCGCTACGGTGGCGCCGGGCTTCTTCACGCGCCACGGGCTGCTGCCGGAAGTATACTACGACACCACGGCCACCATCATTGCCCTGATTTTGCTGGGCAAGGTGCTGGAGCTGCGGGCCAAAACCCAGACCTCCGCGGCGATTCGCGCCCTCATGGGCCTGCAGGCCAGAATGGCGCGGGTGGTGCGGCCCGGCGGGCAGGAGGTAGACGTACCCATCGGGCAGGTGCAGCTAAATGACGTGGTTGTGGTGCGGCCCGGGGAGAAAGTGGCCACTGACGGCGTGATTACCGCAGGCCGCTCGGCCGTGGATGAGGCCATGCTCACGGGCGAAAGTCTGCCGGTGGAGAAAAAAGAGGGGGACTCGGTGTTCGGCGCTACGCTCAACAAAACCGGCTCGTTCCGCTTTCGGGTGACGAAAGTAGGCGCCGATACCATGCTCGCGCAGATAGTGAAGCTGGTGGAAGACGCCCAGGGCAGCCGCGCCCCCATTCAGCGGCTGGCCGACAAGGTCAGCGCCGTTTTTGTGCCCACGGTGGTGGTCATAGCCATCCTCACGTTTGTGCTGTGGTTTGACTTGGCGCCGGTGGCTACCCGGCTGCCGCTGGCGTTGGTCAACTTCGTGGCGGTGCTCATCATCGCCTGCCCCTGCGCGCTGGGCCTGGCCACGCCGACGGCCATCATGGTCAGCACGGGTAAAGGGGCCGAGCACGGGGTGCTGATCCGCAATGCTGAAGCGCTGGAGAAAGCCTACAAGGTGAATACCGTGCTGCTGGACAAGACGGGTACCATTACCCGCGGTGAGCCGGCGGTGACCGACTTTGTGCCCTTCGGGGGCCAGCCGGCGGCACCGCTGCTGCAGCTGGTGGCCGCGCTCGAACGGCAGAGTGAGCACCCGCTGGCCGAAGCGGTGGTGCGCTATGCCGAGGCGCAGGGAGCTGCTCCGCTGGTCGCCCTTGATTTTCGGGCCATTGAAGGCCAGGGCGCGGCGGCCACGGTAAACGGGCAGGCCGTGCTGATTGGCAACCGGGGTCTGCTCAAGGACGAGGGCATAGCCTTTCCGGAGGCGTTGGCCGCTCAGGCTGAAGAGCTGCTGAACCAGGCCCGGACGGTGCTGTACGTGGCCGTGGCAGGCCAGGCGGCGGGGCTGATTGGGGTGGCCGACACGGTGCGCGACACGTCCGGCGCCGCCATCCGGCGCCTGCAAGCCCTGGGCATTGAGGTGGTGATGATGACGGGCGACAACCCGCAAACGGCCGCCAAGGTAGCCGAGCAGGTGGGCATAACGCGCTACTTCGCCGAGGTGCTGCCCGCCGATAAGGCCGGTAAAGTGCGGGAGCTGCAGGCCGAAGGCCGTACGGTCGCCATGGTAGGCGACGGCATCAACGACGCGCCCGCTCTGGCGCAGGCCGACATTGGGTTGGCCATGGGCGGCGGCACCGACGTGGCCATGGAAGCGGCCGGCATCACGCTCATGCGCTCCGACCTGAATGGCGTAGTGACGGCCATTGAGCTGTCGCGGCAAACCATCCGCACCATCAAGCAAAACCTGTTCTTCGCGTTTATCTACAACGCCCTGGGTATTCCGATTGCGGCCGGGCTGCTGTATCCGGTGTTCGGGTGGCTGCTTTCGCCCATGCTGGCGGCTGGCGCCATGGCCCTCAGCTCGGTATCGGTACTGACCAACTCCTTGCGCCTGCGGGCTTTCAACAATCATTAGCACGACGAGCCATGGACACGACTGCGGTAATGGTGACGATGGCGGGGCTGGCCCTGGCCGGGTTCGTCATCTGGTATTTCTTTTTGTCGGCCCGGCAGACCGCCACCGCCGTGTCCTCGTCGAGCGGGGTGCAGGCAGTGGATATCACGGTGAAAGGCGGCTACTCGCCCGACGTAATCGAGGTGGAGCGCGGCAAGGCCGTGCAGCTGCATTTCTACCGCGACGAGGAGAACAGCTGCTCGGAGGAGCTGCTGATGCCAGACTTCCACATCCGGCGCGACCTGCCGGCATTCCAGACGACGCTGGTGGAGCTGCTGCCCACGGAGGCCGGGCGGTTTGAGTTTACCTGCGGCATGGGTATGCTGCGCGGGATCCTGGTGGTGAAATAACCAGCCGGACAACGGCTCCAACAGATCGAACGGCCCTGTTCAGCCTGAGCCGCCTTATTGCAGGTGGCAGTGCCAAAACAGCGGGGTTCGTTGCAGTTTCAGTGCTTGTGCGCCCTTTTACCGGTTTCATCAGGCGGGAGGGCAAAAGAATGCCGGCAATGGCAGACTTCTGCCCCGGGAGCTTTTCCACTGAATCAAAAAATAAGGCAAACTACTTGTAAACAGTAGCTTGCCTTATACTCAAGTGGGCCCAACTGGAATCGAACCAGTGACCTGCTGATTATGAGTCAGCTGCTCTAACCGATTGAGCTATAGGCCCGGCTAAAACCTTCCGTAGTTGGTTTCGGCAGCGCAAACTTCGAAGTTTGCGGCCGGATTTCCAATTCTTAAATAACGACAGCCCGCGGCCCAGGGTAACGGCCACGGGCTGAGCCGTGCTCCTCCCTGCTATGCCTGGCAAAAAGCCCCACCTGCTCTTCGACTTCGGAGGCGTGATTATCAATATCGACTACCAGCGCACGGTAGACGCCATGCGGCAGCTCAGCCGGGCCGGCAGCACCATCGAGTTCAACCAGCAGCACCAGTCGGAGCTGTTCGACCTGCTGGAAACCGGGCGCCTGACGCCAGCGGAGTTCCGCACCGGCCTGCGCCGGCACTACGCCCTGGAGGGCACCGACGCCGAACTGGATGCCGCCTGGAACGCCATGCTGCTCGACGTGCCGGCCGAGCGGCTGGCCTTTATTGCCGAGCTGCGGGCCCAGGGCTACCAGACCGCCCTACTCAGCAACACCAACCAGCTGCACATTGAGGAAATAAACCGGCGGCTGCGCACCCAGTACGGCTTCCGCCACGGCATTGCCGACTGCCTCGACCGGGTATTTTACTCCCAGCAGGTCGGGCTGCGCAAGCCCGGCCCCGAAATCTTTGCCCATGCTCTGCGCGAAATGAACTGGCGAGCGGCGGAAACTCTTTTCATCGAGGACAGTTTTCAGCACATCAAAACGGCCCGCCGCCTGGGACTGCACACGCTGTTTCTGGCCCCGCCCCTCACCCTCACCGCCGCCCTTCCCGCCGCCCTCCGTGCCTTCCCCACTCCTCCCCTTGCCTGACGCCGAAACGCCGCCGGCTGCCGATACCGTGACGCCCGAGATGCTGGGCTTCACCCCCTACGAAAAGCCCGAGCCGCCCCGCTGGCGCACCTACTCGCTCCATCTGCTGCTGTTCCTGCTCACCCTGGCCACGACCACGCTGGCGGGAGCCGAGTGGATAACCGGCCGCATGTTTTTCGACCAGGGCCAGGGCTTCCGGCTCACGGGCTGGTTCAGCACGCCCGAAATCCTGCGCGGGCTGTGGTTTTCGCTGCCGTTTCTGGGGGTACTCACGGTGCACGAGTTCGGGCACTACTTCACCGCCCGCCACTACCGGGTGCGGACTACGCTGCCCTTTTATATTCCGTTTTTCACCGGCTTTTTTAATACTATCGGCACGTTCGGAGCCGTCATCCGCATCAAGGACCGGATATTCTCCCGCAAGGAGTTCTTTGACATCGGGCTGGCCGGGCCGCTGGCGGGCTTTCTGGTCGCCGTGCCGGTGCTGATTTACGGCTTCACCCACCTGCCCGACCCGCTGGAGTACGTGTTCAACATTCACCCCGAATACCGGGCTTACGGGGCCGACTACGCCCGCTACGTGTACCGGGCCGGGGAAGGCATGACGCTGGGCAAGCCGCTGCTCTACCGCCTGCTCGAAACAATCTTTGCCGACCCGGCCCGCCTGCCCCCCCCGAATGAGCTGATGCACTACCCGGTGCTGCTGGCCGGGGCGCTGGCGCTGTTCTTCACGGCCCTCAACCTGCTGCCCATCGGGCAGCTCGACGGCGGCCACATTCTGTACGGGCTGCTGGGCTACCGCCGGTTCAACCGGCTGTCGGTGGGGCTGTTCATGGCCTTTATCTTCTACGCCGGGCTGGGCCTGTTCTCCCTGCACAGCTCCACCGATACCTGGCTGTACTGGGGCCTGCCCTACCTGCTCTACCTGATTCTGGTGTTTCGCCGGGTGCTGCCCACGCCCCGCCGCGGGCTGATGCTGGCCCTGAGCGTGTTTGCCGCCCAGCTGGCCGTAACCCTGGCTGTGCCCGGGATTCAGGGCAACCCCGGCTGGCTGGTTTTCGGCCTGCTGCTGGGCCGCGTCACGGGCATCTTCCACCCCCAGGCCCCCGACGAGCGGCCCCTGAGCCCGGGCCGCAAGGTGCTGGGCTGGGTGATGCTGCTGATTTTCGTGCTGTGCTTCTCGCCGTCCCCGTTTGGCTGAGTTTAGAAACTCCTGTTAGCCAAAGAGCCCCGACGTATGTGACGTCGGGGCTCTTTGGTTGCGGTAGCGCGAAGTTTTGCTGCGCAAAATTTCAGCGCTATTACGGGAAACTAGTCGATGGCCTGCGAAGCAAAGCTTTGCGTTACGGCCCGCCGCTTACCGCCCTTCCAGGGCCGCTACGCCGGGCAGCTCCTTGCCTTCCATGTATTCGAGCAGGGCGCCGCCGCCGGTGCTGATGTAGGAAACCTGGTCGGCGAAGCCCATCTGGGTGACGGCCGCGGCCGAGTCGCCGCCGCCGATGAGGCTGAAGGCGCCGCCGGCCGTGGCTTCGGCAATGGCGCGGGCCACGACCTCAGTGCCCACCGAGAAGTTGCTCATCTCAAAGACGCCCATCGGGCCGTTCCAGAGGATGGTTTTCGACTGGCGGATAATGTCGGCGAACTGCTCGCGCGACTCCGGACCGATGTCGAGACCCATCCAGCCGTCGGGAATGTGGTGGCTGGTGGCCACGTCCACGTCGGCGTCGTTGGCGAATTTGTTGGCAATGATGGCGTCGCCGGGCAAAATCAGCTGCACGCCCTTGGCCTTGGCCTTTTCCAGCAGGCTCAGGGCCAGGTCAATCTTGTCGGCTTCGAGCAGGGAGTTGCCGATGCTGCCGCCCTGGGCCACCGAGAAAGTATACGACATGCCGCCGCCGATAATCAGGTAGTCCACCTTGTCGAGCAGCTGCTCGATGAGCTGGATCTTATCCGAAATCTTGGCCCCGCCCATGATGGCGGTGAAGGGCCGCTCGGCGTTGGTCAGCACCCGGTGGGCATTGTCCAGCTCGCTCTGCATCAGCAGACCGGCCACGCGGTTTTCGGGGGTAAAATACTGGGCCATGACGGCCGTGGAGGCGTGCCGGCGGTGGGCTGCGCCGAAGGCATCGTTCACGTACACGTCGCCGAGCTGGCTGAGCTTTTCGGCGAAGGCGGCGTCGCCCTGCTCCTCTTCGGGGTGGAAGCGCAGGTTGTCGAGCAGCAGGATATGGCCCGGCTGCAGGGCGGCGGCCCGCTGGGCAGCGTCGGCGCTGGTGGCGTCATCGGCAAACAGCACTTCCTGGCCGTACTCCTGCTGCAGGCGCGCCACGATGTTGCGCAGCGAGTTTTTCTTGTCGGGGCCGCCCTTGGGCCGGCCCATGTGCGAAAGCAGCACCACCGAGCCGCCGTCGGCCAGGATTTTCTTGATGGTCGGCGTGGCCATACGGATGCGCGTGTCGTCGGTGATGCGCAGGTCGGCGTCGAGGGGCACGTTGAAATCGACGCGCACCACGGCGCGCTTGCCGGCGAAGTTGTACTGGTCCAGTGTTTTCATGGGACGGGAATGGGGATGTAGTCAGCCTTATACGGCTTGGCGGCGCGTAGTTCGGCAGATTTGCAACCTAAAGCAAGGTGAAGCGGGGGTTGCCCCTTCGTTGCCGCCGTTCTGTTTTCCCCCGTACCTTTGTCCCAGTTATGAAAATAGGCATCTTCTTCGGCGGCCCGTCGCGTGAGCGGGAAATTTCCTTTGCGGGCGGCCGCACCGTGTACGACAACCTGGACAAGGCCCTGTTTGCGGCCGTCCCGATCTTTGTCGATAGCCGGGGCAACTTCATCCTGCTCGACTGGCACCACATCTACAAGGGCACCATCCGCGACTTTTACCCCCCGGTGTCGGCGCTGCCGGCCTCGGCGCACAAGATGCCGGTGTACCTGGAAAGCCTGGGCGCGCTGAGCACCGCCGAGCAGGATAAGATCATCGGGGAAGTGGGCCGGCGCGTGCTGCCCCACGAGCTGCCCGAGCTGCTGGACTTCGCCTTTCTGGCACTGCACGGCCCCGGCGGCGAAGACGGCGCCATTCAGGGCCTGCTCGAATGGTACGGCATTCCCTACTCCGGCTCGGGCATTCTGGCCTCGGCCTTCGGCATCGATAAGATTGCCCAGAAGAAGCTGCTCCAGGCCCTGGGCCAGCCCACGCCCGACTTCCGCACCATCACGGCCGAAGAGTGGGACACCACGGACCGCACGGCCCTGCTCGGCTACCTGACCCGGGAGCTGGGCTTGCCGCTGGTGTTCAAGGCGCCCCGCCAGGGCTCCAGCATCGGCATCAGCATTTTGCGCGAGCCCACGGAAGCGCAGTTTGCCGCGGCCGTGGAGCGCAGCCTGTTCCGCAAAACCGTGCGGCGCGACGAGTGGAGCCGCCTCGGCGAGCAGGACAAGATCATGTGGGTGCAGCAGCTGACCGACATCCGCGAGGGAATCGGCCTGCCGGTGGTGCTGGACGCGGATGACACGAACATCATCTACCACCCCGAGGCCCTGCTGACCCTGCTCAATGAGCGGCTGCAAACCGCCGACGCCGTGCTGCTGACCAACGTGGACGGCGAGGCCCAGGTGCTGGTGGAGTCGTTTGTGGCGGGCCGGGAGTTCAGCTGCATCGTGGTCGAAGACCCCGACGGCAACCCGCTGGCGCTGCCCCCGACCGAGATTGTGAAGGGCGAGGAAATGTTCGATTACCGCTCGAAGTACCTGCCCGGCCTGGCCCGCAAAATCACGCCCATCGACCTGCCCGAGGCCGAAATCCAGCGCATCCGCGCGGCCTGCGAGGCCATGTTCCGCACCTTCGGCTTCCAGGTCTACGCCCGCCTGGATGGGTTTATCAGTTCCCAGTTGCCAGTTCCCGGTTCCCAGTCTTCGGATGAACAAACCGGCAACTCGCAACCGGCAACTGGCAACTCAATCTTCCTCAACGACCCGAACACGACCTCGGGCATGCTGCCGGCGTCGTTCTTCTTCCACCAGGCCGCCGAAATCGGGCTGAACCCGTCGCAGTTTCTCACCTACCTGATTCGCACGTCGCTGGCCGCGCGCCGGCGTGCCGGCATGAAGCCGGTGCAGCTGGGCCGCCTGCTCGGGCAGCTGGACGCGGCCGTGGCCGCCCGGCAGCAGCACGAGCAGGAGCGCACCAAAGTGGCCGTGATTATGGGCGGCTACTCGTCGGAGCGCCACATTTCGGTGGAAAGCGGCCGCAACATCTACGAGAAGCTCAGCTCCAGCACCAAGTACGAGCCGGTGCCCGTGTTTCTGACCGGCAGCAGCGCCGAGTTCCGCCTCTACGTGCTGCCCATCAGCGTGATGCTCAAGGACAACGCCGACGATATCCGCGAGAAGGTGGAGCACATGGAAGCCGGCCACGGCCTGCACCCCATCCTGGCGCACATCCGCCGCGAGGCCGGCGCCATCACCAGCACCTACGCCGGGCAGCCCACGGCCCAGCCCCGCCGCCTCTCCTTCGAGGAGCTGGCCCAGGAAGTCGATGAGGTCTTTATTGCCCTGCACGGCCGCCCCGGCGAGGACGGCGCCCTGCAGCAGCAGCTCGAAAAGCTGGGCCTGCCCTACAACGGCTCGGGCGTGGAAAGCAGCAGCATCACCATCAACAAGTTCGAAACCAACCGCCGCCTGCGCGCCGCGGGTCTGCGCGTGGCCGAGCACCGCATGGCCGCCCGCCGGGAGTGGGCCGCCGATGCCGAAAGCTTCTACCGCAGCCTCGAAACGCAGTTTGCCTACCCCTTCATTGCCAAGCCCGCCGACGACGGCTGCTCCTCGGCCGTGAAGAAAATCAAGAGCCGCGCGGAGCTCGAAGCCTTCAGCCAGCTCATCTTCCGCGACCAGGAAGAGCTGCTGCCCGCCCCCGCCACCGTGTTGCACCTGGGCTTCAAGGAGGAATTCCCGCAGAAGGAAGCCTTTCTGGTCGAAACCCTCATCAGCCGCGACGGCGCCCGCCACTTCCTCGAAGTGACCGGTGGCCTGCTCACCCACTGGCAGGCCGACGGCACGCTCGGTATCGAGGTGTTCGAGGCTTCGGAAGCTTTGGCCACCGGCGAAGTGCTGAGCCTGGAGGAGAAATTCCTGGCCGGCGAAGGCCAGAACATCACCCCCGCCCGCTACGCCCCCGAAGCCGCCGAGCGGCAGCGCATTTCGGATGAGGTGAAAGCCGAGCTCAGGCGCGTGGCCGAGGTGCTCAACATCCAGGGCTACGCCCGCATCGACGCCTTTGTGCGGGTGCGCGGAGAAGCCGAAGCTGGCGGGGCCGTGGAAGTCATCATCATCGAGGTCAACTCCCTGCCCGGCATGACGCCCGCTACCTGCATCTTCCACCAGACGGCGCTCAGCGGCTACACGCCCTACGACTTCATCGACCAGATCCTGGAGTTTGGCAAGGCGCGGCAGGAAAAGCAGATCGGAGCGAAAAAGTAGAACGACCTGCCGAGCCAAAGGCGAAGCATCTTGCGGGCTAACGGCTGATTGCTACTCCAATCATCGGCCCGCGGGATGCTTCGTATCTGCTGCAGGCGCAGAATGCCCGGCATGACGTTCTGTTGGCTCCACTTCCTGCCATTCCAATTCCTACCTTTCCGCTCCCGATTTCAACTTCTAGCTTCTCTCTCCTAAATGGCTTTTCTTAAATCCGACACTCCGGCCGACCTGCTTAAGCACCTGCTGGTCATTGCGGCCATCGGGGCGACGCTGCTGGTCGGCTTCTTCTTCGTGTATCTGCCCATGACCACCAACCACGGCGAAACCATCGTGGTGCCCAAAGTCACGGGCATGCAGCAGACCGACGTGGAGGACTACCTCGACGAGCGGAACCTGCGCTTTTTCGTCGACGACAGCAGCTACAACCCCAGCATCCGGCCCGGCACCGTCCTGACCCAGGACCCGGCCCCGGGAGAGCGGGTGAAGGAAGACCGCAAGATCTACGTGTCGGTGAGCATGAAAAACCCGCCGGTGATTAAGATGCCCAAGCTGGTGGAGGGCTCGGTGAAAAACGCCCAGATGATCTTGCGCAGCTACGACCTGATCGTGGGCGAAATCAAGCTCGTGCCCGACGTGCGCCAGAACGCCGTGCTCAAGCAGCTGGTGGGCGGCAAGGAAATAGCCGCCGGCGCCCCCATTGCCAAAGGCACCCGCGTAGACCTGGAAGTGGGCGACGGCCTCGGCAACCAGGAGTTCGCGGTGCCCAACGTGGTGAACATGCCCCAGGACGAAGCCGCCACGCTGCTGGTCGGCCAGGGGCTGCAGGTAGGTGAAATCTTCTACCAGGAAGCCGAGGAAGGGCAGACCGACGGCATGGTCGTCAAGCAGCGCCCCGTGCCCGCCCCCGGCGCCACCATCCGCATGGGCCAGCTCGTCGACCTCTGGATTGCCGGCCGGGCCCCGCTGAAAACGGCCGACTAGCCGCTCCGGCGCCCGGCTACTCCGGCAGCCTGCCCAAGCCCACCCGGGCTATAGGCGGGCTGCCGGTTTTGGTAGCGCGCCTTTTCTGCCCGCGTGGCGGCCCCGCACGAAATTTTCCCGTCGCCCTGCGCGTTGGACCTGCGTAAACTACCGTCTATGATCTGTTCGAAAGCTCTACTCACGTTTCTGCTGGCCGGAGCCCTGTTCCTGCCCCTGGCTGGCCACGCCCAGCTGGTGCAGCCCCTGCCCGCCGATCCGGCCCGGGCGGCCGGCCTGGCCGCGCAGCCGAAGCGCGCCGCCCGCACCACGGCCCTGCCCCTGCCCTTCTTCGACGACTTTTCGACGCAGGCGGAAGGCCCGCCCAATCTGGAGCGCTGGATAGCGGGCGGCGGCGTGCTGATCAACAACCGGTTTGCGCTGGCGCCCACCTCGCGCGGCGTGGCCTCGTTCGACGGGCTGAACAGCCGCGGACTGCCCTACGGCACGTTTTACAGTGATACCGACACGCTGACCTCCCAGCCCATTGACCTTAGTGGCCGTAGCGCGGCCGACGGCGTGTTCCTGAGCTTCTTCTACCAGGTTGGCAATATCTTCTCCCAGCCCTCCACGGCCAGCAGCTCGCGGCCGGTGTTTATCTCGGTCGACTTCAAGGACAACAACAACCGCTGGCAGCAGATCTGGATGCTGCGCAGCCAGGGCAAGCGCACCGACTTCCGCCAGAAGCTGCTGGCCGTGGACCAGGCCCGCTACCTGCACGGCAACTTCCAGTTTCGCTTCCACACCTCCGGCTACCAGAGCACCGCCAACGGCAACGACAGCTGGGCCGTGGACTACGTGAAGCTGGACCGCAACCGTTCCGCCGCCGACTCCTCCTACCGCGACATTACGACCAGTGCCCCGCTCAAAAGTCTGCTGAAGCGCTTCACGGCCATGCCCGTGTGGCAGTACAACGCCGCGCCCACGCCCAGCGCCGAGCTCAACGACCAGACGGCCACGACCATCAACAACCTCGACCTTGGCCCCCAGCCCATTCCCATTGACTGGCGCGGCACGCTGCAGCTGCTGCCTACCGGCCCTTCGGCCATGTTTCTGGTCGGCAACCAGGCCATCGGGGCCAATGCCCGGCAGCTGCCCCTGGTCGGCAACGTGCGGCTGACGCCGTTGCCGCTGACGCCGGAACCCAAAACCATCCGCCACAGCTTGTATCTGGTGCGGCTGGCGGGCGTTGATCCGCTGACGGTAGCCAACGACACCATTTCGCGGGTGACGGAGCTGAAAAACTTCTACGCCTACGACGACGGCACGCCCGAGGGCACCATCGACTTCTTTCCCTTCGTCAGCGGTCCGCCCCACTTCTACGCTTTCCGCTACGACCTGAACAGGCCGGATCAGGTGCGCAGCCTGCGGATTTATCCCGTGCTGCCCGATGCCGCCGGCCGCACCATCACGGCCAACGTGTGGGACAGTCAGGGTACGGGCAACGCCCTGCGCCCCGCCGACTCGCCCAAGGCCACCGTCAGCTTCACCATTCCGGCGACGCTGCCGGCCGGGCAGCGCTTCGTGGAAATCAACTTTACCACGCCCGTAGCGGTAAACGGCAGCTTTTTCGTGGGCTACGGCCGCGGGCCGCTGGGCGGGCAGTACGCGCCGATGGGACTGGACCTGAACAATGCGCCGCCCGAGAACTACTTTTTCGCCAACGAAACCGGAACCTGGGTGCCCTACTCCACCGACCAGTTCAACGCGGGCAAAACGCCGGCCGGCGCCATCATGATGCGGGCGGTGATGACCAACAACACGACCACCGCCGCCGCTGACCCCAGCGTGGCGGCCGCCTTCGCCCTGTATCCTAACCCCAGCTCGGGGCTGGTGCGGGTGCAGGGCCGCTACGCCCGCGCCACCGTGTTTGACGCGCTGGGCCGGCCGGTGTGGCAGCAGCCCGCCGCCCAGCTGGGGCAGCCGGAGCTGGATCTGCGGCCCCTGGCGGCGGGTGTTTACGTGGTGCAGCTTACCCTGCCCACCGGCCTGACGGTCGCCAAACGGCTGGTGCTGGCCCGCTAGCCGGGGTTGTTTTGCCAGAATTCCCTATTGTTGCGGCTACTACCCCACGTCTCACTGCTTTCCTGACCATGACCGACATCACCCCTGACGAGCTAAAGCAACGCCGCGCCAACGGCGAAACCCCCACCATCATCGACGTGCGCGAAACCTGGGAAAATGAGGAGGCCCACATCGACGGCAGCCGCAGCATCCCGCTGGGCACGCTGCCCGACAAGCTCGACGAGTTGGAAGACCTGAGGGACCAGGAAATTATTGTGCACTGCAAAGGCGGCGGCCGGTCGGCGTCGGCCAAGGCCTTTCTGGTGCAGCACGGCTTCAAAAACGTGCGCAATCTGCTCGGCGGCTTTCAGGCCTACCAGCAGGCGTAGCTTTCTGTGCCCGTATCGGCCCGCGTCGGCGCCCTGCACCCGCAGAGCGCCGACGCTTTTTTATGGCCGGGGGCCGGCGTTCAGCGCTGAGGTGAAATATTTTTCCGCTGGCAAAGAGGCAGTTGTCAGCGCACGGTGATTTTAATTGCCCACAACCAAACATCACACAACCAGCGCTGGTTTACTATTCCGAAGCCCATGAGCACGTCCCTTTCTCCCTTGTCCGCGTCCGAAGATCTGCAGAAGCTGCACAACCAGCTCTGCTTTCCGCTCTACGCCGTGTCGCGGCAGCTCACCCGGGCCTACCAGCCTCACCTGCAGGAGCTGGGCCTCACCTATCCGCAGTACCTGGTGCTGCTGCTGCTCTGGGAACACGATGAGCTGACGGTGAAGGCCCTGGGCGAAAAGCTATTGCTCGACTCGGGTACCCTCACGCCCCTGCTCAAGCGCATGGAGCAGAAGCAGTGGCTGAGCCGCCGCCGCGACCCGCGCGACGAGCGTTCCGTCATCATCCGCCTGCTGGGGGCCGGGCGCGAGCTGCAGCAAGCGGCCTGCCACATTCCGGCCCGCCTTTTTGAGCAGCTGGGCCTGACGACGTCCGAATTTGAAACCCTGCGCCAGCAGCTCCACACTTTACTTACCAGGCTTGCCTGATCGGGCCGGCTATTTTTTCACTTCCCTCCTTCTTTTTTGCAGATGAAAATCCAGAAAGTTTTCACGGCTCAGGCCCTGGCCAAAGGTGGCCGCGACGGCCAGGTTACGTCCAACGACCAGGTAATTAACCTCGCCCTGAGCACGCCCCGCGAAATGGGCGGCCCCGGCAAAGCCAACTCCACCAACCCCGAGCAGCTGTTTGCCGCCGCCTACGCCTCCTGCTTCGAGGGCGCGCTGGGCGTAGCGGCCCGCCAGGCCAGCGTAAAGCTGGACGGCGTGACGGTGGAGGCCCTGATCGGCTTCGGCCAGGCGGAGGATGGGGGCTACGGCATTTCGGCCGACCTGCACATCAACATTCCCGGCGTGGAGCAGCAGCAGGCCGAAGAGCTGGTGGAAGCGGCCCACGGCATCTGCCCCTACTCCCGCGCCACCCGCGGCAACGTTGAGGTGAGCCTGACCACCACTACCAACGCCTAACCGCCGCCGTATTGGAACCTACCATCCGGAAGGGCTTCGCCGCTTCCGGATGGTAGGTTCTTCTTTTCTCATCCCTTCCCGAGAGCTATGCAAACCCAACGTATTGTGCTGGCCAGCCGCCCCGTGGGCATGCCGTCGGCCGAGCATTTCCGGTTCGAAGCCACGACCCTAGAGCCCCCCGCCGCGGGCCAGGTACTGCTCCAAACCCGCTACGTGTCCGTCGACCCCTACATGCGCGGCCGGATGAGCGCGGCTAAGTCGTACGTGGCACCGTTTGAGGTGGGCCAGCCCATCAGCGGCGGCATAGTGGCTGAGGTGGTGGAAAGCCGCAACGACGCGCTGCCGGTGGGCAGCGTGGTGGTCGGCAATCTGCCCTGGCAGCAGCACAGCGTGGCGGACGGCAAGGGGCTGACCCGTATTCCGACCGATCAGGCGCCTATCAGCTACTTTCTGGGGCTGCTGGGCATGCCGGGCCTCACCGCTTATTTCGGCCTGCTCGACATCTGCCAGCCCCAGGCCGGTGAAACCGTAGTGGTATCCGGCGCGGCCGGGGCCGTGGGTATGGTAGTCGGGCAGCTGGCCAAAATCCTGGGGGCCCGCGTCGTGGGCACCGCCGGCTCCGACGAGAAAGTGGCTTACCTCAAACAGCTCGGCTTCGACGAGGCCATCAACTATAAGACGGTCAACCTGGCCGAAGCCCTGGCCGCCGCGGCCCCCAACGGTATCGACTGCTACTTCGACAACGTGGGCGGCGCCATCACCGACGCGGTGTACAACCAGCTCAACAAGCACGCCCGCATTGCCCTTTGCGGCCAGATTTCGACGTATAACGCTACCGAAGCGCCCGTGGGCCCGCGGCCGGAAGGCAAGCTGCTCAAGACCAGCTCCCGCCTGCAGGGCTTTATCGTGAGCGACTACCTCAGCCGCTGGCCCGAGGGCGTGACCAGGCTCACCGAGTGGTACGGCCAGGGCAAGCTCCAGTTTGAGGAAACCATCACCGAGGGTTTCGGCCAGATTCCGGCCGCCTTCCTGGGCCTGTTTCAGGGCGACAACACTGGCAAGGCCATCGTAAAGGTATCCTAAGTGCTCTTTCACGCAGGGTCTCGGGGTGTAAAACCGCAGTGTCTCGCAGTGGTCCGTTACACGACACCACGAACCACTGCGCCTACCATTGCGCTACACCGCGTGAAATCAAAACCCCAATCCTACCAACATGACTAACCAAGCTGAAATCTACTGCGTAGCCGCCGAGTGGCTGGTACAGCCCGGCCAGGCCGATACCGTGCGCCGCCTGCTGGCCGAAGCCGCCGCCGCCGTGCGCCAGCACGAGCCCGGCAATCTACTGTACATCGCCCACCAGTCGGCGGAGGAGCCGGAGCGCTTCTTCATCTACGAGCAGTACGTAGACCAGGACGCGCAGATAGCCCACCGCGCCGCGGCCCACTTCCAGGACCTGGTGCTGGGCCGGATCGTGCCGCTGCTGGCCGAGCGCAAAACCTCGTTTTACCGCCTGCTGGCTTAGCCACGGCATTTTTTCACCTCAAAAGCAAGCTCCCATGAATATTCTGATGGTATTGACGTCCCACGATCAGCTGGGCAACACGGGTCATAAAACCGGCTTCTGGCTGGAAGAATTTGCCGCCCCCTACTACGTGTTCCAGGACGCCGGCGCGACGCTGACCCTGGCTTCCCCCGCCGGTGGCCAGCCGCCCCTCGACCCCAAGAGCGACGAAGCCGGTGCCCAGACCGAAGCCACCGAGCGGTTCAAAAAGGATCCGGAGGCGCAAAAGGCTCTGGCCAGCACCGTGAAGCTGGACTCCATTGCCGCCGCCGACTACGACGCCGTATTCTACCCCGGCGGCCACGGCCCGCTCTGGGATCTGGCCGAGGACAAGAAGTCGATTGAGCTGATCGAAACGTTCTACGCCGCCGGCAAGCCCGTAGCGGCCGTGTGCCACGCCCCCGGCGTGCTACGCCACGTGAAAGCCGCCAACGGCGAGCCGCTGGTGAAAGGCAAGTCGGTAGCCGGCTTCACCAACACCGAGGAGGAAGCCGTGCAGCTGACCAACGTCGTGCCGTTCCTGGTGGAAGACATGCTGAAGGAAAACGGCGGCACTTACTCCAAAGGCGCCGACTGGGCCCCGTACGTGGTAAGCGCCGGCAACCTGATTACGGGCCAGAACCCGGCCTCCTCGGAGCCGGCTGCCCACGAATTGCTGAAGCAGCTGGCGAAGTAGTTCCTGCCGCTTGCAGTACCAAGCCGCCCCGGCTGCTCCTGTTTCAGGCGTGGCCGGGGCGGCTTTTTGGTTTCTACCCCAGCCGCCCGTCCGGCGCGTACTTCAGCTCCCCCATTTCTACCAGCTCCCGCAGCTGCTCGGTTACGGCCGTAGCCTGGCCGGGCTCGAAGTGCGTGAGGACGTCGCGGGGCGTCTGGGGCGTGGCTTTAAGCAGCGTGAGCAGCTGAGCGCGCAAATCGGCAGCGGGAGCCGGGGCCTGGCGGGCTTTCTTCTCGGCCAGGCAGAAGTCGCAGACCTTGCAGGCCGGCGCGTCCAGCTCGCCGAAGTATTCCAGCAATAGCTGCTGGCGACACAGGCCGCCGTGGGCGTAGCGGATGACGGATTCGGTTTTGTCGCGGGCCAGGTCGCGGGCCTGGAGCAGGCGCTTCTGGTCCAGCGGCAGCTTGTCGGCGTCGAAGCGCGGGGTGGTAAAGAGCGCCTGCGGCGACTCCTGCCGGGGCTGGTACTGGATGATGCCCGAGCGGTGCAGAAACAGCAGCGTTTTGCGCACGTCGAGCACACTCAGCTTCAGGTGCTGGGCCAGGCTGTTTTCGGAAATGCGCTGAAACCCGCTGAACAGCTCGCCCCCATTAAAGCGCAGCAACGACTTGATGAGCTTGTCGTGCTGCTCATTGGCCACCTGAAACCGGTACAGGTCGTGGTGGTCGATGGGAATGTGGACCCGGGCGGGCGTGTTTACGGCCTCATTGAGCTGCACGAAGCCTTCCCGGGCTAGGGTGCGCAGGCTGTTGTGGGCATCCAGGGCCTTGATGCGGTAGGTTTCGGCGAAGTGCTGGATGTCGAAGTCGAAGGCCACCAGCTCGCCCCCGCCCACGGCCGTGCGCGAAAAGTTGGCCAGGGCCTGGTACACCCGACGCACCGTATCGAGCGGCGGGTAGGCCTGCTGGGTGCGGCGGCGCAGCTCGTCGGCATCGTTGGGGCCCTGCAGCAGCACGGCAAAGGCATATTTCTCATCGCGGCCGGCCCGGCCGGCTTCCTGGTAGTAGGCTTCCAGGCTGTCGGGTGCCTCCAGGTGCACCACCAGCCGCACGTCGGGCTTGTCGATGCCCATGCCGAAGGCGTTGGTGGCCACGATGCAGCGGATGCGATTTTCCATCCAGTCCTGCTGGGTACGGGTGCGCTGGTCGGCAGGCAGACCGGCGTGGTAGGGAGCAGCTTTCAGCCCGTTTTGCTGCAGATACGCGGCCGTGTCCTCGGTCTGGCGCCGGGTGCGGGCGTACACGATGCTGGTTTTGTCGGCGCCCACCCCGCGCACCACTTCCAGCAGGCGGCGCAGCTTGTCCTCGGTCGGCAGGGCCGAGTACGATAGGTTGGGCCGGGCGAAGCTCTGCTGAAAAACCTGGTTGCCGGCCCGGAAGTGCAGCTTCTCCACGATGTCGAGCTTCACCTGCTCGGTGGCGGTGGCCGTGAGGGCAATGCAGGGCACGCCGGGCAGCAGCTCCCGCAGCGCGGCAATCTGCATATACGGCGGGCGGAAGTCGTAGCCCCACTGCGAAAGACAATGAGCTTCATCCACGGCCAGCAAACTCACTTTCATGCGGCCCACCCGGGCCCGGAACATGTCGGTCAGCAGCCGTTCAGGACTCACGTACAGGAACTTCACCGGCCCGTACACGCAGTTGTCCAGCGTCTGGTCGATTTCCTGGTGGCTCATGCCCGAAAACACCGCTTCGGCTTTGATGCCGCGCTTACGCAGATTTTCGACCTGGTCCTTCATCAGCGCAATCAGCGGCGAGACGACCAGGCACAGCCCGTCCCGGGCCAGGGCCGGTACCTGAAAGCAGATGCTCTTGCCGCCGCCGGTGGGCAGCAGCGCCAGCGTGTCGTGCCCGGTCAGCACGGCCCGGATGATATCCTCCTGCAGCGGCCGGAAGGCCGCATGGCCCCAGTGCTGGCTCAGAACCAGCAGAATATCGTCGGTGGGCAAAGGCACGGGTATAGCTGGTTTTGGCGGAGCAACGAAGGTAGCAGGGCGGCTTCGGAAACGGAAGCTTTCGGCTGCTGCTGTCAATCTTCTCTCACGTCGGTCATCCTGAGCAGAGTGAAGGACCTTCCTCCTCGTTTGCTACAAAACTCCTTCCAACGCCCAAAGCCCTTCACCACACATTGGGACAGGGCTTTGCTCATCTAAAAAGGCTTCGTACTGATGAAGAGGAAGGTCCTTCATTCCGCTTCGCTCCATTCAGGATGACAGACAAACAAAAAAGCCCGGCTCCGAACGGAACCGGGCTTTCGATATAAGTAGTGAGGGTTAAGCAGCGGCCGACTGCCCGTTCTCCCGGTCATCGATGGCCTTGCGCAGCTTGGCCACGGCCTGGGTGGCGCGCTCCTCATCCAGCCGGTTGATGTTGAGCAGCATCTTGGTCTTTTCCTGCCGCGTAATCACCGGATGGTTGAGCAACCGGATGATTTCCTCTTTCTGCGAGGCCGAGGCGTAGGATACAGCCGAGGCTTCGGCAGCTACCGTCGGCTCGGCGGGCACAGCCTTCATGGCCGCGGCAATGGCTGGCTCCGCAGCTAGCGGCTGAGCTGGAGTGGCCACAACCCCCTTCGCTTCGGGCTGGTTGCCGCCGTACTCCATTTCTTCGGCCGGCGTGGGCTCATAGCCCGCCGCGCGGATAATCCAGGCCAGGATGTTGCGGTAGGCCTTGCCGATGGCCCGGGTCTGGGCCATGCTCATGATGGCAAACTCCTGGTAAAATTTCTTACCCTGCTCCTTGTTCGAGCAGATGGCGAAGCCCGCGCCCACAATATGGCCCGAACGCAGGTCAAACAGCGTGACCTTGGCCTGGTACTTAATTTCGGTTTCGGTACTCACGTTGATGACGTGGTCGACGATGGGCACAATGCCCAGGCGCGAGCCGGCGTACTGCCAGCCTTCCACGTTCACGAACTCCTTGCCCTGCACATTCGTGGTGAGCTTGTTGTCCTTGATGAACTTGGCCAGGTCCGTGGCCAAGTGCAACGTTTCGTCGGAGCGCGAGATGTCGTAGCTCTCGACTTTAGTTTTGTTCACCTGGTTTTTGGTGGTTTTGGTGGCTTCGTTCATGGCGGTTTCCATAAGTGTCCTGTTACGTTCTGTTGTTCTATATAGCAAACCAAGAAGCCTGCCGTTTCGTGCCAAAAATTACGAAATTTTATCCTTGATTACCAGACACTTACAAATTATTTTCCCAACCTTTTTAGCCATCCTAATTTTATTGGCTTTTAAAAATCACAATTCACTTACAGTCAGATTATTGGCTTCTAAATAGCCCGTTCAGACCGCTGCTTCCTTTAGGCCAGCAGCGGCGGCGACAAGTAAAAAGCCCCACCGGACGAATCCAGCGGGGCTTTTGGCTTAAACTAAAGACGATTCTACTCCGAAATGTGGCCGTCCTTCATGGTGATGGTGCGGTCGGCCATTTCGGCCAGCTGGTCGTTGTGGGTTACGATGACGAAGGTCTGCCCCAGCTCCTTGCGCAGCAGAAAGAAGATCTGGTGCAGCTCGTGGGCGTTCTGCGAGTCGAGGTTGCCGCTGGGCTCATCGGCGAAGATGATTTCGGGCGAGTTGATCAGGGCGCGGGCTACGGCGGTGCGCTGCTGCTCGCCGCCGCTCATTTCCGAGGGCTTGTGGTCGGCGCGGCGCTCCAGGTTCAGCATACCAAGCAATTCGCGGGCCCGCACCCGGGTTTCCTTTTCCGAGCGGCCGGCCAGGTAGGCCGGCAGGCACACGTTTTCGAGGGCCGTAAACTCAGGCAGCAGGTTGTGAAACTGGAAGATGAAGCCGATGTGCCGGTTGCGGAACTTGGCCAGATTGGCCCGGCCCAGCGAGCTGACGGAGGTGCCATCAAACAGCACTTCACCCGAGTCGGGGTTGTCCAGCGTGCCCAGGATATGCAGCAGCGTGCTTTTGCCCGCTCCCGAGGAGCCCACGATAGACACAATCTCCGACTTCTCAATCGTCAGGTCGATGCCCTTGAGCACTTCCAGCGTGTTATATTTCTTACGAACGTTGATGGCCTGGAGCAAGGGAAACGGAATTAGTGGTACTGGTCTTACGAAACAAATCTACGCAATGGCGTGCATTGTCGGGTTTCCTTCCCAAAATCAGTAGATTTCCTGCTCCTGGTCCGGCAGCACGACGGCCCATAACTACCGTATGCCCGTTCCGCAGCCCCTTTCTTTTCCTGCCCGCTTCGGGCCAGCGCCCGGGTCCTTTCCATTGCGCATGCGTCGTTGGCTTCTTCTCACGCTCGGGGCGGCGGTACTACTGCTCGGGGCCACGGCCCTTGCCTGGTGGTACTGGCCCCGGATCCCGCACCTGGTCCCGGCGGCCACCTTTGCCAGCCGTTCAGCGGCCGAGCTGGCGGCCGATGGCCGGTTCCGCGGGGTGAGTTGGGTAGCCGCCGACTCGGCCGCTTCCGCCGACCTCACGCCGCTGCTCCGCGCCCACGTCACCTGGATTGCCCAGACGCCCTTCGGCTGGCAGGCCGGAGCAGCCGTACCCGTCGTGCAGCTGCACACCCAGCGCCGCCCCGGCCGGCACGGCTACTGGGGCGAAAGTGACTACGGCCTGACCCAGACGGCCCAGCAGGCCCGCCGGCAGGGCATCCGGACTCTGCTCAAGCCCCACCTCTGGCTGCGCGGCCCCGGGGGCACCTGGCCCGGCGACATCCAGATGCAGTCGGCGGCCGACTGGCAGGCGTGGTTTGCCAGCTACACTATGTTTATCCTGCACTATGCTCAGCTGGCCGAGGCCGAGCAGATGGAGGCGCTGTGCATCGGCACCGAGCTGGAAAAAACCGTGGGCCACGAGGCTGAATGGCGGGCCCTGATCCGGCAGGTGCGGCGGGTGTACCACGGCCCGCTGACGTACGCGGCCAACTGGAGTGGAGAGTTTGAGCAGATCCGGTTCTGGGACGCCCTGGATTTTATCGGCATCCAGGCGTATTTCCCGCTCAGCAAAGCCAACAGTCCGGGCCGGGCTGAGCTGCTGGCCAACTGGCAGCCGCACCTGCAAGCCATCGAGCGGGTGCAGCAGAAGTTCCGCAAGCCGGTGGTGTTCACCGAGGCAGGCTATAAGAATACGCCGGATACGGCCATTGAGCCCTGGAAGTGGCCCGACCACACCGCCACGTTCCTGCCCACCGATGAGGCTACCCAGGCGGCCTGCTACGACGCCCTGTTCGCGACGTTCTGGCCCCGGCCCTGGTTTAAGGGGCTGTTCGTGTGGAAGTGGTACCCCGGCCTGGCCGCCGACGGCCCCGCCCGCCGTCACGCCGACTTCACGCCCCAGCACAAGCCCGCCGAGCAGGTGATGGCGAAGTGGTACGGAAAGTAGGGCGGCCCGGCGTACGAAGGGCTGTAACCCATTCTCTGAGGAGTGAATAGGTGCCTTCCCGCAGCAGGCCCTGGCGGGGGTGGGCAGCCGGGCTTTCCGGTTTAATGGGGCTCAGCATATTATTCAGCCCGGATTGCGCCGTCCCGCGGCCTTGCTACGACGGAGGGTGGCAGCGGCCAATAACGGACCGGATGACGCGGCGCAACTGATTATTGCCTACTTTCGTGGCCTAGAACCACCCGTCAACCCCCCACTGAACTGGACCCTCTATGAACATTCACGAGTATCAGGGTAAAGAAATTCTTAAGCGCTACGGCGTCCGCGTGCAGGAAGGCATAGTGGCCGACACCGCCGAAGAGGCCGTTGAAGCTGCCAAAAAGCTGACCGCCGACACCGGCACCAGCTGGTACGTTATCAAGGCCCAGATTCACGCCGGCGGCCGCGGCAAAGGGGGCGGGGTGAAACTCGCCAAAAACCTGGAGCAGGTAAAAGACATTGCCGGCCAGATCATCGGCATGCAGCTCGTAACCAAGCAGACTGGGGCTGAAGGCCGCAAGGTGCACAAGGTTCTGATTGCCCAGGACGTGTACTACCCCGGCGAGTCGGAAGTAAAGGAATACTACATGAGCGTGCTGCTGGATCGTAACACCGGCCAGAATGTTATCATCTATACCACCGAAGGCGGCATGGACATCGAGGAGGTAGCCGAGGCGCACCCCGAGAAAATTCACCACGAGCACGTCGATCCGCGCGTGGGTCTGCGTCCTTTCCAGGCCGCCAAGATTGCCTTCAACCTGGGCCTGACCGGCCCGGCCCAGAAGGAAATGGTGAAGTTCGTGCAGGCTTTGTACAAGGCCTACGACGAGACGGACTCCAGCATGTTCGAAATCAACCCCGTGCTGAAGACCTCGGACAACAAGATCCTGGCCGTTGATGCCAAGGTGACGCTGGACGAAAACGCCCTCTACCGCCACCCCGACTTCGTTGCCCTGCGCGACACGAACGAGGAAGATCCGCTGGAAGTGGAAGCGTCGGCCTCGAACCTGAACTACGTGAAGCTCGACGGCAACGTGGGCTGCATGGTAAATGGCGCGGGTTTGGCCATGGCCACGATGGACATCATCAAGCTCAGCGGCGGTGAGCCGGCCAACTTCCTCGACGTAGGGGGTGGAGCCAACGCCCAGACCGTAGAAGCCGGCTTCCGCATTATTCTGAAGGATCCGAACGTAAAAGCCATCCTGATCAACATCTTCGGCGGCATCGTCCGCTGCGACCGGGTGGCCAATGGCGTGGTAGAGGCCTACAAGAACATCGGCGACATCAAAGTGCCCATCATTGTGCGCCTGCAGGGCACCAACGCCGAAGAAGGTGCCCGCATCATCGACGAGTCGGGCCTGAAGGTCTACTCGGCCGTGCTGCTGAAGGATGCTGCTGAGCGCGTGAAAGAAGTGCTGACCGCCCAGGGCATCTAACTTTCTTTGGGCCGCAGCAACGGCCCCTATTTACTCCTAAAAAGCCTGCCCGTGTCCCGGGCAGGCTTTTTTATCCTTGCGCGGGTACCCGCATGTTTATGTAGGCAGCCCGAATTGGTTCGTGAGCATAAAATATTGAATTTTACCGCCACAACCCTAGCTGCCACTACTGCGTTTACGTCTGCTCAACCGACCCGTTATCTGCCCTGTTGCACCATCTTCCTCCTATGGAATTTCATTTTTTTACTAAGTCTGTTGCCTTCACGCTTCTTTGCCTGCTGAGCTTACAGCAGGCCGCTACTGCCCAGGGGCGGCTCAAACCGCTGGAGTTCGACAAAAGCGCCGACCCTACCACCTACTCCTTCCAACGCAGCACGCCGGATGAGCCTTATCTGGTGAACCTGTACACGTCCTACGCGCTGGAAGACGTAGTGGCGGGCAAAGAAACTGATCTGGCGAAAGTGCAGGCCGTTTGCACCTGGGTGCACAACCGCTGGGTACACGACGGACGCGGGCAGGCTAAAAAAGCCGACCCCATTTCCATCCTGCACGATGCCGATATGGGTCAGCAGTTTCAATGTGTCGAATACAGCATCGTAGTGGTGGGCACGCTCACGGCCCTGGGCATTCCGGCCCGGCCGCTGTACCTGAAAACGGCCGATGTCGAAACCCGCCGCGAAGGTGCCGGACACGCCGTGGCCGAAGCCTGGCTGCGCGACCAGCAAAAATGGGTGATGGTAGATGGGCAGTGGGATGTGGTTCCGATGCTCAACGATACGCCCCTCAATGCCGTTGAGCTGCAGGCCGCGCTGGTTAATAAAACGCCGGGGCTGCACGTCGTCACCTCATCCAACACAAAGGCCAAGGCGTACTTTTCCTGGGTTTCGGATTATCTGTACTACTTCGATACGGTGCTTGATACGCGCTTCGGGGTAAAAACTTCTCCCAGCGGCCTGATGCTGGTGCCCAAGGGGGCCAAGAACCCCACCATTTTTCAGCACGGCAAGGCCATCAGCCGCATGCGCTACACGCACTCGGTGGGTACTTTCTACCAACCGGTACCATCCCTAACGGCTCTGAACTAGTGCTTAGTCAGGAGAGTTTTTCGAACAAACCTTTTGGTAGTGGCGGGTGAGTTTCTCCCGCGCCTTATCGAGCGAGAATTGCCAGTTGACGGTCGCTCGCC
>NZ_BAABDH010000036.1:0-154894 GCF_039539525.1 Hymenobacter algoricola | reverse complement strand
GTGCCCAATGATTATCGGTGAGCAACGTACGGTCAGCATTCATCTTGAAAATAAGCCTATTACGACTTTGCCATGCCGAACGTTCTTGAGAACACGCCCTAGCTGGGCCTGCGCGAGCGGCGCCAAAAACAGCCCTGGCAGAACAAGTGCAAGACGTTTCATAGCACAAATGGGGAAGCGGTGCGACAAAGACATACCAATACCAGCATCTTGGTCAGCAACGCCCCGGCCCGCGCTGCCTTGTATAGTTCTTATCCAACGGGAAGCGGCCTGGGCGTAGTATCTGCAGACGCCAAAAATCAGCGCTTGGCTAGTACCGGATATCCGGATGCCCGCTCAGCAGCTCATCCTCAGCGTCCCCCACCAGATAATCGCCAACAACAAAAACGGAATGCGGGGCCACAACAGCCGCTACTTCGCCTTTCGCTACGGGCTCTGCCGTTGGTAGGGCAGGTTTATTATCAGGGTGAGAAGGCAACATGGTGGAATGCACGGGGCGCGGGCACAGATAAGGTGGATGTGAAAGCCGAAAAAACGGGCCCTTACTTCCTGGGTGAGAAGCGCTGCAAATATTGCACTTTAAAAATTATATATTTAATAAATCTTGTATATTTTTCCCACCCCAGCCGTTTCCAAACAAGGCGGCCCGGCATCCACTCAGGATGCCGGGCCGCTTTTGCATTATCTGCCAGCCCGAAGCTGACCTACAACTATTTGGTCTCCGTGGTGGTCGTGGTGGTCGACATAGCTGGAGCAGCCATAGCCGTGGTGTCGGTGGTTACCGTAGTGGTGGTAGAAGCCGAGTCCATGGCAGGAGCCGTGGTAGTTTCAACGGTGGTAGGCTCGGTAATGGTGGTTTCCGTGGTAGCAGTCTTCGACTCGCACGACGTCAGAGCAGCAGCGAATACGAAAGCAAGAGCGGAAACCTTCAGGAGATTCTTCATTTTTGGTGTTACGTTTGAAAAAGTTTGTCTGAAAAACGCCCTTCATACCGGCTTTCTCAGAAGGTAACCCGGCAGCAGAAAAAATATTTTTAGCGGGTTACCCAATCCTCACTCCTGTATTAACGAGCAAAGCGAATGGGCAAGGGCGTTCCTTCCTACACCGATGAAGAGTTTGTGGCGGCCATCCGCCACGGCGACGACCGGGCGCTGGCACGGCTTTACCGCCTGCACTACCCCATGATTTCGCACTACGTGCTGCAAAACAGCGGCACCGAAGACGAAGCCAAGGACGTGTATCAGGAAGGCGTAATGGTGTTTTATGAGAAAGTGCGCGACGGCTCCCTGGAGCTGAGCTGCCAGATCAAAACCTACCTCTACGCCGTGTGCCGCCGCCTGTGGCTGAAGCGGCTCACCGAGAAAACCCGCTTCGGCGGCCGCCTCGATGACCACGAGCCCTTTCTCGAAACCGGAGCTGAAGCCGATCTGGCCGCAGCCGAGGAGCGCGACCAGCAGTTTGCCCTCATGGGCGAGGCGCTGGACCGCATTGGGGAGCCGTGCCGCTCGCTTCTAGAAGGTTTTTACCTGCTGGACAAGTCCATGCAGCAACTCACGGCGGAGTTTGGCTACACCAATCCCGACAACGCCAAGAATCAGAAATACAAGTGCCTGGTGCGCCTTAAAAAGCTTTTTTTCGCCCATTATAAGGAGGAGGAATCGTTTTAGAGCAGCAGCGGGGTGCTTTGAGCCTATGAAAACGGAAGCTGACTACTACGCCTTATTTGAAGCCTACCGCAGCGAGGAGCTGCCGGCTCCGGAGCGTGCCCAGCTGGAGCACCGCCTCGCTGCCGACCCTGACTTCGCCCAGCACTATGCCAGCTTCACCCAGCTGACCACTACCCTGCACGCCTACGGCGACCGGCTCAGCACCCGCCGCAAGCTCCACGCCATTCAGGCCGACATGGATGCAGAAGCAGCCGTGCAGCTGGCGGGTGAGACCCTGGAAACCGGGGTACCGGCCATGCCAACCCTGTACATTTCGCCGGTCGAGCGGAAGCTGCGCGAGTTCTGGGGTGCCCACCGCGCCACCATGATGGTCGCCGCTTCGGTTGCCGTAATGGCCGTGTTTGCCACCCTGCTGGGGCTGGAGTGGTGGCGGGCGGCCCAACGGCCTTCGCTGTACGGCTACACCATGCTGCGTCGCGAAGTGGAGCGTATCAAGCGCAACCAGCGGGCCATGACCAAAGCCATTCAGCAGGTCGACGGCACCAAGTCGGCGGCGGAGCTGAACCCGGGCAAGTTCAGCGGCACGGGCTTCGCCCTGACTGCCGACGGCTACTTAGTTACCAGCTACCACGTAATTCAGGGCGCTGATTCGCTGCTTATCGAAAGCCACGACCGGCAGCGCTACCGCGCCGAAACCGTCTTCACCGACGTGGCCCGCGACCTGGCAATTCTGCACATCAACGACCGCAAGTTCAGTGGGTTTGGCCGCCTGCCCTACTCCTTTAAGCGTGGTGCCGCCGACCTCGGCGAGAAGGTATACACGCTGGGTTACCCACGAGAAGACCTGGTATTTAATGATGGTTCGCTGAGTGCCCGCTCGGGCTTCGAGGGCGACACGGCCTTCTACCAGATTTCGATTCCGGTGAACCCCGGCAACAGCGGCGGCCCGTTGCTGGATGAGCGCGGCAACCTGATCGGCATCATCAGCGGCCGGCAGATGGACATGCAGAGCGCGGCCTTCGCTACCAAGTCGTCGTACCTGATGCGGCTGGTGGACTCGCTGTCGGCGGCCGGCTCGGGGCAGCCTTACAACATGCCCCGCACCAACCTGCTGACCGGCACTTCGCGACCCAAGCAGATCCGGAAGCTGCAGGACTACGTGTTCGTGGTCAAGGTGTACGAATAGAGCCGGACCTTTCTTTTTTAAAAAAATCCCCACCCAGCCGGTGGGGATTTTTTGGTTTTCAGCACCCTGAAAACCAGACTACCCGGGGCCAAAACAGGGCAATCAGGCCCTCTTGCAACGCTACAAAAAGCAGAAGCAAAATATCTTGCCCGGGCTCATTAAACTTTTTCTATACTTCTGCTATCTATAGAGCCTGTGATTAGCAGAACTGCGGCTAATTGCATATTTTACAACCATTTACCGCCGCCTCACCGCTCATCCGCCTATGGACAGAAGATCTTTCCTCCGCAAAAACACCGCCGTGCTGGCGGCGCCGGCTGTGGCAGCAGCGCCCCGCCCCGATGATCCGCCGGGTACCGGCGACGAGCCCATCAGTAAGTTTGCCAACAAAAAGCTGCCGGCCACGGCCCGCTCCACGGCTGGCCTGGCGCCTTACTCCGGCCCCTGGGGCTATGATCAGGCGGCACACCTGCTGCGCCGCAGCCTGTTCGGGCCGACGCGGGCCGAGATCCTGACGGCTGCCGGCAGGACGCTGACGCAGGTGGTGAATGACCTGCTGATAGCGCCGGCGGCGCCGGCGCCGCCCCTGAACGTATCGGCAACGGATACCAGCGTACCCGTGGGCCAGACGTGGGTGACGCAGCCGTTTGACCAGAATTTCGAAGGCGTCCGCCGCGCCTCCCTGCGGTCGTGGTGGATGGGAAGGATGCTGAACCAGAATACCTCGCTGGTGGAAAAGATGACGCTGTTCTGGCACAACCACTTCGTCATTGAGTTTGCCGACATCAACGATACGCGCTACGGCTACCAGTACGTGACGCTGCTGCGCCAGCAGGCGCTGGGCAACATCCGGCAGCTGGCCAAGGACGTGACGGTGACTCCGGCCATGCTGCGCTACCTCAACGGCAACCAGAGTACCGGCGGCGCGCCCAACGAAAACTACGGCCGCGAGCTGCTGGAGCTGTTTACGGTGGGCAAGGGCCCGCTTGTCGGCCCCGGCAACTACACCACCTACACCGAGGCCGACGTGCAGGCCGCCGCCCGCGTGCTGACCGGCTGGCGCGATAATGCCACTACCATCAGCGGCTACTACACTGCCTCCCGCCACGACACGACAACCAAGCAGTTTTCGGCCGCTTTCGGCAACGTAGCCATCGGCAACGGTGGCGACCAGGAATACAAAACCCTGATTGACCTGGTTTTTGCTCAGGCCGAAACCGCGCGCTTCCTGTGCCGCAAGCTCTACCGCTGGTTTGTGTACTACGTCATTGATGCCACCACCGAGCAGAACGTGATTGAGCCGCTGGCTCAGCTACTGATTCAAAACAACTACAACGTGGCCCCGGTGCTGCGCACGCTGCTCTCGAGCGAGCATTTCTTTGACGTGGTGAACATGGGCTGCGTCATCAAAAGCCCGATTGATTTCACCGTGACGGTGGCGCGGCAGTTCCAGATTGCCTTTCCGCCCGCTTCCAGCCTGGCGGCTCAGTACGGCATGTGGGACTATCTGAACACGATTACCAACCTGCAGCAGCAGGTGGTGGGCGACCCGCCCAACGTGGCAGGCTGGGCGGCCTACTGGCAGACGCCCCAGTACTACGAAATGTGGATCAACGCCGTGACCCTGCCCCGCCGCAACCAGTTCACGGACCTGATGACCAGCACCAACGGCTACACCCGCAACGGTGCCAAAATTAACATCGACGTGCTGGCCCTGGTCACGGCACTGCCGCCCGCCATTGCCTCCGAAGCCAACCTGCTGATTGCGGAGCTGACCCGGCTGGTGTTCCCGATTCCGCTCACGGCCAACCAGCTGGCGTACCTGAACGACGTGCTGCTGCCCGGCCTGCCCGATTTTGAGTGGACCGACGAATGGACGCAGTACCTGGCCAACCCGACCAACACGGCCAAGAAGACCGCCGTGACGACCAAGCTGCAAACGCTGCTGCGCAGCATAATGATTCTGGCCGAATACCATTTGTCTTAGTCGGGGACTTGGGGGCTTAGGGTCCTGGATTTCTGGGTTGACCAGAAGTGCCGGATGTTGACCCTCAGCCAAAAACCAAGACCCTAAGACCCCAACTATCCAAGACTCCCCAATGAAACGCAGAGACTTTCTCCAAACCACCGCCGCCGCTTCGGTGCTGCCGGTGCTCCTGGGCGGCTTCCCGATTGGCGCCTACGGCTATTCGCCCGAGCTGGCGGCCCTGACCAACGCGGCTTCGCAGACGGACCGGGTGCTGGTACTCATTCAGCTCAACGGCGGCAACGACGGCCTGAACATGGTCATTCCGGTTGACCAGTATTCGGCTCTGATGAACGCGCGGCCCGACCTTGCCATTCCGCAGAGCCAGGTGCTGCCCCTAGCCACTGCCACGGGCCTGCACCCGGCCATGACGGGCCTCAAAAGCCTGTATGACAACGCCAAGCTGGGCGTGGTGCAGAGCGTGGGCTACCCCAACCCCAACTTCAGCCACTTCCGCGCTACCGACATCTGGACCTCGGCTTCCGACTCCAACGTGACCATCACCTCGGGCTGGGCCGGCCGCTACCTCGACAGCGAATACCCCGGCTTCCCAACCGGCTACCCCAACGCCCAGAGCCCCGATCCGCTGGCCGTCAGCATCGGCTCGGTGGTGAGCAACTGCGTGCAGGGGCCTGCGGTAAACATGGGCATGGCCATTGCCAGCACGGCCTCGTTCTACCAACTGCTGACCGGCAGCGTAGATACGGCTCCCAACACGCCGGCCGGCCACGAGCTGACGTTTATCCGGCAGGTAATTTCCCAGACCCAGATCTACACGACGGCGCTGCAGACTGCCGCGGGCCGGGCCCAGAACCTGTCGCCGCTGTACCCGGCGGCGGGCGTGAACTCCCTCTCGGATCAGCTCAAAATCGTGGCCCAGCTGGTAGCGGGTGGGCTGCAGACGCGGCTGTACGTGTGCAACCTCGGCGGCTTCGACACCCACGTGCTGCAGGTGCCGGCGACGGGCAGCACGGCCACCGGCACCCACGCCACGCTGCTGGGCAAAATCTCGCAGGCCGTGGAAGCCTTCCAGGATGATTTGCGCCGCCTGGGGGTGCAGGACCGCGTGGTGGGCATGACCTTCTCCGAATTTGGCCGCCGCATTCGGGCCAACTCGGGCAAGGGTACCGACCACGGGGCCGCGGCGCCGCTGTTCGTGTTTGGCACCAGCGTGAACCCCGTCATCCACGGGGCCAACCCGATCTTGCCGGCCACCGCGGGCGTGAACGACAACATCCCGATGCAGTTTGACTTCCGGGCTATCTATGGCAGCATCCTGAAAGACTGGTTCCGGGTGCCCCAGGCTACCATTAATGCCCTGCTGCCCTCCAACGGGGGACCGCACCCCTACGTGCCGGTGCTCCGGCCCGGCGTGGCTACCGGCGTGGCTTCGGCCGCCGATTCCAACGTGAAAAACTTCAGCGTGTATCCCAACCCGGTGCGCGAAACCGCGACGGTGGAGTTTGAATCCGACGGCGGGCATGTGCAGGTGCTGCTGTTCGATATGGTGGGCCGGGAAGTACAGCGCCTCGTGGACCGGGAGCTGCCGCGGGGCCGGCAGCAGCTGCCGCTTTCGGCCAGCGGGCTGGCGGCGGGTTCCTATTACTGCCACGTGCGCGAAGGCAGCCGCGTCAGCAGCAGCCTGCTGGCCGTGGAGCGGTAAAGCGCGGCGGGGAGCTACGGACCAGCTTATAATGGGGAAGTGGCGTATTTACTGAAAAAAGCCGCCGCCGGGGCAGCCCGGCAGCGGCTTTTTGCGTACAGGCCTCACAGTGGTTCCGCCACCTTATCTGAACCGACTTTTTCCACACCACACCAAAGCTCCGCTATGGAACAGCAGATCGAAAAACAAATAGAGAAAATTTTACCCGAAGATCTGGCCCGGGCGTTCGAAAGTGCTTACCACGTGCTCGTGCAAGGTAACCATGAGCACATGGACGATTTGCTGAAGCACGGCAGCACCCTGCTCAAAAAGGCCGCTCAGCGCTTTACGCCGACCCAGCTGATCTTCGGTATTGCCACCATTGCCGCCGTGGCCGTGGTAGTAGTTAGCCGCGCTGCTATGCCCGACCAGGAAGAGGAAGACGAAAGAACCTCGGCCGAGCCGCTGAAGGAAGAGAAAGCCAGGAAATCAGACGACGACAAAAAGGCAGCCAATAAGGGTACCCAGGAGCACCAGGGCCAGTAGGCTGACCCCATCCGCATTCATAAAAAACCCCGCTCAGTTTCCATTGAGCGGGGTTTTACGTTCTTAAGCCGGCCGCGCTTCCTTCGGCTACGCGGCCGGGGCCAGCACTGCCGGCTCGTTGTTGGCCGGCGAATTCACCTGCGTGCTGACCACGTACTCCTGCATCAGGCTGGCCGCGTAGGGCCGCAGCAGCTGCTGGTGCACCGCCACCGACAGACTATCGTCGAGCCAGGCCAGCTCGGCGGCGCGGTCGGGCAGAATGACGGGCATCCGGTGGTGCAGGCTCGCCATCAGCTCGTTGGGCTCGGTGGTGATGATGGTAAAAGTCGGCAGCACCTCTCCCGTACTGCGGTCGGCCCACTCGTCCCAGAGGCCGGCGAAGGCAAACGGCTGCTCATTGCGCAGCAGAATGCGGTGGGGCGTTTTGGGGCCTGTGGGGCCGGCGGTCTGCTGCCACTCGTAGAAGCTGTCGGCCAGCACCAGACAGCGGCGGCGCTGCAGCAGCTGCCGGAAAGAGGGTTTTTCACTCAGCGTTTCGGCCCGGGCGTTGATGGGCTTGGGCGCGGTTTTCACGTCCTTTACCCAACCCGGCAGCAGCCCCCACCGCACCAGCTGGATCCGGCCGGGCTCGGCATTGGTAATAACCGGCAGGGCCTGCGAAGGAGCCGCGTTGTAATTCGGCACCATATCCCGGACGAATGAAGCCTCGAAGCGTTCCTCAATAACGGGCTGGGGAGTGGTGAAGGTGTAGCGGCCGCACATAGCTAAAGCAAAGAAGTGGTGGGAAGTAATTGGGCACGCCCAAACGCCTGCGGGTGTTAGGTAGCAACAAAAAAGGCCGCCGGATAAGTCCGGCGGCCTTTTTTTATCTTAAGCAGCAAGCCTAGTTGTAGACGAAAGGCAGCGTGATGCTGCCGGCCGGGCCCTGCAGGCGCACCATGTATACGCCCGGCGCCAGGTCTTGCACCGCCAGCGGGTGCTGCTGGGCACCGGCCAGCGTGAGCTGCCGCAGCAGCCGGCCGCGCAGGTCGGTAAGCTGCACCTCGTACGCTCCGGCGGCGACGCCCGTCAGGTCCAGGGTCGTGGTAGCCAGGTGCGGATTGGGGTTCGGGTACACCGACACGTCGAGGCGGGCATTGGCGGCAAACTGTACGGCGCGCGTGGGGCCGTAGGAGCTTTGGCCGTCGGAGTCAACCTGGCGCAGGCGGTAATACACGGGCTTGCGCGTGAGCTGGGCCACGTTGGCGTCGCGATACTCGTACTCGGTGCGGCGGCCGGTGGTACCCTGACCCTGCACGCTGCCCAGACGCTCGAACCGCACCGCATCGATGGAGCGCTCTACTTCAAAATGGTCGTTGTTCTTCTCCGAAGCCGTTTGCCAGTTCAGCAGCGCGTCATTGCGCACAGCCCGGGCCGTGAAGTTTACCAGCTCCACCGGCAGGGGGGCGCCCACGGCCGTAACGAGCGAAGCCGTATTGTTGGCCAGCAGCGGATCCGGAACCAGGGAGTTGGCCGTGGCCTGGCTGGTCATGCTGGCCGGGGCGTTGGCGGGCACCGTGAAAGTCACGGCGTTGGCCACGGCCGGGGCGCCGCTGGCCAGCGAGGGAAGCGTGGCAAACGTCACCCAGCCGCTGAGGGGGTCGTAGAGGCCATTGTTGGCGGTTACGTCGGTGCTCGGCAGATTGATGGGCAGCAGCAGCTTGGGCACCACATCCAGCGCCGTCACCGAGCCCTGGTTGACGGTGGTCATGTTGTAGGTAACCAGCTGGCCGGGGGCAGTAGTCGCCGGCCCGCTGATGCTGGCCGCCACGTCGGCGCCGTTCACCGTGATGCGCATGTTGGCGGGGCTGGAAGTATAGTCGGCCCCCAGAATAGACTGCATGGTATAGGGCGCGACTACCGTCCCGGCAAACGTGCCGCTGGGCGTGAAGGTCACTACCCCCAGCGCATTCACGGTGAAGCTGCCCTTACCCGGCACGTTCAGGGAAGTCTGCTGCCCAACCGTGTTCGGGTCCAGATCCACGGACGATGGCTCGATGCTGCTGCCGGGCGCGATGTCGTTGTTCAGTACGGCTACCGTTACCGGCTGATTGTAGACTGTAGTGGCAAGGTCGGTATTGGCAAACGGCACCTGCACGATGTTCAGGTTGCGGATTTCGTGAATGTTGGTGCTGCCGCCCGTGGAGCCCGAAAAGCCCAGGCGCAGGTTCTGGGGCGGCGTCGGCACGATAAAGTTGTCGATGGCCGTCCGGATGGTGGGCCCGTGCTGAATACGCACCGAAATCCGGTAGGTGGTAATGGCGCCGAGCGTCGTGGGCACCACGTCAATAAAGGCGCGACGGTAATCCGCGTTGCCCGGCTGGGACCGTACCCCGTTCACGTCGAGCGTAAAGTCCAGGTCGCCGGGCTGGGTGCCGGTCAGGTACGGGTAATCGGTAGCGGCCGAGCCGTTGCCGGCCCCGCGGATGGCAATGCCGTTGGCCACGCGGCCGTTGGCATCCACTACCGCACTGCCTCCGGAGCGTCCTTCCGAACTGTTGGAGTAGTTGCCGAACTCATCAATACCGATACCGATGTAGCCGTTCGTGACGCCGTCGGCCAGGGGGGCCACTGTTTTTTGCGCGTAGCCCAGAGAGCCGCCGGTAGCCCCGATCTTGAAGCCCCCGGTGGGCTGCACGGCATCGACCAGGAACACGCTGAAGCCGTCGGCGCCGGGTGTGGTTCCGCCGTAGGAGAAGAACTCAAAGGAGATAGTGAAGCCCGCCGACGAGGGAAATCCGACGTTGTCGATGACGTAGCCGGCCTGGTTGATTACCGCGTCGGTGAGCCGCAGGTAGCCGGCCCCGACGGGGTCGTTGGTGCCGCCGGTGCCGGTGAGGCGGGCAGCCCCCCCAAACGTGAAGTTGGAGGCACTGCTGCCCTTGAAGGCTTCATTGCGGGGGAAAGCCGGCGTCTGGGCCAGCGCGGGCGTGAGCAGCGCGACGGCCGCAGCCGTCAAGCCGCTACTGCGCAGCAGTCGAAGTACACTGCCAAGCGAAATAGTACAAGTTTTTTTCATAATTGGAAAAACAAAGAGTACGGAGATGGAGCGGCTGTGCAATAGAGCAGCAATGAACATAGTCTTACCAAAGAAGGCAATATGGCATCCTACGCCTATCTTGGAATAAGAAAATTATCTGCAATTATTCTTTGCCTCTCACCGTTATTTAGCGCCATAGTTATATTATTAAATCATAAACCCTGTTCCTCTTTCGAGCAGGTTCTGCCATGGCCCCATGTTAGCGTGCTTGACGTCTGGATCTACTCTGATAGTCCCTTGCTGGAGTTACGCGCCGGCAGGCGTTTCGCAGCTTAACACAAACGAACAAACCACCTACCCCTGCTGCACACCGGCCCGCACGTCGGCCCCCCGGGCGCCACGGCCACTTCTCTCGAAGTACCGCCGCCGAATGCCGGGCAGTTTGATGCCGGGCCGGCCAACCTGCGGGCCGCGGGCATAGCGCCCGGCGACCAGCTGGTCAGCTACCAGGGCACGGCCATCACGCCCGCCAGTCTGAAGCAGGTGCTCAGCCAGCTAAAAACCGGGCAAGCCGGCACCGAGTGCGAAATCACCATCCGCCACGAAGGCACCGATAAGACCGTGCGCACCCGCCTGCTGGACCAAGACGAAGTGCAGCGCTACGACTTCTCTTCCCGACGCCTACCCAGAAAGCGTTGCGGCAGGCTTGGCTGATCAATTACCAAGCCCGGCCTATTCAGCCTGGCACCAGCCGGCCTCGCGCTAAGGCTGCGGGGCCGGCTGGGCGGCCCAGGAAGGAGTGCCGCCGGTAGCCAGCCGCGGCCAGCCATTGTGATAGTCCAGCCGATCCAGCAGCAGCACGCGGCGTGAGTAGCCCTGCTCGTCGTCGATGGCATCGAAGGTGGGCTGGCGCGGGTCGATGGCGTGGTAGACCAGCCAGTCCTGCCCGGCTCCGTCGGTGATGATGCCGTTGTGGCCGGGCGCCTGCCAGTGGTCATTGGCGACGAGCAGCGGCGCGGCGGCATGGTCGAGGGCCCGGGTCAGCGGCTCAAAAGGGCCGGTGGCCGTGCGGGAGCGGGCTACCAATACGCCATAGTGGGCCCGGGGGCCGCAGCAGTTGTTGCCGGAGTAAAACAGGTAGTACCACTCGTGGCGCCGGATTACCCAGGCACCTTCCACCAGATTTTCGTAGCTGGCGGGGTCCGGGCTGTTGGTTGGGTAGAGCAGGTCAATAGCTACGCTGCCCGGCAGAAAGCGCAGCCGGTCGGGGCCCAGCTCGCGCACCATGAGGGGGCCGAAGCCGGAGCCCCAGTACAGCAGCCGCCGGCCGGTGGCCGGGTCGTCGAAGCTCATCGGGTCGAGGTGGCGGAAACCGGGGCCGCACTGCAGCGGGACGCCGCAATCGACAAAAGGCCCGGCCGGCGAGTCGGCAGTGGCGGCGCCCAGGCAGAACCCGGCGCGCGTATCGGGCAGGGCGGAGTAGTACAGGTAGTAGCGGCCGGCGTGCTCACTGACGTGCGGAGCCCAGAACTTCTGGGTCTGGGCGGCCCAGACCGGCTTTTCCGGCATTCCGTCGCCCAGAAATTCCCAGGTTACCAAATCCCGGGAGCGAACTACCTGCAGGTTGATAATCTGCCCGGCGCGCTTGGTCTGGGTGCCGTAGGCGTAGTACCAGCCATCGGCCGCGCGAATAACTGTCGGATCGGGAAAATCGTCGTCCCAGACGGGGTTGGTGTAGGTGCCGGCGGGTGGGGAAGAAGGCATAAGCAGCGGTACGCAGATGGGTAGTATTTCCTTTATTGCCGGCCCCGGCCGTCTGTTGTCCGGCGCCGAGACGGCCGCGGCGCTAGCTTTCCGCCTTCGGCGGGGTGCCGCGAAAGGCGTCGAGCTGTTTGATGACGGCCAGCTCCACGTCGGTAGAGCTGCTGCGCGGAGCTGCTTTGGCGGTTTTGGCTCCTTCGGCACTCCGGGCGGCGGCTGGCTTGGTAGTAGGGTCAGAATGCATGGCACAAGGGGACAATGGCGAACCACAACGCGGGGGCCGGCCCCGGCAACTGAAGCGGCCCGGCCATTCCTTACGTAGATACCTCCCTCTGGTGTTGCCCCGGCGGAGGCAGTCTGCCGGCCGGCCCACCCAAAAAAAGCCCCGACTACCTGCGCAGTCGGGGCTTTCCGAAAAACGTAGCGGCAGCGCTTACTGGGCTACCAGCAGCTTGCGGTAGGTGGTTCCCGCCGCCTGCACCAGGCGGACGGTGTACAGCCCGGGCGCCAGACTCAGCTGGCTGACCGGCAGCGTGTAGGCGTGCGGCCCGGCCGACTGCGCCTCATCCTGCGCCAGCACGCTTACCGTACGGCCCAGGTTATCCAGTACTTCCAGCGTGACGCGGGTAGCCGTGGGCAGACCATAGGAAAGCGTGACTGCGCCGCCCTGCACGGGGTTCGGGAATACGTCCAGCGGGGGTAGCTCCTGCGCGGCCGAAGCGGCCGTCACCGAGCCGCGGCTGTACCAGATGGGCGAGGTTACGATACGGTCCCCGTCGTCCTGAATGATGATGGCATAGTAGTAATACGCCGAGTTGGGGACGTTGATGTCGGTGTAGGTAAGCGCGGCGGCACCGATGGCGGTGGTCGAAACGGCTACGGCATTCACACCGTTGCCGGGCACTCCGCGCATCAGCGTGATGGAGCGGACCGCTTCGTTGTCGCTATCGGCTACGCCCACGCTGACACCGGCATTGCCCGGCCCCTGGTTGATGGTGCCCATGGCCTGCCCGTTCACGGTGAAGGTAACCTCGGTGTTCCAGTCGTCGGAGGCGTAGAAGCGCCGGCTGCGCAGGGCCTGCATCAGGTCGAGCTTGGTGAGCGAGGGTGCCAGCAGCACCAGCCGGCCGGGCGTGGTGCGCCCAAAGGTGGTGTTGTGGTTGTCGTGGTCGAAGCCAATTCCTACGTGGTAGCCTTTGGCCAGCATACGCTGGTAGGTACTCTCGTACGAGCTGGTCGACTTGTTGGAGTAGGTGATGTTGGTTGAAGTAGCCGGGCCGGAGCGCATGGGCATGCCGACCACCGCGCTATCGGCGCGCGGGCTGAAGGTGGCGGTGCCGGCCAGGTTGCCGTAGTCGCCGCTCTGCGGGTGGGCAAACAGGGCAAAAGCCCCCGGCCGGCGGTTGATCTGCTTGAACAGGCTCTGGTAGTCGCTCTTGGCCACGAACACGTCGAAGTTGCCCGCTTCCCAGCCCAGCAGCTGATCTACGCCGTATACCAGCATGTGGCCACCGCCCGAAATAACGCCCCACTCCATGCCGTACAGCGCCACAAAGTTGGCATTGGTCAGGCTGTCGGCCTGGTGCAGGCCCTTGGCGTAGTTGGGCCGCTGCATACCGGCCAGCGCGTGGTTGTGGTCCGAAATACCCAGAAAATCGAGGTGCAGCGAGGCATCGGCGAAGCTGTAGTCCTGAGCGGGCGTGGCGGCGTTGGACGTGGCGGCGTCCTGGTTACCGTCGGAATAGGAGGAGTGCGCGTGCAGGTTACCGTAGTAAAACTGGTAGGTCGGCGCTTGGGCGTAAGCAGTACCCCAGCAGCAGGCTGCCAGGAGAAGAGTCAGGGTTTTTTTCACAAAGTGCAATAGGTTGGAAAGAACGGGAGGCAAAGATACGGTACTATCAGGATGGCCCTGGTACATATTTCCGGCTAACTACGTTCCGGTTAAGGAATGATAAACAGCCCATTACCGTGCGAGACTTGCCCTGAATGAGTGGGCCTGGAGAATTTCGTACCTAAGCAATGTAAAATCAGGTCCGGAATAATACAGCTATTCAAATTAGGCTCAGGGAAGAATAGTACCAATACTTGCCATTGTCCTCATGCCTCCTCCGGACGTCAGCGGCGGCCTTGGTCAGACCACTATAGCTGGCCGGCGGTCAAACCACGGCTGGGCCTGCTCCAGCTGGGCGGCCACCCGGAAAAGCACAGCTTCGGCCCCCAGCGGCGCCACAAACTGCACGCCGCAGGGCAGCCCCTCCGCCGTCCAGTGCAGCGGCACCGACATGGCCGGCTGGCCGGTCAGATTCGCCAGCTGCGTATAAGGCGTTTTCTCCAGGCTTTGCTCCGCCAGCTTTTCCACAATACCGGACCGGCGGATCAGTCCGCCCAGCCCAAACTGGTTGACCACACGCAGCAGGGCCCGCTCCACCGGCCGGGGCTGCAGCGCCCCGACCGGCAGCGGGGGCACGGCCAGCGTGGGCGTGAGCAGCAGGTCGTACTGCTGGTGGAAGCGTCCCATGCGCCGGGCCGAGTCGTTCCAGGTGTGGCGGGCGGCGGCAAAGTCGGCGGCGGAGTAGGTGCGGCCCAGCAAGCCCAGCAGCCAGGTGGTGGGCTCCACATCGGTGGGCCGGGCCGGCCGGCCCAGCACGTGGGCCAGGGCCGCAATGTTGGCGCCGGTTTCGCCGAAGTACAGCATCAGAAAAGCGGTAGCCACGGCTCGGCCGTCGAAGGGCAGCGGCACCAGCTCCACCTCGTGGCCCAGGCTTTCGAGCAGCCGGGCCGCCGCCTGCACCGCCGCGGCGCACTCCGGGTGCAGGGCGCGGCCCAGCGGATGCTCCAGGCTGAAGCCAATGCGCAGCCGCCCGGCGGGCTGGCCGACCTCCGCCAGAAAAGGGCGGACGGGAGCCGGCAGAAAATACGGAGCTCCGGCATCCGGGCCCTGGGTGGCGTCCAGCATGGCGGCGCTGTCGCGCACGGAGCGGGTCAGGATGTGCTCTACGGCCGCTCCCTGCCATTTTTCACCCTGTTCCGGGCCGGTGGGGTTGCGGCCCCGACTGGGCTTCAGGCCAAACAGGCCGCAGCAGGCGGCCGGAATCCGGATGGAGCCGCCCCCGTCGCCGGCCCCGGCCAGGGGCACAATTCCGGCGGCCACGGCCGCGGCCGCGCCGCCGCTGGAGCCGCCGGGGGTGTGCGCCACATTCCAGGGGTTGCGCGCCGGACCGTACAGCGCCGGCTCCGTGACGCCCATCAGCGCGAATTCCGGCGTATTGGTTTTACCCAGAATATTGACGCCGGCCGCCTGAAAGCGCCGGATCAGCTCGGCATCTTCCGCGGGCACGAAATTCTGCAGCGCCCGGCTCCCGGAGGTATGCGGTACGCCGGCGTAGTAGCCGCCGAAATCCTTGAGCAGAAAAGGAACCCCGCTGAAAGGCCCGACCGGCAGCCCTGCTCCGGCCCGCTGCCGCGCCGCCGCGTACAGCGGCCGCACAATGGCGTTGAGGCGAGGATTGAGGCTTTCGGCGCGGGCAATGGCGGCTTCGCACAGCTCGGCAGCCGTTACCTGGCCCGTGCGTACCAGCTCCGCCAGGCCCAGCCCGTCGTAGCGGTCATATTCGGAAGGTGTCATGGCAGGCTAAGGTAGTACCCGGCCGGCAACAACCCCATTGGCAGCCCTTGGCTATAGGGCAGACGACGTTATGAAAACGTATTTTGAAGCTTTTGAGGAAGCCCCTAAAATCAATCAGAACGACATGCTTCATCTGGCGTTCTTTTGACTTTCTAAACAGTTTATTAAATATAATTATAAAGATATTATTTATAGGCATTTTTCTTTATTAGAAATTATCACCACTTTCCCCGCTTCTCTGAACTATGACCCGCCCTTACGACTGGGTCAGCCGCCGACCACCATACCTATTGTTCAACTGCCCTTGCCTGTTTCTGTATGCCGTAACCTCTATCCACCGCCCCATGCTTGCATTGACTGGAGCCGTTTTGATTGTCGCTCCGCCTTCCCTGCATCGCCAGGGCCTGCTGCTCACGCTCCAGCAGGCCTGGCCCAATCTGGACGTTATCTTAACCGCCGACACCGGCCAGGCGCCCGGCCTGCTACGCCGCCAGCCCTACTGCCTGGTAGTAGTGGATGGGCTGCTGGCGGATCTGCCCCTGACCCGCCTGCTGGAGCTGCTGCTGCTGGCCCGCTCCAACCAGCAGCTGCTGCTGCTCACCGGGCAGCGGCTCTCTCCTGTGCTGCGGCATTCGCTGCAGGCCCGGCGGCAGCTGGCCCTGCTGTCGCGCCACGCGGCCCCGGAGGCGTTGCTGGATACCATTGAGCACCTGCTGGGGGGCGAATCGGGCGGTGGCCGGGCTACCGAGCAGCCCTCCCGCCGGTCCGCGCACTACGCCGGCCCGCCCACGCCCTTCAGCCACCGGGAGCTGGAAGTGCTGCGGCTGGTCATGGCTGACTACAACAACCAGGAAATAGCCGAGCAGCTGTATCTGAGCGTGCGCACCGTGGAAAGCCACCGCCGGGCCCTGCTGCAGAAAGCAGGAGCCAAGACGTTGGTAGGACTGGTGGTGCAGGCCGTCCGCCAGGGCTGGATTGCGGCCTAGCCGCGGTAGCTGAACCGGGCGGCGCGGCCCACGGGAGCACCTGGCGAATAGCGCCGCAGTCTTTCTTACCCCTTTTGCTCTCACGGCCATGGCCTACTTCGACCTGCATGCTCATCCGGTTCTGAAAGCCCACCTGAGCGGCACCCAAACGGCTAACCGCCGCCCCGTGTGGGCCAGTGAGCAGGAGGAGATACCCGTAGCGTCCCCGCTGGTGTTGTTCATGCGCAACATTCTGCGCAACCAGGCCAACCTCTACCAGCTCGACCAGGGAGAAGTAAGCCTGAGCGTATCGGTCCACCACGCGCCGGAAGCGGGCATGGTGGAAAGCAAGCTCTTCCAGACCGTCGCCGGGCAGATTCCAACCTTCGTGAGCCCGGCGCTGCTGCGCGAGGTGCAGAAGGTCGGGCAGCCCGGGCAGCGCACTTACTTCGACCACCTCCGCGACTCCCTGGACCTGCTGCCCGATGGCCTGCGCGGCCCGCAGGGGCAGGTGGTGCGGGTGCTGGCGCGGCTGGCCGACTACACCCCCGGCGCCGTCAACCTGATTCGCGCTATCGAAGGGGCGCACTGCCTCTACAGCGACCCGGACGGCTACACGGCCGCCGGCAACCTGCTCCGGCTGCTGGACGAGGGGCATCGTTTCCTCTACCTGACCCTGGCTCATCTTACCGACAACCAAATCTGCACCCACGCCTTCGGCATGCGCATGAAGGCCGGCCCCGTTGTCATTGCCCGCAGCCACGACTTTTACCCGCGGGGCGCGGGCCTGACGGCCGTCGGCGAAGACCTGATCCGCACGGCGCTGCGGGCCGGCGTGCTCATCGACGTGAAGCATCTGGGCCGGGAAGGGCGCCGCCAGTATTATGCCCTGCGGCAGCAGGAGTTCCCGACCGCTCCGGTGCTGTGCAGCCACGGGGCCGCCGCGGGCTGCAGCCGCAACGAGCTGCCCATCCGCAAGGCGGTGGCCCACCGCTCCGTGCCCGACCTGGTGGTGGTCCACTACCGGCAGGGCGGCCTGAACCCCGGCGTGACGCCCCGCGACTTCAACTGCTGGTCTATCAATCTCTACGACGAGGACATCCGCGAAATCGTGGACTCGGGCGGGCTCATCGGCCTTTCGCTCGACAAGCGCATTGCCGGCGTCAACAAGACGGCCAAGGAAATCTTCAGCCGGGCCGAGTACGACCTGATTCCGGGCCGGCCGCCGGTAGAAGCTCCCGCCCGGCACCCGGCCGATGACGCAGACGTGGAGGACGAAGATGACCTGCTGGAAGCCGACGACCGGGCCGAGGCCAGCGGCGCCGGGCAGCCCACCGATGAGGAGGCCGGTATTTCCTGGCTGGAGCGCACGCGGCGGCGCCACCTCAAGTTTCTGGCCCAGCAGATTCTGTACATGGTGCGGGTGGGCGGCCCGGCCACCTGGCGCTGCCTGTGCATCGGCTCCGATTTCGACGGCCTGATCGTCCCGCTGAAGTGTAGCCGCTCCGTGCTCGACTTCGACGACGTGGAGGATGCGCTGGTCAAGCGGCTAGTGGGCTTGGCCGACGGCAACCCCCGCATCCGCTACGGCCTGGATACCGACAACGTGCGCGACAAGGTGCGGGACCTGCTCTGGCGCAACGCCTGGCGCTTCCTGGAGCGTCACTTCAACGATCCGGCGTAGTGAGCCGGCCCCCGCGTGGCGCGACCCGAGTCCTCCGGTTGCTGCTCCATGCTCCGCTTCCGGCAGGTTTTCCGCCCGCGGCCCCGCGGCCTGCAAAGCAGCGCTTCTTTACTTGATTTTGCCGGTGGAGGTCGTCTTTTTGATGCGGCCGTCGCGCTTGAAGCGCGTTCCGGGCAGGCTGCGCAACATCACCTCGGGCGGCTGGCAGCCGGTGAGCTCCAGCTTCTGGGTTTCGTAGCCCACGGCGCTGATCTGCAGGTGGACTGCCTGCGGCATCGGCCGGCGGGGAGCAATAATGTAGCGGCCTTCCGAATTGGTGCTGTAGGCATCACTGATGCCCTGCACCACAATGGTGGCGCCCGTCAGCGGCTGGTGGTTCTGGTCGGTTATCACGCCGGTCAGCGTGGGGCACTCCCGGACCGGAGCAGCCGGCAGGTCAGCCGACGCTACCGGGGGCGCACCCTGCTGCTGGGCCAGGGCTGAACCGGGAGCAGCCAGTAGACCAAAGGCCAGCAGTGAAAGAAACGTGTGGGACATAAAGCGGTGGTAGCGAGCTTGGGCGCGGTGGCTGAATCACTGGCACTGGTAAGCCCTGCAACACAAGTTTTGCAGGCTTTGTTCAACCTGTTCTGCCTTGGTGCCCCCTGTCTGCCTCGGTGAGCGAAGCGACCGACAAGGCCGCCCCCGCCTACCTTCCGCAGCCCGCCGAACGGAGCGGTTCCGCACGCGCGCTACTGCACCCTGCGCACCCCGCTCCCGCCGCTGGCGTGGGCTTTCACGAGGCGGGCATTGCCCTTGTAGCGCACGCCACTGCCCCCGGAAGCATCCGACGACAATTCCCGATCCACGGATACTTCTACGTCACTGCCGCCGCTGGCTTCTACTTTGGTGGTAGCACTTTGCAGGGCGAAGGCGTGGTAGTCGCTGCCCCCGCTCACCGAGACACTCTGGCGCCCGGCTTTGCCGGTGAGGTAGATGTCGCCGCCGCCCGAGGCGGAACTGGTCAGCGTTTTGGCCGTGAGCGTCAGGCGGATGTCGCTGCCGCCGCTGGCACTGAGCTGCAGGTTGTCGGTAGTGAAAGGCGTTTCGCCCCGGGCATCGGAGCCGCCGCTGACGCTCAGGTCGGTAAGGCGGGGACAGGTGACGTACACGCTGACCTTGCTGCTCATACCCGCCGCCAGCTTTTTCCAGGAGAAGCCTGGTTCCCAGCCCACTTCCAGCCGGCCGTTCTGCACCGTGGCCCGGATGCGGGCCTGGGCCTGGGCCGGGGCGTCCACTACCACGGCCGCCGTGGGTCCCTGAGTCAGGAATACGTCGATGCCCCCTCCGGCGTGCACGGCCTGGAAGGTGGGTACCGGGCGGGTTTGCTTGACCTGCTGGGCCTGGGCGGCCGAGGTGCTGAGAATGGCGGCTCCGAGGAGCAGGGCACGGGCAGCGTTTTTCATGATCAGAGCTTAAGGTTCAGCGGGATAGATGCGCGCTGGCAGCCGGGCGTTGCCTGGGTGGCCGGCAGTTTCAGTCGGGGTACTAGAAAAGGGCAACACCCCGACGTGGACGGTGCCTTAGCGCTGCTAAAACTCAGTGCTGGCACTGACATACCGCGGGCGCATAATCAAGAATTTTGCGCTGGCCCAAACCGGGCCTTATTGACTCATTGTTTCCGTCACTCATTTTTTCACCTCTCCCTTCTTTCCCTTCATGAAGCATTTTTTACTGCTTTTCCTACTTTTTACCGCCACTATCGGCGGCACCTTTGCCCAGACTGACTCGCGGGATGGCCGCCACATTTTCAACCATGACATCCCACTCACCCAGTGCAACTTCGATGGCTCGCCGGTAAGCGGAGCAGTACCCCAACCGATAAGTGCTAACACTATTTTTACCATCCGCACAATCGTTGACACTGACTACATTATCCGAATTGCCAGATTCACGGCGGGCGAAAAGTTTACCGAGAAAAATATTGCTTTAGTAGCAACTGCTGCGGGTACTGACATCTACTTTAAGCTCTCTGTGGCCAACTATAACGCCTTTGCCGTGCGGCTGGAGAAAAAAGGCAACTTCACCGTCGGGGCCGCTACTACGCTGATCAAGATCAGGCCCGGCCGCAAATCGGAAGAAGGCAAGTATAACATCTACTCCGAGTTCGGCAACGACTTTAATATCGGCATTTCCGCCGGTTGGAAAATCCGGCCGAACCGCCTCAGCCCTGCTACGCACAGCCTGGTGGGAGGGCTCAGCTTTTCCTCGATTAAAGCGACGCCTTACACCACCAAAAATTACTTGACCGCTGAAGCTATTCAGAGCTGCGTGACTTTTTCGGGCGGCTATGTCTTTGAGTACGACAAGTTTCAGGTCACCCTTTTCTCCGGCCTGGATGTAATGCCGGGCCAGATTGGCCGCAGCTGGATCTACAAAGACCGGCCCTGGCTGGGCTTAGGGTTCGGGTTCCAGATTTTCCGCGCCCAGGGTACCGCCGGCAACAAGACCTCTTCGTAATGAGCGGGCAGTAAACCCGGAGAACATCCTGCTGCCCCCCGCACAGTGAAGCCGACGCAGGAGGCACCGTTTGCCTGCCCGGGCGTCCATCCCGCTCGTGCCACTCCCCATCACCGCATAGCTATCCTCGCACAATGACTGACTCCCGTTCATGTTTTGCCCGCTATTCCTCCGGCAGCACGCTGCTGCTGCTGGCGGCCGCCTGTTGTCCGGTACAGGCCCAACCAACGCCGGTGCCCGACACCCGCTTCCCCACTGGCCAAAGCTTTGATTATGATGCGGGCCTCGATTGCCGGGTTTCGGTGGCCTACCCGCTCGATCAGACCAATGGCCGGATTGTGCTGCACGGGTCAGTCCTCCGGCCCCAGGCAGAGGTCTTCAACGCCCAGGGACGCAAGCTTGCCACCCTGCCGCTGCCGGCCCCGAGCTACACAGCCTCCTGGAGTACGCCCCTGGACTCGGTTCGGGTAGTGTTTGCCCACCCAAACCAGCAGCCGGCAACTGACGGCAGCTGGGTGTATCCGAAGAAGAAAGCCAGCTTGGACCGTCCCCAAAGCCAGCAGGAGTTTTCGGTACTGGTTTATGGGTGCTTCCAACCCTTTACCGTGGCGGGCCCTCCCCCGGAACCGAGCCTGATCAAGGGCTCATTTGGAATAACCAACTGGCGGATGCGCCGGCTTTTTCAGGGTATAGTAGCCCAAGAGCCCGCGCAGGTGAACGTCTTTACGCGCCGGCCGGATGCGCCGGCGAGCCGCCCGGCACCCAGGAACATGGGCAGCGTCCAGGAAGCCGGCCGCTTTTTGCGGCCCCTGCTGGCCCCGCCCCGCCTGGTTATCGGCACCGGCGACCAGGTATATGTGGATGCGGGCTACGAAACCGACAAGAAGAAAGGGAAAGCCCCTGCTCCCAACCTCATGGTGGGCTGGCGCGATACTGATCCGGTGCCGCGCCTGGGCCAGGAGCGCTTCGGGGCGCACGTGCAGCGTATGTACCAGTATTTCGGCGCCTTCCGCACCCTGGATGAAGTATTCCGGCGGCTTCCCAGCGTCAACATCTGGGACGACCACGAGATATGGGACGGCTGGGGCTCCCACCAGGATGACTACACCAACGGGGAAATAAACCCCGCCCGCCAACCCTTCTACCAGGCCGCCCGCCAAGGCTACATTGCCCATCAGCTGCAGCTGGGTCCCCGAGCCGGCCTGGACGTGGCCGCCGCCACCCGCAGCAGTCAGTCCTTGCACCAGGAATTTACGGTGGGTGGGGTCCGGGGCTTTGCTTTTGACTTGCGCAGCAACCGGGACATAAGCCGCGGGCAGGTATTGGGCCAAGAGCAATGGCAGGCCTTTGAGGCCTGGGCCGCGCTGTGCCAACCCAACGAGGAAATACTACTTGTCTCGCCGGCCCCCCTGTTTTTCGGCTTTAACAATCCCGTCAAAAAAGCAACCGGCAAGCTGGAGCCCGATGCGGCCGATGACCTTGCCGACGGCTGGGATGCCCCTACCAGCAAAGCCGAACACGACCGGTTTGTGCAGAAGCTGATCTGGCTGCGGCAGGAAAAGAAGGCCCGCCCGATTATTCTCAGCGGCGACGTTCACGTGGGCGTCATCACCGAAATCTGGTACACCGACTCGAAAGCCTCCACGCCATCCAAGCGCGTGCTGGCCTACGAGCTGGTGGCCAGCGGCCTGTCGCACGAAACCCTGGACCCGCTCAAGCAGGCAGCCCTGAAGAATGCAAAAGACCATTCGCAATCGGAGCGGGTGGGGCAGGATGACCTTACGCTGGGCGCCTACCAGGTAGATCCGCAGGTGAAAACGTCCCAGGCCCTGCTCAATTTTGGGGCGCTGGAATTTCGCAAAGACCGCACCTGGCTGCACTTATTTGTGTCGGATCAGGACACCATCATCAATAAGGAGGGGCCTACCTGGGTCTATAGCGGTATCACGGACTGGGATAAACCCTGGGCCACGGAAACCTCCCGCCAATACCGGGTGGGCAAGCAGCACTTTTTCAGGAGCCATTATTCCCCCGCTCTACTCGAACAGTACCAGGATATCCGCATTGACAAGACGCCCTGGCTGCAAGTACCCCGGTAGCAAACCGACCGGGCCGCAGCTACTATAACTGCCCTCACCGAGCTTACTGCCCAGGACTGCCCGGCCTACAACCACGGCTAAGGCCGGCCTGCCACCGCGGCTAAGCCCGGTACAGCACAACAAATGCTGGCGAAAAAACAGAGGACGCTCACAATCGGCAGCACCCGGCAGCAAAGACTCCGCAGCATCCACTGCGGAGTCTTTTTCGTTTTCGAATCCAACAGCCGCAAATACGCCGGGCCGGAGCTTCGAGCCGGAGCCCTGGGGCACCCCGCCGAGCCGCCTTCCCGCCTATCTTGCCGCATGCCTTTCCCCTACCGCGCCCTTGTGCTGGCCACCCTGGCTTTTACGGCCTGCACTACGGCTTCCCCGCCTTCCCAACGCTCGATTCTCGCCGGTGATGCGGCCCCGCGGCTGGTAGCCCGGCAGTTCAGGTTCACCGAAGGGCCGGCAGTGGACCAGGCGGGCAACGTGTTCTTCACTGACCAGCCCAACGACAAGATCTGGAAGTACGGCACCGACGGCAAGCTCAGCGTGTTCCTCGAAAAGACCGGGCGCGCCAACGGGCTGTACTTCGACCGGCAGGGCAACCTGCTGGCCTGCGCCGACGAGCAAAATCAGCTCTGGTCCATTGCGCCCGATGGGAGGGTGACCGTGCTGCTGGCCGACCGGCAGGGCCACCGCTTCAACGGCCCCAACGACCTGTGGGTGCACCCCGGCACCGGCGGCATCTACTTCACCGACCCCTACTACCAGCGCGACTACTGGACGCGCACCACGCCCGACCCGGGCATCGGCGGGCAGAAGGTATACTTCCTGCCTTCTGGGCAGAAGGAGCCCGTGGTAGTCGACGACCAGCTTACCCAGCCCAACGGCATCATCGGCACCCCGGATGGGCGGCAGCTGTACGTGGCCGACATCGGGGCCGGCAAAACCTACCGCTACGCTATCGGCGCCGACGGCCGCCTGACCAACCGTCAGCTGTTCGTAGCGCAGGGCTCCGACGGCATGACCATCGACCAGGAGGGCAACGTGTACCTCACGGGCAAGGGCGTGAGCGTCTACAACGCGGCCGGGCAGCTCCTTCAGCACATCGACGTGCCCGCCGCCTGGACCGCCAACGTGTGCTTCGGGGGCAAAAACCGCCGGACGCTGTTCATCACGGCCTCGGAAGCAGTATTTACGCTGCCCATGCGGGTCCGGGGCGCACAGTAGCCCACCGGTAGCCAGCGTCCGGATTTTGGCCGGCCCTATCGGGTACTGCGGCCGGAGTAGCAGCGGGAACACTCTTCTGGCCTGCCCGGTAGTATTGCTCTAAAGAAATCAGCCCGCCCCGGAGAAGTCCGGGGCGGGCTGGATGCAATAGGCGGGCTTATAGTTTATAGAGCAGCTCTCCGGGCAGTTATGACCGCAATGAAATTGGTGATTTCCGCAATCTGGGCGTCGGTTTCGGCCACGTCGCGCTCCCGGGAGAGCAGGGCCACCGGGCCGCGGGCGGCCTGCCGGTCAAGCAGGCCGGCGCGGGCGTGGATGGCGTCGCGCAGCTCCACCTCGTTTCTCTTGCGGGCCCTGGTGCCCGCGGCCAGCGTGGGGATAATGGTGTTCAGAGACGAAATTTCGGCATCGAGGCTGGCCAGCGACGCCTGAATCTCGGTGGCCGTTTCGCCCGAGGCTTCGCGGGCGTAGTCGTAGTTGTCGGAGCGGTGCTGCAGCACCCTCTGGTCGCTGGCGGCTTTGGCCAGCAAAGTGTCGCAGTCAGCCACGGTGGTCAGAAGATTTAGTGAGTACTCCATAAAACGGTAAGTGAAAGGTGGAAAGACAATTACAGAGCGAAAACGGCGGGTAATTCTCCGGTAGTATTGTACTGGGCTAATTTATTTTTCCGCGGAACCAACGGGGTCGGCCGGCTCGCTCAGCAGCTCCCGGAGCGCGGCGGCTTCGGCCGCCAGGAAGCGGATGCGCAGCGTCAGCAGCACCCGCGCCGCCGCCTGTTCCGGGTCGGTGGCGGCCCCCGCCCGGGCGGCCCAGTCGGCCAGCCGCCGGTGCTGCCGGGCCGCCGCCGCCGAATCAGGGGCGGGCAGCAGGGCGCGCAGGGCGGGCAGCACCGCCTGCCAGCGGCGGGCCTGCGCCGCCCCGGCATCCAACGCCAGCAGCTCGGCCCGCCGATTAGCGGCTTCCCAGATGCAGCGCGCCAGCCGCCGCCGCAACGGCCCGGTGGCCGGGGTTACGGGCTCTGGAGTAGCGGCCTCTGTGTCGGCCGGACCGATGGGCGCGGGCAGCAGCCGGGCCAGCCCGCCGAGTCGCCGGCTGGCTTCGCCCCGTATTACCCGCCGCCCGGCCTCGGCGTGGGCCACCTGCGCCCGGGTCACGCCCAGGTAGGCCGCCAGTTCGGCCTGGGTGAGGCCCAGGTACTGGCGGATGGCGGCGGCCAGGGTGTCGGAGGGAATAGCAGGGTAAGGCATAGCCGCTGCATAACGAGCGGCGCGGGTTTGTAGCCTTCCGGAGGCAATTTTTTTTGAAGGCTACAGATGGGTTGTAGCCTTCAGCTGTGATTCTACAATTGCGGCTACAACCCCTGACAACTGCGTCAATGTTAGCGCCGGGAATGAGGGCCGAGGTAGGAATTATCTTTTCGAAAGCTATTCTCTAAGCTCTCAGGTACATACTTAAATGTGTATCTTCTCACCCAATCCTTGGTCTATATCAATTGCCTATATTTGGAGATTAGGCGGTTTTGGGCATCTGCCCAACCTGGAAAATACCACCTTACCGCCACTTGCTACTGTTCGCTGTTATCAGCCCGAACGCCCTCCTTTGCGAAGACCCTTTATGGCTTTAATACTCCCCTTCATAGAAGCTGAAATTCAGGATCAATACCAGGCCGAAGACAACAGTCGGCCGTGGATCGTGGGTTTCAGCGGCGGCAAAGACTCCACCATGCTCTTGCAAATGGTTTGGAAAGCCGTTCAGAAGCTACCGGAGCAACTCCGGTGGCGGCCTATCCACGTGGTGTGCAACGACACGATGGTGGAGAACCCGCGCATCGTGCGCTTTATTGAGGACACACTGCACCGGATTGAGGCGGCGGCTACCACCCAAAGCATGCCCTTCTACGTGCATCGCACCACGCCCCGGCTTGAGGACACGTTCTGGACTAACCTGCTAGGCAAGGGCTATCCGGCCCCGTCGAGCACCTTTCGGTGGTGCACCGAGCGTCTGAAAATCAGCCCGACTACGCACTTCATCAAAACTAAGATCAGCGACGCGGGCGAGGCTATCATTCTGCTGGGCACCCGTTCGGCGGAAAGCTCCCGCCGCTCCCGCTCGATGGCCAAGCACGCGATACATGGACAGAGGTTGCGTAAGCACGTATTGCCGAATGCCTTTGTGTACGCGCCTATCAAAGACATTGAGACGAACGAGCTGTGGCAGTACCTAAGCCAGGTGCCGCCGCCGTGGGGCGGGACGCATAAGGAGCTGATTACGCTGTACCGCAACGCCAGCACCGAGGCCGATTGCCCGCTGGTGATTGATGACGAAACGCCCTCCTGCGGCAAAAGCCGCTTCGGCTGCTGGGTGTGCACGGTAGTGGTGAAAGACAAGTCGATGGACGGCCTCATCATGAACGGGGAAACCTGGATGGAGCCGCTGTCGGAACTGCGTGACTTTCTGATTGAGGCCCGCGATAACCCCGAAACCTACCGCCAGCGGCAGCTCCGCAACGGCACCACCCGCGAAAATTATTGGGGGCCTTATACCCCCAAGACGCGGGCGGAGATTTTGCGTCGTTTATTAGTAGCCCAAAAGGAAATCCGGGCCGAATACGATGAAACCATGACCTTTATCACGCATCAGGAGCTGGTGGCGATTCAGGTGACGTGGTACCGGGATGGGATTTTCGAGTTTGAAGTAGCCGGGATTTATAATTCGGTTTTCGGCACCAACGTTGATTTGGAATTAGATAAGCGCACGAACAAGGTACGGGAGGAAGAAACGCTATTGCGTGAGGTATGCCACGACAATCCCGGCCATTTCGATTTAATTCAGCAAACGATGAAAGTCGTTAAAGCCAAGTCGCTGATGCTTCGCAAGCGCGGTTTGCAGCACGACATCGAAAACCTGCTTGACGATTATCTGGAAGCGCAAAAAGTTGCCGTATAAGTTCTGAGGCAGCCTATGAATAGCGCCAAAATTCTTGATTATTACCGCTACGCTTTTACGCACCTGAAGCGTGATAAAAGCAAAGGAGAAGCACCGCACAAGCCCATTTTGTTGCTGAGTATTTTGCATGAATATGCGGTGGGGCGTATTGACGGAAATCAGATTGTTATTACGCCCGAATTAACCTGCACCTTCTCCAACTACTGGAATGCTTTGGTTACAACCGGGCACGAAAAGCGGTTTGCGCTGCCGTTTTATCACTTGGCCAATGAAAAGGGTCACTGGTGGCGTTTGCAGCCCATGCCCGGATGCGAACTGTGGCTGCAAAACGCGGGCTCAATGCGTACTTTCAGTAACCTATCGGCAGCGGTTGCTTGCGCGGAGATAGATACAAACCTAGCAACCTTGCTCGCGCAACCTGAGAATTGGCAACTATTGCGGCAAGCATTGTTGACCATATATTTTCCCGGTCAAACCGCGCCACGAATCAAGGATGACAGCGCGGGTTACGTGCAAGGTCTAGAACGCGAAATTGTCAATGAAAGCCAAGCCGAATACAAGGCTGTAATTGACGAATTGAAGGCTGACTCGAAAAGCGCCAAAACCAAGCTTGACCCCGAGAAATACGAAATTGAAGTATACAATCGGGGTACTGTATTCCGCCGCGAAGTTGTCAAACTCTACAACGAAACCTGCTGCATTTCTGGTTTGCGCGTTTCGGCAACGTTCAATATCACGATGGTGGATGCCTGCCACATCAAACCGTTTGCCGTAGGCTTCGATAATACGCTTACCAACGGTATTGCGCTTTGCCCCAATTTGCACCGAGCATTTGACCGAGGCTTATTGACAGTAGATGAAAACTACCGGGTCGTATTTTCTGCGGCCTTTACCGAGAATACCGATAGTGCCTTTCATCTGCGCCAGATGGCCGGCAAATTACTCCTGTTGCCCGCGCATCATTTGCCTTCGCTGGAAGCATTTGCGTGGCACCGGCAACACATATTTCAGCAGAAGTAGCCCGAAGACGCAGTCAACGTCGAAGACAAGCTACTGGACGAGCTGTCGGAAGAAATTGACCAGTGCGGCAAGGTGGTGGCCGGCAGTATTCGGGATTTCTACAATACCACGTTCCGCAAGCTTATCCGGCGGCACCTGGCCACGGAAGGACCGTCGTTCCCGGATGATTTCAAGCTGCTGCACGACCTGACCGAATCGGAGCGGGCGCAGATGCAGACGCTGATTGATAACCTGCGCCTGTCGTTCCGGCAGGAGTTTAAGCGGCTGCACTTCGAGTACAACCAGACGCGCAACGATCTGGGGCAGATTAAGCGCCGCATTGCCGACGCGGAATCCTTGTCGGAAGACGCGGTGGTGAAAGCTGACCGCCAGCGCAAGAAGGAAGTGGACGACGAAATCGATAGCCTGGGAGAGCAGGTTGGGGCGCTGGAACAAACTATTTCCAACGACCAGGTGGCCATCGTCAACAAGGAAAAGCAGCTGGACGAGCTTCGCAAAAAGCTAAAGGCCTCGGCGCAGGACCTGGAAAAGGACGCGCTGACGGAAGCTCTCTCGCGGCGTTTGCGCGACTACATCACGCTGTACAAGGAGCGCAAGAAGGAGGCGTTGGCAAAGCAGATTCACAAAGGGCTGAAGATGCTCATGCACAAGAAGGGCTTCGTGCACGATGTGAAGGTGCACATCATCGGCGGCGACATCGAAATCGAGCTCTACAACAAGCGTGGTGATGTCATTCTGAAGGAAGGCCTGTCGAAGGGCGAACAGCAGCTGTATGCTACGGCGTTGCTGTATGGGCTGGTAGAGGAGTCGGACTTTGACTTCCCGATTTTCATCGACTCGCCGATGCAGAAGTTCGACGACCAACACGCTGAAAACATTGTGCGGCACTTCTATCCCAAAATTGCTGACCAGGTGATTCTATTCCCGCTCATCAACAAGGAAATGTCGGCCCGCGAGTACGAGATGCTGTTACCCAATGTGGCCCGGTCTTACCTCATCGTGAACCAGGATGCCGACCAATCGAGCTTCGAGGAAGTAGCACCCGACGCGCTGTTTTCGCACTACTCGAAACTCTACCACAACGCCAACTAAGCTACCGCAGTCCCCGTGATACTCAATATCAGAACCTCGGATACCAACAAAGCCGTCGTGTCGGAGCTGACGCGCCGCATGTTTCCACAGGGCCAATCCGAAAACATTATCTCCCGCATTGCGCTGGCCTATTCCATTTCGCGGGGGGAGCGGCTGGATTTGAGCACTATCAAAAACAGCCAGGGCAAGGAATATAAGGAAGAAACGCTGTTCGGGGGCAATAAGGCGTATTACGTGGCGCTCATCTGCCAGCACTACGGCATCCATAAGGAAGACCTGAACCTGCCGCGCTACCTGAAAATGCACATCGATGATGGCCTGGAGCGGCTCAACAAGATTTTCGCTGACAACCGCAACTACACGGGCCTTGATTTCCTGATTGAGCACATTGAGCGCGGCTCGGAATCATTGGAGGAAGTAGAAGTAGGCAAGCCCGCGCCGAACAACAACCAGACGGTGACCAAAGGCTACTTTGCCGGCCCCCTCACCTTGCAGTTTGGCCACACCCTGGACGACGCCCGCAAGCCCATTCGGGTGGTGCTGAACGATACCAACGTGCGCAGCAACGCCCACCTGGCCGTAGCCGGCAATTCGGGCACCGGCAAAACGCAGTTTGCGCTGGACCTGCTGCGCCAGTTCGTAGAGAATTCGAATGGCGGTATCAACTTCCTGTACCTTGATTTCAAAGGCCTGAAGCAGGACGACGTGAAGGCCATGAAGCCGTTCTTCGACCGCACGAAGACCACATTCATCAACGCGCCGGAAAAAGCTTTTCCGCTCAATCCGCTCACGTTTATCGACAACGTGAATGAGAAGAATCGCCTCATGGGCATCAGCAAGTTCGTGGACATTATTGCCACCTACGCGCCGCGCATGGGAGCCACCCAGATTCAGCAGCTGAAAGATGCCACCAAGGAAGCCTTTGCCCGCCAGAAGGGCGGGGCCTACCCGTCGCTGCGCGACATCAGCGAATGCCTGTTCGAAGTGACCGGCGGCAAAGCCGATACGCTCACCCAGATTATGAGCAGCCTGAGTGACTACGAGCTATTCGCCACCAAGACCGACCCCAAAGCCAGCTTCCTCAACCAGAACTACTACTTCAGCCTCTCCGGCGACCTGGACCGCACCATTCGCTTCACGGCCTCGTTCCTGGCGATTTACTACGTCTACAACACGTTCATGAGCATGGAAAATGCGCCCGTTACCAACGGCGTGCAGGCCCTGCGCTATGTGCTGCTGATTGACGAGGCCCACGTGCTGTTCAAGGACAAAAAGTCGAAGGAACTGCTGGAAAGCATCCTGCGCGAGATTCGCTCGAAGGGCGTAGCCGTGGTACTGCTCTCGCAGGGCATTGAGGAGTTCAACCAACCCACATTCGACTTTTCCAGTATGTGCGCTAATGCCGTTCTGCTTGAAATCAACGACCGTTTGAATCTTAAGCCCATGTCCCGCTTCCTGGGCTTAGGCGATGCCGAAACCCGCTTGCTGGGCCAAAGCATGAGCAAGATTCAGAAGGGGCAAGCCGTAACGAACGTGAAGGAGTTCAAGCGCGGGGAGTTATTTGAAGTGGAACAGTATTGGAAATAAATATCAGAAAATATGAATTCAGATTTACCAGAAAAAGCCCCTATTGTAAACTTCACCTACTTTTTCAGTTTCTATCAATACTTGTTCGCAAGTAAGAAAAAGGAAATGATGGCTTTTATAATCATAACGTTTATATTGCCTGTTGTGCCTTACATATGGGTCGCATTAAAACTTGAAGAAAGTTCGAAAAGAGCGTTCTATGGTGACGGCAGTATGTTAACGCTATGTGCTGGGATACTTTGCACCTACTTCATTCTTATATTTGACTTTGAGGACGAAGATGCAAAGAAGAGAAATATTCTGATTAACCTTGTGCTTTTTTTACTGTACTTATTTATTCTATACGTTTTTATAGAATGCCAGCTTACACTTAATAGAAGCTGGGTGTTTATTACTGTAATTGAGTGGATATCTGGAGTTATTTTGTTTATTACTTTCATCATAGGAACATATTTTTATTTTCACAAAAACGCAATTTATACTGAAGTTGAGGAATTCAAAAAAAACAGGCAAGCAAAAAAAATTGCAGAAAAAGCAGAGGAAGTAACTCAAACCACTGATGGCATCAAGTTATGATTAAAGAATTAGCAGGTCGACAGTACTTGGTCTTGAGATGCAATAAGGTTGAGCAGCCTATTGGCAGTCTGTATTCTACATCGATGCCTTGGCAGCACTTAAAAAAAATCGCTATAAACAAGCAAAGAATCTTCGTGGGCTATGATGATGATGGAAAAGAAATTTACTCAGGAATTCAACGCGAGGTTTCCAAATCAAGGGAAGAAGATATAGCAACTTATATTAAAACATCAGACGCTAATTTTCCTACGGCAATTATTTTGAATATTCCATATGAGAAAGTCTTGGTTGAAGAGGTTGTTTTAACCTACGACTTACAAATAGATTTGACCAAAGACAGTATTATTAAATCAGAGTTTTCGGCTTTGGATGGTTATTCAGCCAGCTTCAATGAAACTAGTCCAGTTCTACTGGTTCCATATGAAGAAGGTGTAGCGCAAGTAATAGATGGACAGCACCGCATGTCAGGATTTAATAGTCAGGACAGCTCTATTATTTTTGATTTGCCAGTTACAATCTTCTTGGACCAAATGATTTCAGAACAAGCTGAAATATTTGCAACAATAAATGGTAAGCAAACACGTGTCACACCATCGTTGGTTTATGAATTATTTGGCATTTCTGACACAAGGAGTCCATATACAGTTGCACGGCAAACGGTAAAACTATTGAATGAAACAAAGGACTCGCCTTTAAATAAGACTATTAAGATTCTAGGCAAGGCTAATGAACGTTACAATGGCCTCGTCACACAAAGCACTGTTGCAAAAACCATAATTAAATTGATTAGTGGGAATGCAAGGCAAGCCGAAGCGGATAAGGATTTATCACGCAAAGGCCAAAAGCTAACTGAAGCTACAGAGTTTAGCAGAACTACTCCGCCTCTCAGAAAATATTTTGTCAATGAAAAAGATGAGATTGTTTTTAAGGTCATACTAAACTTCTTTAAGTCAGTGAGCAAAGTTTTTGCTTATGACTGGGATAGCACGAACTCTGTTTTGAAAAAAACTATTGGGTTCACAGCATTAATCAAATTAATGAGTAAGCTAATTAGTCAAGGTGTAGAAGAGCAAGACCTGTCGGAAGCATTCTTTTCTAAACAGTTGGAATCTTTGGGGCATATCAAATTTGATAATATTCCCTTAAGCAGCAAAGGAGTAAAAGAGTTAGTAGACAGGTTTAATGCGTAAGGCTTATGCGAGAATATATCCGCGCAAGCGACTTATTATATCTTGTGCACTATCTATAACGTCTACAAGCATTTCTGGCGAATTAAAACGTCCTAAACTAAACCGTAAACACGAAAACGCTTCTGTTTCGTCCATACCCATTGACAGCAACACATGCGACGGGTCAACCGAAGCGGCCGTACAAGCTGAGCCATTGGAAACAGCAATACCTTCCAAGCCCATAATCATGGCGTCGGAGTCACAGCCCTCGAAGAGAATATTGGTGGTGTTGTAGAAGCGGTGCTCGCGGTTTCCGTTCACTCGGGTACCAGGAATGGCAAGTAGGCCTGCTTCCAGTTCATTACGTAGCGCCCCGATGCGGGCTGCTTCCTCTTTCATGCTTTGGCGGCACAGTTCGGCGGCGTGGCCCAGCCCCACGATGCCGGGCACGTTGAGGGTGCCGCTGCGCCAGCCCCGCTCGTGGCCGCCGCCGTGCAACAGGGCCGCCAGCTTCACCCGGCGCGGTTTGCGCTGGCGTACGTAGAGGCCACCCACGCCCTTGGGGCCATACAGCTTGTGGCCCGAGCAGGTGAGCAAGTCGATGCCCAGCGCTTCTACATCAATCGGCATTTTGCCTACGGCCTGAGTGGCATCGGTCATAAATAACGCCCCAGCCGCATGGGCCAGCACCGCAATTTCCTGGATGGGCTGAATGACGCCGGTTTCGTTGTTCACCAGCATTACCGATACCAGGATGGTATCGGGGCGCAGGGCTTGCTGCACGGTGGCCAGGTCGAGTAGGCCGTCGGGCTGTACCGCCAGGTAAGTCACTTCGCAGCCTTGAGTTTCGAGGAAGCGGCACACGTCGAGCACGGCGCTGTGCTCGGTTTGCACCGTGATGATGTGCCGGCCCCGGCTGGAGTAGCTTTCCGCCACGCCCTTCATGGCCAGGTTGATGGCCTCAGTAGCGCCCGACGTGAAAATAAATTCCTGGGGTTCGCAGCCCAGCAACTGCGCCATCTGCTGCCGCGCCAGCTTCACGGCTTCGTGCGCCCGCAGGCCGAAAGGGTGAGTGCTGGCGGCGTTGGCGTACTCGTCGGTGAGGAAGGGCATCATGGCTTCCAGCACGCGCGGGTCGAGGCGGGTCGTGGCGTTGTTGTCGAGGTAAATCATAGCGGCGGCTTTGGTTGGGTAAAGATACCTACGCCTGCTATAACCACTGACTTACCACTTGCCTTTTACTTCAGCCGTATTTGGCCAGCAACTCATTGCGCAGGATGATTCTGGTCTTCTCCTGCTGGAGCAGGTGCCACAGGTTCAGATCCAGCCGGGCGTAAGCAACAGTGTCCTGCAATTGCTTCAGACCGCCCACGTAGCTCGCCGATGTTTCGGGCAGTTTCATTCCCGGCTTTTCCTGCAAGCGCCAGAACCCTTCGCCCCTCAAGTGAAAGAACGGGTAGATGAAGTTGCGGACTTGGAAACCGGAGGTGGCCCCGAGCTTCTGCCGGTATTCCCGAAACGAAGCTATCAGCTCCGGGGTGATGATAATCTGGTTGTTCCGGATGCGCCCGGCCTCAATTTCCGCTATGACGGCCAGGAGCAACGCGGGCTTGTATGGCTTGGGGCCAAGCTTAGCGGTGGCGTTTACATTCAGTGACCGGAATACTTCGACGTAGTTGAGGAGCATGTTGGAATAGCTGGCAGGCAGTTTCTGGCGGACGAATAGCGTCCTGCTATCCTTGCACAAGTTGCTTCAGGTCCTCCAGCGTCAGCCAGGGTCGGCGGCGGTGCAACATGCGGTGGCAGTTGGAGCACACCAGCGCCAGGTCATCCAGCCTGGTAGGAGTTGCTTCAGTCAGTTGGGAAATAGGAAACAGATGGTGCGCTTCGATGAAGCCTTCGCCTAGAACCCCGTATTTGTCAAGAAACGAAAAGCCACAAGCTTGGCAGCACAGCTTCGCATCCGTTTGAAATGCTCGTTCTTTTACTGCCTTGACCAGCTCACGATTCCGCTCCCTTTTTCTGTGAAGGCAATACTTTATTTCTCCTTCCGGAAATGCCCGCGCTTCATCTTCTTCCGCGATAACAGGTGCTTCAACCTCAGAAGAAACCTCTTCTGTCACTACGGCAGGCACTTCTCTTTTTTGCTCCGGAGCCACAGATGTGTCCGGCATAGCATTGCTAACGGGTACTTGGACAGCTTCTTCCTGCATCTGATTACCCAAAACCCAGAGAAAGGAATGGGCATCAAGCAGTGTAGTGGCTTTGTCCTTCGTTTTCAGGAATCGTTGAACCTGCTTGATGATGTCGAGAAACGCACTGTAATTCTCCCAGGAGATATTGCGGCTGGTCTTGAAGTCAGAAAGTCCTATCAATTCGAATATCTTATCAAATTTCTCCTGTGAAATCGGCGTGAATTTATTCTGCTCTTTTATAAAAAACAGGTAAGCAATAAACTGATAGTTGAGCCCCATGGTATGCAGCCTACCAAATGACACTTCATCAGCAACTTTACCTGTATACATATTATACAGAGTTTCATCAAGCTCTTTCCCAGCCGTCAAATTTCTCAATTTCCCCTTATTGCTCCATACGACAAGATTGTTGTTTACTGTTTTGCCATCATGTTTAACGGTCTTCAGTATTGCAGAATCTACTTTTTTCTGAATTTCTCCCTGCCCGACATCAGCACTCTTCCAATGCGTGCTACCCAAATTTTGCTGCGCTTCTTTGTAGATAGAATCTTTATAGCCTTCTTCTCTGCTTAGGAACTTTGATGCTTTAAAAGTCGTCAAAGGCTGCTTATCCATCTTCTCAATAAATTCTTTGAACTCTGAATATTTCCTTTCGAGAACTTCTATTGATACGGTCATTTGCTTTATCGTTTAGTTGATTATGCCTCCTCTAAATTGGAAGCTCAAAGCTAAATCATAATGCTCTCTGCAATCAAAGCGAAGTTGTTGGCCCGGAACCGGCCCGACAGGCTCAGGTCGCGGCAGTTGCTCTGAAAGGCGGCCAGCAGCTCGGGCGTGATGATGATCTGGTTGTTTAGCATGCTGCCGTCTTCGATGCCTTCGAGCACGGCCAGCAGCAGGGCCGGCTTGTAGGGCGCTTCCTGCCCGCCGAGGCGGCTGGTTTTGAGCTTGCGGAAACGGGTGAGGTAGGCGGACAGGTCGGTCATGCAGGGCGCAAGATAAGCCGCCGGCCCACTTGGCTAAACTGCTTGGCCCTTCTCCTGCGGCCACCACGCCCGCCGTGCCGACAGCTTCAGATGCTCTACCGCAAGCAGCCGTAGTCGTTTGACAGGAAAGCCGCCTTAGCGAGCCAGCAGGTCGAATAAGGGCTGGTTTATGTAATAGTTGGCTACGCCTAGCTTCTGCTTTTGCAGTACTCCATCTCTCGCCAGCTGGTTGAGGTAGCTGGCGGCCGTGATGCGGCTTACCTTCAACTCCTGCTGCACAAACTCGATACGGGTGTAAGGGTGCCGAAACAAGTTGTTGAGCAAGTCCTGGCTATAGAAGCGGTAAGTGCGGAGCTGCTGCTTGGTTTGCTGCATCAGCTCGCGCATCTCCCCAATCAGGGTAATCGTTTCGCGGGAAGTCTGCTCCACCCCGTCAAGCATATACAGCAGCCAGGGCTCCCAGTTGCCCGTGTCGCGCACCTGTTGGAGGTGATGGTAATAGTCGGCTTTGTAGCGGATAAGGTAGCGGCTCAGGTACAGCACCGGGATATCGAGCAGGCCTTTGAGCACCAGGTACAGAATGTTCAGGATGCGGCCGGTACGACCGTTGCCGTCATAGAACGGGTGAATACTTTTGAACTGCAAGTGCAGCACGGCCATCTTGACCAGTGGGTCGGCATCACTGAGGGTATCATCATTGAGGTAGGCTTCCAGATTGCTCATCAGGCGCAGAATCTCAGCCGAATTCTGGGGCGGCGTATAGACCACCTCACCCTTCTGGTTCATCAGGGTAGTGCCCGGCAAGCGTCGGTAGCCGCCGCTATTCTGCTCCAGTTCCGCCTGAATACGGGTCAGATGATTTATACTCAAAAAGCCGTACTGCTGCACCAGCTCAAACCCCAGGCGCAGGGCGGCAGCATAATCACTTACCTCCTTGGCAGCCTGCGACTTTATTCCTTCCGTCTGCAAAGCCGCTTTGAACAGTTCATCGTGCGTGGTGATGATATTTTCCACCGCTGAGCTATCCTTGGCTTCCTGCAACGGCAGCGTATTAAGCAGAATACTCTCGTTGGGAATCGTCTTGGAAATGCCTTTTAGCTCCGCCAGGGCGCTACGGGCCGCCGGCAGCTTTTTCAGCACTGCCCGCGTTTCCAGTTCTTCGAGAGGAGGCAAGTCAGCAGGCTGCCACAGGGGGGTCGGCATAATAAGGTAAGCCAGGGAGAGGGGAATAGCATCTGATAAGCAAACTGCAATTTACTTATCAGATGCTGCAAGATATGTAAAGAAACCAGCGCTTCTCTTTACATATGCTTTTCGGTTACCGCCCCAAAATCCCTCCTACCACAGCCTCCCGCTGGTACTTGTCGCGGTACTGCTTCGGCGACAGGCCGGTGAGGCGCTTAAACGTCGAGCGGAAGGCCTTGGGGTCGGTATAGCCCACCTGGTACATCACCTCACTCACGTTCTCCCGCGACGATTCCAGGCTGTTTTTGGCGGCCTCAATCTTGACGCGCTGAATGTACTCGACCACGGAGTTGGCGGTAGCCTTCTTGAAGCGCCGCTCCAGATTGCGTCGCCCCAGGGCCAGCATTTCGGCCAGCTGATCCACGGTTATCTTTTCCTGGTAGTTGTCCTCGATGTACCCCTGGGCCTTTTTAATCGGCTCGTCGCCGTGCTCTTTCTGCCCGTTGAACACGATAAAGGCCGACTGGCTCACCCGCTCGATATCGATCTGAAACACCTTGGCGCAGGTAACGGCCATTTCCCGGCCGGCAAATTTCTCGACCAGATACAGCACCAGGTTCAGGTAGGAAAAGGCCCCGCCGCTGGAATAGATGCCGTGCGCATCGGTAACCAGCCGGTCCTCGACCAGCTCCACGGCCGGAAACATGCGGCGAAAGTCGGCGGCGGCGGCCCAGTGGGTGGTGCACTGCCGGCCGTTGAGCAGGCCCGTCGCGGCCAGCAAAAAGGCGCCCACGCACAGGCTGGCGACTTCCGCCCCCCGGGCATGCTGCCCCAGAATCCAGGGACTAAACTCCGCGTTGCGCTCCAGGGCCAGCGTCAGGTCGCCATCTACGGCCGGGATGATAACCAGATCGGTGCGGGCCACGTCGGCCAGCAGCAGCGGGGTATACACCGCGTACAGGCCCCCGCACACCGGCGTTTCGTGGGCCAGCCCCACCAGCTCGAGGTGGAACAGCGGCGGGCGGCCCAGGCGCCCGAGCAAGGCGTTGACCTCGGAAAACACCAGGCGGGGGCCTTCGATGCTGCCCAGAATGGCACCCCGCGGAACGAGAATGGTGATGTGCTTCATCTTTCTAAACCTACTACCTGGCGTTGTCGGAATCAACCCGGAATTGGTCGGAATAGCCCCTGCTACCCGCCCCAAATATTGCTAATTTTGTTGGCATTCAAAGCTGCTTCACGCCCCGATTACTACACTCGTTGGCAGCAGCCGCGGGCTTACCCCATCCAAAAATTCACCTTCCCTTTCTTCAAACTTCATGAACACGCCCCGCCTCACCCCCTACCTGACCTTTAACGGCAACTGCCGCGAAGCCATGACCTTCTACCAGCAATGCCTCGGCGGCGAGCTGATGGTGCAGAGCATCGCGGGCACGCCCGCCGCCGAGCACGTAGCGCCCGACGCCCTCCAGAACGTGCTGCACTCCATGCTGACCACCGCCGACCTGGTGCTGATGGCCTCCGACTCGGGCCTGGGGCCCGCGGCCAAGGGCGATATGGTTTCCCTGTCCATCAATTGCCACAGCCCCGAGGAAATCCAGCACCTGTTTAGCCTGCTCTCGGCCGACGGCACCGTCACGATGGCGCTACAGGACACGTTTTGGGGCGCCACCTTCGGGATGCTCGCCGACCGGTTCGGCATCGACTGGATGCTGAACTACGACAAGCCCCAGCCCGCCCGGCAGTAGCCCGGGAAACAATTCCCGAACGTCATTCCGAGCGAAGTCGAGGAATCCCGCCTGGCGTCGTTGTAGAGGTATTGTCATGCTGAGCTTGCCGAAGCATCTCGCGGGCTGACGTCTGATTAGTAAGCCAACATCAGCCCGCGAGCTGCTTCGGTCCCTGGCTTGATGCGCCCTAGGCTCCGCATGACGGCCTGATGGGCTGGTAGCTCCTTCATTCTAACTTTTTTTCCTGCGTCATGAAAAAGACCAACCTGCGCTACTGGATTTTCACCGGCCTGCTCGCCGCGCTGATGACGCTGTCGGGTATCACCAACCTGCTGAGCGTGCCCGAAGCCCTGGCCGGCCTGCAGCATCTGGGCTACCCGGCCTACCTGTCGCCGTTTCTGGGCGTGGCCAAGCTGCTGGGCGTAGCAGCCATCCTGGTGCCCGGCTTTCCCCGCCTGCGCGAGTGGGCCTACGCCGGCTTCGTGTTCGATCTGAGCGGGGCCCTGTATTCGGGCCTGGCCGTGGGCGACCCGGTCAGCAGCTGGCTGCCCCTGCTTATTGGATTTGCCCTGATTGCCGCCTCCTGCTATTTCAACCGGCGCCGGGCAGAGGCCCCGGAGTTTGCCGCGCCCCATCTGGCCTGAGTCGATGGCCCTTTCCTCCGCCGGCCGCCGCCTGTCACGGCCTGCCTGCTCCCCCGGCTTCGCTGCTCCTGTTGCCCAGTGCCACCCCCAGTCTGCCCGCGCTATGGTCGAAGTCTTTAAAACCAACGTCACGGCTCCCGGCCACGCCCAACGCCTGCTGGACCGGATTCACGCCACGTTTGCGGAGTACCGCGCCAACTTCGACCTCGAAGACTGCGACAATATTCTGCGGGTGGAGTGCGCCAGCGGGTTTGTGCTGCCCTCCTGCCTGATCAGGCTGCTGCGGGACGCCGGGTTTCACGCCGAAGTACTGCCCGATTAGCCCGGACGTTGCCCAAACGCCAATCAGCCCCCGGAACTGCTTCCGGGGGCTGATTGGCGTTTGGGTGTCCGGGCAACGTCCGGGCTTAGCCCAGCTTGCGGTACCGCACGCGCTTGGGCTCCACGTCGCCGAGGCGCTTTTTCTTGGCTTCCTCGTAGTCGGAGAAGTTGCCCTCGAACCAGACCACTTCCGAGTCGCCTTCGAAGGCCAGGATGTGCGTGGCCAGCCGGTCGAGGAACCACCGGTCGTGGCTGATGATGACGGCGCAGCCGGCAAAGTTTTCCAGCGCGTCTTCCAGGGCCCGGATAGCGTTGATGTCCAGGTCGTTGGTGGGCTCATCGAGCAGCAGCAGGTTGGCGCCCTGCTTGAGCGTGGTAGCCAGGTGGACGCGGTTTCGCTCCCCGCCCGAGAGGCTGCCGACTTTCTTTTCCTGGTCGCCGCCGCGGAAGTTGAAGTTGCCCACGTAGGAGCGCGCATTCACCGGCCGGCCGGCCAGCAGCATGGTTTCGGTGCCGCCCGAAATGGTTTCGAATACCGACTTGTTCGGGTCCAGCGTGTCGTGCTGCTGGTCTACGTAGGCGTACTGCACCGTAGGGCCGACTTCGAAGCTGCCCGCGTCGGGCTGGAGCTGCTCGGTGATGAGGCGGAACAGCGTGGACTTGCCCGCGCCGTTGGGCCCGATGATGCCCACGATACCGCCCTGGGGCAGCGCGAAGCTCAGATTCTGAAACAGCAGCTTGTCGCCGAAGGCCTTGGTGATGCCGTGGGCTTCAATCACCTGCCCGCCCAGGCGCGGCCCGTCGGGGATGAACAGCTCCAGGCGCTGCTCCTTCTCCTTGGCTTCCTCGCTCACCAGCTTGTCGTAGCCGGCCACGCGGGCCTTGCTCTTGGCCTGCCGCGCCTTGGGCGACATGCGCACCCACTCCAGCTCCCGGGCCAGGGTTTTCTGGCGCTTGCTCTCGGTTTTCTCTTCCTGGGCCAGGCGGTTCGACTTCTGCTCCAGCCACGAGGAGTAGTTGCCCTTCCACGGAATACCCTCGCCGCGGTCCAGCTCCAGAATCCAGCCCGCCACGTTGTCGAGGAAGTACCGGTCGTGGGTCACGGCTATCACGGTGCCCTTGTACTGCTGCAGATGCTGCTCGAGCCAGAGCACCGATTCGGCGTCGAGGTGGTTGGTGGGCTCGTCGAGCAGCAGCACGTCGGGCTCCTGCAGCAGCAGGCGGCACAAGGCCACGCGGCGCTTCTCGCCGCCCGAGAGGTTGCCGATGATGGCGTCGCCTTCGGGAGTGCGCAGCGCGTCCATGGCCCGCTCCAGCTTGGAGTCGAGGTTCCAGGCATCGAGCTGATCGAGGCGTTCCTGCACCGTGCCCTGCCGGTCGAGCAGCTTGTCGAAGTCGGCGTCTTCGGCCCCGAAGGCCTCGTTGATTTCGTCGAACTCCCTGAGCAGGGCCACCGTTTCGGCCACGCCCTCCTGCACTACTTCGAGCACCGTCTTGGCCGGGTCGAGCTGGGGCTCCTGCTCCAGGTAGCCCACCGAGTAGCCCGGGGAGAAAACCACGTCGCCCTGAATCTGCTTGTCGACGCCGGCAATAACCTTGAGCAGCGACGACTTACCCGAGCCGTTCAGACCCAGCACCCCGATTTTGGCGCCGTAGAAAAACGAGAGGTAGATATTTTTAAGCACTGTTTTCTGCGGCGGGTAGACTTTCGTCACGCCGGCCATCGAAAAGATAATCGTCTGGTCGCTCATGGGCGGGGGCTTGGGCTGGGGATTCGGAAGAAAAGTAAAAAAAGGCCGATTTAAAGCTGATTCTGTTGCTGTTAGGCCGTCTCGGGTAGGTTCCTGACGGGCTGACCAACGGCCGGGCGGCTCCAAATTTCAGGTAATTAACCGAAAAAGCCCCCGTATTCCGGCTCCTTCTCCGTTATTCTTCTGCCCGCTGCCTGCCGGACGTCGCCGGCCCGCGCTTACGCAGAGCCCCCGGTTTCCTGCTGAGCACAAACTGCTTACCGCCGCCGCGGCAACCCAACCCGGCCGCTTTTTCTTACGTTGGCAGCACTCGGCTCCGCGTCGCTGCCCTTGCCCGCAAGCTCAGCCCTGACCACCCCAAACCGCGCGGGCAGCTTATTTGCCGGCCATGCCGTAAACTTGTAAAGCATTCCGCTCTGATTTTCCTTTCCGACCACCTGGTTCTTTCGGCGTCACCCGCGCCTTCGCTATATGGAACAACATGACCACCTACTGGCCGAGGCCCGCCGTTATGGCTATATCGAGGCCGACCAAGTGTGGCTACAGCCCTTTATGGACCTGCCGGCCCGGCAGGTCGGGCTGGTAAAAGAGACTGATGACGCCGCGCTGCAGTATTTCGCCCAGCGCTTCGAGGCGTTTCGCGGCAAGGTCGACGAGCTGCTGCAGAAGATGGACGAGTCCGAGAACAAGGGCTCTTTCCTGATGAAGGCCCTGCACCTGAAAGACCAGATTGCCACCTACGACGGGCTGGGCGACTTCGCGGCCATCCACCGCCGCCTGACCGATGCGGAAGAAGCCATCAAGGTCACCATTGCCCGCAACCGCGAGAAAAACCTGGCCACCAAAATCAGCCTCATCACCGAGGTCGAAGCCCTGCGCGACACCATCGACTGGCAGGAATCCGGGGAGAAGCTCAAGGACCTGCGCCAGGGCTGGATCAAAACCGGCCCCGTCGACAAGCAGCTGACCGACGAGCTGGAAACGCGCTTCCACGCCGCGGTAGAGGATTTTTTCCTGCGCAAAAAGGAGTTTATGGCCGAGAAGAAGGCCATGACCAACCGCGTGTACGACAAGTACAAGGAGCTGATTCATAAGTCGGAAGGCCTGCAGAACTCGCCCGATTTCGACGAAACTACCAAGAAGCTCAAGCAGCTGCAGCTCGACTGGCGCGAGGTGGGCGGCTCGCTGCCCCGCAAGCAGGCCAACGAGCTGTGGACGCGCTTCCGGGCCGCCCACAACCACTTCTTCGAGCGCCTCAAGGAGCACATCAGCACCAAGCCCCGCACCGACTCCGACGTGGGCGCGGGCAGCAGCGGCAACGATAACCTGGCCAAAAAGCGCGCCCTCGTCGCCGATGCCGAAGCCCTGCTCAACCGCCCCATGAACGAGGCCGTGACCAAGGCCAAAGAGCTGCAGGCCGCCTGGAAAAAAGTGGGGCCCGTGCGCGGCGAGGAGTCGGACCGGGTGTGGGAGCAGTTTATCCTGGCCTGCGACAAGGTCTTTGAGATGAGCGCCCTGGAGCACTTCGTGCGCAAGCGCCACGCCACGGCGGGCACCAGCGCCGGCACGCCCGAAGAGCAGGTAAACACCCGGATTCAGGCCCTGCGCGAGTTCATCAAGTACGACCAGCAGGAGCAAAGCGTGCTGGAAGAGAACCTGGGCAAGCTCAGCGACTCGCCCGGTAACGAAACTTTCCGGACCATGCTGCAGGGTAAAATCCGGGCTTTTGAGCGGAAAACGCGCACCAAAAATGAGCTGATTGACCTGTTAAATCAGCGTCTGAGCGTTTAAGCCAACATTCACCCGGTATTTACGTTGTCCTGCTGACGCAACCCTGGCTCGTCTATTGGGTTCTATCCGGAAACCATTGCGGGATAATTGGCTTGAAACCACTACTTTTGCCCACCTTTTTTTTGTAGCACCCACGACTATGTATTGGACTCTGGAACTCGCTTCGTATTTGGAAGATGCTCCCTGGCCTGCCACCAAGGATGAATTGATTGACTACTCTATCCGCTCGGGTGCCCCGATGGAAGTGGTAGAGAACCTGCAGGCGCTGGAAGACGACGGCCAGCCTTACGAGAACATCGAAGAAGTTTGGCCCGATTACCCGACCAAAGAAGACTTCATGTTCAACGAGGACGAGTACTAGAGTAGCGCTCAGAACCCAGACTTTAGAACGTAGACCGTTTATTCCGGTCGGCAGTGTTTTTAGCCACTTCTCAGTTCTGATGTCTCAGTTCTCAGTTCTTAAGATTGAAAATCTGGTTGCGGGGTACGAACAGCGCGTTCTGCTCCGCAACCTTTTTTTGTACGTGCCCGCCCCCGCTTTCCTCGCCATCATCGGGCACAATGGCTGCGGCAAAACCACGCTCTTCCGCGCCCTCACCGGCCAGATTCCCTACCAGGGCACCATTGAGCTGGGGGGCCAGAACCTGCGAACCCTGCGGCGGCCGGCCGCCAGCGGCCAGCTGGCCCATCTGCCCCAGCGCGGCGTCGTGGGCTTTCCCATCGAAGTGCGCGAGCTGGTGGTCATGGGCCGCTTCCGCCACCACAGCTTTTTGAGCGCCTACCGCCCTGCCGACTACGTGCTGGCCGAGGCGGCCCTGACCCGCGTGGGCGCGGCCCACCTGGCCCACCGCGACTTTACCGAGCTGTCGGGCGGCGAGCAGCAGCTGGTGTGGCTGGCCCAGCTGGCCCTGCAGGATGCCGGCCTCTACCTGCTCGACGAGCCCACCCAGCAGCTCGACGTATATTACCGCCGCCGCGTGTTCAGCCTGCTGCAAAGCTGGGTCACCGACCACCACAAAACCGTGCTCTGCATCACCCACGACCTCGACAACCTGGCTACGCTGCCCGGCTACGTGCTGAACCTGTCGCGCCCCCAGCCCCGGCTGCAAGCCTTGTCGGCCGCCGTGGTGCAGGCCGAGCGGGAGTTTCTGGAAAGCGAGGAAAGCTTAGCCTGAGCCGGTCAGTGCGGGCCTTACCTTTGCCCCGGCCGGCCGCGCAACACGTGCCCGATGGAGCGCAGGAAAGGCCACGGCGTCACCGAATGCATCACGCGCAGGTTTTCCAGGCCGTTGGTGCGCTCATCCAGAAAATCGAGGATGCGCTCCAGGGGGTTGCGCTGGAAAAGCTCGGCAAAGATGTCCCGGGTCCGCTCGCCTTCGCGCTGCATAATGTCGAGCAGCAGGGTGTCGAAGAGCCGGAACTGGCGCTGGTCGCCGGTGAGGTGAGTGGGCGGCTTTCCCGTGGCGGCCAGGGAAGCTACGAGCCGGGCGCTGTGCTCCTGAATCCGCTTGAAGGCGTAGCCCGTACTGGGCTTGGCGCGGCCGGCCCGGGTTCCCAGGTTGATAATGTGGGCCCCCACGCCGGCGGGCAGCGGGTGGTCCGTCATCGGAATAGCTCCGATTTCCTCGGCCGTCACGCGGTAGGATTTCAAGCCCAGGGTAGTGGTCAAATAGTCCCGCATGGCCGCTTCGTAGGCTGCCTTGGGCAGCACCGCCGCCGAAAACAGCGTGTACTCGACCAGCGCCCGGCGAGGCGTGAAGGGCAGCACGTACATAAAGCGGGCTTCGTGCTGCTGGGCGCCCCGGAAGTCCATAAACTCCACGGTGGCCGGGTCAAACGCATCTTCTGCCGTTTCTACCTCCCAGCCCACGAAGTGCTGCAGCTGGTAGCGGTAGCGCCGGGGCTGCCGGTCCAGCGCCGGCGGCCGGCTGTCGAAAGCGTAGCGGGCCGTAAAATCGCCGGCCGAAGTGCGCGCCACCACCCCGGCCGCCGTATTCTCCAGCGCCTCGACCGTGCCCTGCACGCGGGTAAACTGCGGATTGTCGGCCAGCGCGGCCCCGACGAAGCGGTAGAAGTCCAGCCCACGAATCATCTTATAGCGGTGGCGCGTCAGCTCGAACACCCGCTCGAACTGCGGGCTGCGGAAAGCCAGCTGCGTCCACTCGTGGGCCACAATCGGGTCGAACAGCGTCGGCGCGTCGGCCCAGAATGACCAGGTCCGGTCGTTCTGATCTTTGGCCGCGGGCTCCACGAGCAGCACGCGCTTGTCGCGCAGCCGGGGCTCCCGGGCCAGGTGGTAGGCCAGGCTCAGGCCGGCCGCGCCGCCGCCCGCTATTAGGTAGTCGAAATCGTGCTTCACGGACGCAATAAAAGCACCCGCCGGGGAATTACGCTCTCTATCAGTACTTTTTATCGCTTCTTTCATCCTAGCGGGCCACTGCCGACTCCGCCGGCGCTTCGGCCAACTCCCGGATGGCGTCCAGAATATCGGAGTCGAGCTGGGCGCCGAAGTGCTGGCGGTTATGCAGAATGCTCACGTTGGAATCGAGCCGCTCCACCCACAGCTGCTTGTTTTCCTGGTAGCCCGAGGTGTAGGGGTCGTCGTCGGAAAGCAGCACGGTGAGCTTGCGGGCCGGAATCAGCCGGCGGGCCGCGTCGTAGTCGATGGGCGCATGAATCCAGTTCAGGATGTCGTGCCAGGGGCTGTCGACTGAAAACCAGCCGGCCACGCACAGCACGCCGCCGACCTGGGGCATCTGGGTCGAGTGCTTTTCAGCTACCTGGGCCAGATAGTGCAGAATAGCCAGACAGCCCACGCTGTGGCCGACCAGGTAGCTGGTCTGGTTGAGATGCTCGGGCGGCAGCACTGAGGCCAGGTAGTTGGTGGCCTGCTCGATGGTGGGCAGGTCCCAGGCGGGCATCGACAGCAGGTGCACCTGGTAGGTGAAAGCCGGATCGGAAGGCGTTTCGAGCTGCTTTTGCAGCCACGGATACCAGTCATCGGTGGCAAAACCGCCCCAGCGGGGAACTACATAGATGTGCTTAATCTCACTCATACAGAAAAAAAATGGGCAGGTGGGGCGGGTGGCAGGATGTAAGAAACAATGGTTGGGCAGATTGTTTTGTTCAGTCACAACAAGAAATAGTGCCACCGTTTAAATTCCCGGCAAGCTCAGCCACAAAAAAAGCCCGACGGAAGAGTCGGGCTTCTGAAGCAGTAGGCAGTGCCGGTTAGAAGTTCGGCGACAGCAGATACTTGGTATAAAACTCGTCGATGATTTTTACGGCCGAAGCCGCATCATCCACCAGCTGCACTAAGTCCATGTCTTCGGGCGAGATGTTGTGCTCGTCTTCCAGCATGGCCTGCTGAATCCAGTCGAACATACCCTGCCAGTACTTGGTACCGACCAGCACAATCGGGAAACGGCCGATTTTCTTGGTCTGAATCAGGGTAATGGCTTCGAAGAGTTCATCCAGCGTGCCGAAGCCGCCGGGCATGCCGATGAAGCCCTGGGCGTACTTGACAAACATCACTTTGCGCACGAAGAAGTAATCGAAGTTGATGACTTTATCCGGGTCGATGTAGATGTTGTGGAACTGCTCGAAGGGCAGCTCGATGTTCAGGCCCACCGAGCGGCCGCCCTCGGAGCGGGCGCCCTTGTTACCGGCTTCCATGATGCCGGGGCCGCCGCCCGTGATAACGCCGTAGCCGTGGCGCACCAGCTTGGCCGCAATTTCCTCGGCCATCTGGTAGTACGGATTGTCGGGCTTGGTGCGGGCCGAGCCGAAAATAGACACGCAGGGGCCGATTTTGGACATCTTCTCGAAGCCCTCCACGAACTCGGCCATCACCTTGAAGATCTGCCAGGAATCGGCAATCTTGATTTCGTTCCAGTCTTTGTCCACGAAGGCCTTGCGGATGCGCTGCTCGTCGTCGACCTGCACGGTTCGCTCGCCGTGGGTCTGCTCGCGGATGTCGCTGATGGTCGTGACCTTATTGGCGTTGACGTCAGGCTGGCGGATGGTTTGGCCGCTACCCGCGTTCAGCACCTCGTCGGAGAGCTTGGTGCGGCTCGTTTTTTTAAGTTTGGTCATGAGCTACGGATGGGATTGGAAGGCCGGCCCGGGCAATCGAAATGCCCGTAGCGGTACTGCCGACCCGCTGGTGAAAGAATGGTTGTAATACGTGACAAAAAGAAAGCCGCCCACGCACGGCGGGGCGACCAAAATTAGGGGCGTGCAAGTTAACAATTTGTTAACATTCAACCTACCCTATTTCCTTACGGTTAAGTAACGGCTCTTACTTCGAGCGAATGGCAATAACCGGGTCCAGGTTCGAGGCCAGCACCGCCGGAATGATGCCCGCCAGCACCCCAATCACCACCGACACGGTGAGGCCGAGCGTGATGTTGCCGGCCGACAGCGCCAGCGGCATGGCATCCTGCGGAATCAGGGTAATGACGAACACCAGCAGAATGCCGACGGCCCCGCCAATCAGGCACAGAAAGATGGCCTCAAACAGGAACTGGAACAGGATGAAGTAGTTTTTGGCCCCCAGCGACTTCTGAATGCCGATAACGTTGGTACGCTCCTTCACCGACACAAACATGATGTTGGCAATGCCGAAGCCGCCCACCAGCATGGCAAAGCTGCCAATGACGGCGCCCGCCACCCCGATAATAGAAAACAGCTTGGTAATGGCGTCGGCCATCATTTCGGGACGGTTGAGGGCAAAGTTGTCTTCTTCCCGGGGCTTGAGGCCGCGAATATTGCGCATCACGCCCTTCAGCTCGTACTCCAGATCCAGCAGGCCCGGGTCTTCGTCGCGGCCTTTTATGGCAATGGTGGGCGTCACGCCGGTCATGCCGCCGGTGTTCAGGGCAAACATCTTGGTGAACATGCCGAAGGGAATCAGGCAGTTGGTGTCGTTGCTGGGCGTGTCGAGGATCTTCTTGCCTTCCTTCTGCATCACCCCAATGACCACGAACTTGCGGCCGCGGGCCTTGAACTCCTGCCCCAGCGCGGAGCCGTACGGAAACAGGCTTTCGGCCACGGTAGCCCCGATGATGGCCACGTTGCGGGACGCCTCGATTTCCTGGGCCGTAAAGTAGCGTCCCTCGGTGATGGGCACGTCGGACACCTGGCGAAAGTCGAAGCTCACGCCCTGCAGGGCGCAGTCAGCGACGCTGTTGCTGCCGTTTTTGAGCGTGCTGCCGCCAACCGCGGCGAAGATGGCGACGCCCTTGTTGTTGGGCCCCAGGTTGCGCTGCAACGCCCGGAACTCGCGCACCGACGGCACCGGCCGGTTGAAGTACTTCCACCACGGGTAGTCGCCGCCGAAGGCCCAGGGCCACTTGCCCACGTAAATCACCTTGTCGCCCACGAAGCTCATGCTCTGGCGCACGTTGGCCTCCAGCGAGTCGACGACGGCAAACACGGCAATGATGGCGAAGATGCCCACCGTGACGCCCAGCAGCGACAGAATCGTGCGCAGCAGGTTCGATTTGAGGGCTTCCCACGCGAAGCGGAAGCTTTCCAGGGTAAGGCGCAGGGCCAGCATGGGGCAGTGGGTTAGGGAGGGAGCGGAATGCGCCTAAACAACGGATTCCGGGCGAAAATTAACGATTTATCCGGCCAATGTATGTACTTTTGTCAACCCAAAATTTTGTTAGCTTCCCCTCGTATTGCCCATAAGTTGCCCATGAAACTGTCTGAGTTCAAATTTGATCTGCCTGAGAACCTGCTGGCGCAGCACCCGGCCAAAACTCGTGATGAGTCGCGCCTGATGGTTCTGCACCGCGACACGGGCAAGATCGAGCACCGCGTCTTCAAGGACATCATTGAATACTTCAGCGAGGGCGACGCGTTCGTGCTCAACGATACGAAGGTATTTCCGGCCCGCCTGTACGGCAATAAGGAAAAGACCGGGGCCAAGATCGAGGTGTTCCTGCTCCGCGAGCTGAACAAGGAAATCCACCTCTGGGACGTGCTAGTGGACCCGGCCCGTAAAATCCGGGTGGGCAATAAGCTGTACTTCGGCGAAAGCGACATGGTAGCCGAGGTTATCGACAACACCACGTCCCGCGGCCGGACCATCAAGTTTCTGTTCGACGGCTCCGACGAGGAGTTCTACAAAGCCCTGCACGACCTGGGCGAGACGCCGCTGCCGCGCGAAGCCATTACCCGCGAAGCGGAGCCGGCCGACAAGGAGCGCTACCAGACCATCTACGCCAAGCACACGGGGGCCGTGGCCGCGCCGTCGGCCGGCCTGCACTTCACCCGCGAGGTAATGAAGCGCCTCGAAATCAAGGGCGTGGAAGTAACCGCCGTGACGCTGCACGTGGGCCTGGGCACATTCCGCCCGGTAGACGTGGAAGATCTGACCAAGCACAAGATGGACTCCGAGAACTTCATCGTGCCGGCCGAGGCCGCCGTGGTGGTGAACAAGGCGCTGGATGCCAAAAAGCGCGTGTGCGCCGTCGGCACCACGTCGATGCGGGCATTGGAGTCGTCGGTATCGGCCAGCAACCGCCTGAAGGAAAACCAGGGCTGGACCGACCGGTTTATCTTCCCCCCGTACGAGTTCAAGATTGCCAACGCGCTGCTCACCAACTTCCACATGCCCGAAAGCACGCTGATGATGATGACCTCCGCCTTTGCCGGTCACGAGCTGCTCACGGAAGCCTACAAGCTGGCCATCAAAGAGAAATATAAGTTCTTCAGCTACGGCGACGCCATGCTCATTCTATAGTGGGGTCTTAGGGGCTTGGGGTCTTGGGGACTTGGTTTTCGTTCTTAGGTGCTCTTCCTCTGGTCTGAACTTCTAAAACGCCGAATGCCCGCCGGGTATTCGGCGTTTTGCGTCCGCAGCCTTGCGTACTTTGCGTTCCGCTACTGCTCGTCCCGCTCATGAACGAATCCAAGTCCCCAAGCCCCCAACACCCCAAGGCCCCACGCTACGCCATTCTGGTGGCCGGTGGCAGCGGCACCCGCATGGGCGCCGGGCGGCCCAAGCAGTTTCTGGAGCTGCTGGGCGAGCCGGTGCTGCTGCACACGCTGCGGCGCTTTGCCGAGGCCGCTCTGCGGGTGCAGGAAGTGATAGTGGTACTGCCCGCCGACCAGTTTGCCACCTGGGAGCAGCTGCGCACCGACTTTCGGGTTACCATTCCGCACCGGATAGTAGCGGGTGGCGATTCGCGCTGGGCCTCGGTGCGCAACGGGCTGGCGGCCCTGGGTACGCCGGAGGGGATAGTAGCCGTGCATGATGGGGTGCGGCCCCTGGCTTCGCAAGAAATCATTGAGCGGGCTTACGCCGCCGCCGAAACCTACAAGGCCGTGGTGGTGGCCGTGACCCCGAAAGACTCGGTGCGTAACCTGGCCCAGCGCGGCTCCTACGCCCTGAACCGCTCCCGCCTGCGGCTGGTGCAGACGCCCCAGTGCTTCGACCTGGATTTGCTGCGCCGCGCCTACCAGCTGCCCGAGCTGCCCACGTTCACCGACGACGCCAGCGTGGTGGAAGACCTCTGCCCCATCCACATCGTGGAAGGCGACTACCGCAACCTGAAAATCACCACGCCGGAGGACCTGATTGTGGCTGAGGCCCTGCTGCGGAGTATGCAGTAACCCCGGGCCATGGCCAGCCACGCATTCTGCGTAGCAAGCGCGGCGAGCCGTAACGAGACAATAAAGCCCCGGCGCCAGCACCCGCCGGGGCTTTGGGCTGAAAAGGAGTTGGTACATTTGAGAGGACGGACCGCTTCGGCTTGCGTCTCGCAATGGCAGTTTCAGAATCAGGCTTGCCATCTGGCCTTTTCCCAACCTCACCACTTCCCCCATGTATACCAGCCTGCTTTATACCGTGCACGACGGCGTGGCCACTATCACGCTCAACCGCCCCGACGTCTTCAATGCGTTTAATAATGCCCTCAGCTACGAGCTGCAGGAAGCCCTGCAGCAGGTGGCGGCCGACGAGGCCGTGCGGGCCGTGGTGCTGACCGGCGCCGGCCGGGCATTTTGCTCGGGGCAGGATCTGAAAGCAGCCCAGGGCGACGAGAAAAGCACCTTTTATGATTCGCTGCACCAGCGCTACAACCCCATTATCCGGGCCATGCGCCAGCTGCCCAAGCCCATCATCGGCCGCCTCAACGGCGTGGCGGCCGGCGCCGGCTGCTCCCTGGCGCTGGCCTGCGACGCGCTGATTGCCTCCACGGAAGCCTCGCTGATTGAGGTTTTCATCAACATCGGGCTGGTGCCGGACTCGGGCTCGTCGTACTTTCTGCCGCGGCTGGTCGGCTCGCTCAAGGCGTTTGAGCTGTGCACGCTGGGTTCGAAGGTAACCGCGGCCGAGGCCCTGCGGCTGGGGATGGTCAACCAGGTAGTGCCGCCCGAAGAGCTGGACGCCGCCGTGGCCGCCCTGGCCGCCCGCTACGCCGCGGCGCCCACCAAATCCATTGGCCTGATCAAGCAGATGCTCAACAAAGCCGGCGCCGCTTCCCTCGACGAAATGCTGGACTACGAAGCCGACTGCCAGCAGATTGCCGGCGAGTCGCACGACTACCAGGAAGGCGTAACTGCCTTTTCGGAGAAGCGCAAGCCGGTTTTCCGGGGCGAGTAAATCAGCTTCCCGGCCGTTTCGGGGCATAAAAAAAGCGGCCGGCTCCGGATGGGAGTCGGCCGCTTTTGTACGGGGCTTACGGAAGCAGCCCCGGAGCGCTTCAGTCCGACAAGCCCGGGGCTTTAGCGCAGCGTGATGGTGCGGGTGCGGCCATTCACGGTGATGGTGGCAATATTGTCGCAGGCGGCCGAGCCGGTGGGGTCGTAGTTCAGCAGCAGAGTCTTGTCCTTGGAGTTGGTGATGAGCACCGTGCCGGTGGTGAAGTGGCGGGCGCAGCCCACGGCGAACTTTTTCACCAGCGGCTGCTGGACGGCGGCGGTGTAGCTCACCCCGCGGCGGTTGGTGCCGGTAGCCTGGCCGCTGATCTGGTAGGCGTCATCGAGGATGGTAGCCGTGCCGAAGCCGGCGGTACGGGTGTACTGACGCTGCGAAGTCCAGCTATGGGTGCCGTTGGGCGTAACGACGCTGGCATTCTGCACGTCGAGGGTGAAAGAGCCGCTGCCGGTGTTGGTAAAGATGCGGGTGCCGGTGTGCTGATTGTCGTTGACGAAGTAGTTGACCAGCGTAACCGTAGTGACGGCGCCGGCCTGGCGGTAAACGCCGGGGCTGAACACGACCACGATTTTGCCGCGGCGGGTTTTGCCGTTCGGGCACAGGCAGTTGACGGTGCCGAAGTCGATGGTAAGGGTGCGGGTAGCCGCGTCGTAGGAGCGCTGGGCGCAGGGGTTCAGCACTTTGCTGAAGTCGTTAGGATCGGGCGCGGGGCCGTTGGCAACGGCGGCATCAACGGGAGCCGTGGCGCTGACGATGTCGCCGATGGCCGCATTCTCTTCATCGGCCGTACCGTTGTCCTCAGCCGATTCGAGGTTGTCGACGGGCGACGCGTTGTCTTTGTTGCAGCTGGTGGTGAAGAGCAGGACCGAGCTGGCCAGTGCCGCAAAACCCAGGGAACGGAAGGTGGAGGTTTTCATGGGAGAACTAAAAGGAGGTGGGTTGTTGGTCAAATTCGGCTCTTGGAGTGCCCGGCGCAACCAGAGTTTAAGCCCCGGCCAAAAAATATTTCAAAACCGGAACTATTCGGTTTCCAACCCCTCCGCCCGGGCCGCGTATAGGCTTGCACCGGCCGGCATTGGCCGGGGCACCAGCTTCTCCCGCCATGAATCCTGCCCGTTTTCTTCTGCCGCTCAGCTTACTGGCCGCCGTAGCCTGCTCGTCCGATGCCAGCAAGAAAGACCCGGTGGCCGAAGCCCGCTTCGAGAACGAAAAGCGCATCGGCGACGAGAATATCACCGAGAAGCAGGAGCGCGACGCCACATTTGTGGTAGACGTGGCCAGCGACGGGCAGCTGGAAGTCGAGCTGGGCCGCCTGGCCCAGCAGCAGTCGACCACACCCGCGGTCAAGGACTTCGGCCAGCGCATGGCGACCCAGCACGCCGAAATCAGCCAGGCCCTGGGGGTGCTGGCCGAGCAAAAAGGCATCGTGCTGCCGGCCGGCCTCGGCGCCGAGCAGCAGAAAACCCGGCAGGAGCTGGCAGCCTTGACGGGCGCGGCCTTCGATAAAAAGTACCTGGAGCTGATGGTCGACGACCACGCCAACGACGTGGATGCCTTCGACGACATGAGCGAAGATGCCTACGACGGCGACATCCGCGGCTTTGCGGCTAAATACCTGCCCAGGCTGAAAGAACACCTCGAGCTGGCCAAGCAGGTGCAGGACCAGGTTGAAGCCGCCAAATAAAATACCTACCCTCTTTTTAGCCCAACCAACCTACCCTATGAAAAAGACGTTGTTTTCCGCCCTCCTGTTTGCCGCCACCCTCTCCCTGACCGGCTGTGGTGATGCGGACAAACGCACCGACGGCACCGCCGGAGAAGCCGTCAGTGACATGGACCAGGCCGCCGACGAAGGCGGCGTACAGGCCGATGCCACCGTTATCGACAACGAAGCGGGCCCGACGGTAACGGCCAACGCCGACTCGGCCGCCATGACTACCGATGCGGCGGCCAGCCCTACGGCCCCGCATTCTACCGACCCGGAGTTTATGCAGTCGGCCGCGGCCAGCGACCAGAACGAGATTCAGCTCAGCAAGCTGGCCCTCGAAAAAGGCGTGACCGGCATGGTGAAGGACCACGCCAACATGATGATCAAGGACCACACCAAGTCGACCACGGACCTGAAGGCTATTGCCAAGAAAAAGAACGTGGTATTGCCACCCGACATGGACGGTGAGCACAAGACTATTGCCGCTGAGATGCGCAAGCTTTCGGGCAAAGAGTTTGAGCAGAAGTACCTGGCTCAAATGGTGACAGACCACCAGAAGACGCTGAACACCCTGAAGGCTCACCAGCAGATGACTCAGGATGCCGAGCTGCAGGGCTTCATTGGCAAAGTAATTCCGGTGGTACAGGGCCACCTGGACATGTCGAAACAAGGGGCTGACATGAAGATGTAGCCCGCCCATAACACCCGAAAACGGCCGCTGGAAGTATTTCCAGCGGCCGTTTTTCGTTCCGTCATTCTGCGCTTTCGCCGATGCCTTTACGCCGGTTTGCCATCGGCGTACTTGCTGATTTTAAGCTCCTCGGCCAGGAAGCGGGCAGTGTGCCCCTTCTTCACCTTGGCTACCTGCTCGGGCGTGCCCTGGGCCACGATGGTGCCCCCGCCCCCGCCGCCCTCGGGGCCGAGGTCGATAACGTAGTCGGCCACCTTGATCAGGTCCAGATTATGCTCGATGATGAGGACCGTATTGCCCTTGTCGACGAGCTTCTGCAGTACGTCGGAGAGGTGGTTGATATCTTCGAAGTGCAGGCCGGTGGTGGGCTCGTCGAGGATGTAGAAGGTTTTGCCGGTATCCTTTTTGCCCAGCTCGGTGGCCAGCTTCACCCGCTGGGCTTCGCCGCCCGACAGCGTAGTAGCCTGTTGCCCCAGGGTGAGGTAGCCCAGGCCGACTTCGTTGAGCACCTGAATCTTGCGGATGATGCGGGGCTGATTCTCGAAGTACTCCACAGCCTTTTCCACCGTCATGTCCAGAATGTCGGTGATGCTCTTGCCTTTGAAGCGCACTTCCAGCGTTTCGCGGTTGTAGCGGCGGCCCTTGCAGGTTTCGCAGGGCACGTGCACGTCGGGCAGGAAGTTCATTTCGATGGTGCGCATGCCGGCGCCCTCGCAGGTTTCGCAGCGCCCGCCCTTCACGTTGAAGGAGAAGCGCCCCGGCCCGTAGCCCCGAATTTTGGCTTCCGGTAATGACGCGAACAGGCTGCGGATTTCGGTGAACACGCCCGTGTAGGTAGCCGGGTTGGAGCGCGGCGTGCGCCCAATCGGCGACTGGTCCACCTCAATCACCTTGTCGATCAGCTCCAGGCCTTCGATGCTCTGGTAGGGCAGCGGGTCGCGCTTGGCGTTGAAGAAGAACTGGTTGAGAATCGGATACAGCGTGTCGTGGATCAGACTCGACTTGCCCGAGCCCGACACGCCCGTGACGGCCACCAGCTTACCCAGCGGAAACTTCACCGACACGTTCTTCAGGTTGTGGCCCGTCGCGCCCTTCAGCACCAGCTGGCCGCCGTCGCCCTTGCGCTTCTGCCGGCGCAGCTCGATGTGCTTCTCGCCGCTCAGGTACTGCGAGGTGAGGCTGCCCGACTGGAAAATATCCTTTGGCGAGCCCTGGGCCACGATGTGGCCGCCGTGAATGCCCGCGCCCGGCCCGATGTCGAGCACGTAGTCGGCATTCATGATCATGTCCTTGTCGTGCTCCACCACAATCACCGAGTTGCCGATGTCGCGCAGGTGCTGCAGGGCCTTGATGAGCCGCTCGTTGTCGCGCTGGTGCAGGCCGATGCTGGGCTCGTCCATGATGTAGAGCACACCCACGAGCTGGGTACCAATCTGGGTGGCGAGGCGAATCCGCTGGCTTTCGCCGCCGCTCAGCGTCCGGACCGAGCGGTGCAGGTCCAAGTATTCGAGGCCCACTTCGAGCAGAAAGCCGATGCGCTTGCGGATTTCCTTGAGCAGCTCGCGCCCGATGACGTTCTGACGCTCGGTGAGCCGGCTTTCCAGATCCTCAAACCAGGTGCTTAGCTCCTTGATGTCCATCAATGACAGCTCGCCGATGTTCCTGTCGGCAATCTTGAAGTGCAGCGACTCCTTTTTCAGGCGCAAGCCCTGGCACTCGGGGCACTTGCGGGCCTGGGTATACTCCTGAATCCAGGCCCGGATGTTCTCCGAGTCGGACTCGAGCTGCCGGCGCAGGAAGGGGATGATGCCTTCGAACGGCTCGGTGTAGTTGCTCTTTTTCGGGTCGGCATCCTCGTCTTCGGGCACCCCGTAGAGCAGCCGCTCAATCAGGTCGGCGGGCAGCTTGTCCAGGGCCGTACTCAGACTGAACTTCTGCTTTTTGAGGATGATGCCCAGCTGCTGGAAAATCCAGATGTCGCGGTACTCGCCCAGGGGCGCGATGCCGCCGCGGCTGATGCTGAGCTTCTTGTCGGGCAGCACCGAGTCCTCGGTGATTTCCTGCACCTCACCCAAGCCGTTGCAGACCGGGCAGGCGCCGTAGGGCGAGTTGAAGCTGAACGTGTTGGGCGCCGGGTCGTCGTAGGCAATGCCGGTGGTCGGATCCATCAGGAAGCGGGAGAAGAACTGGGTCTTCTTCGAGTCGGAGTCCAGCACCAGCATGGTGCCCTTGCCGTGGGTCAGCGCATTCTGCACCGAGCCGGAGAGGCGGAACCGGTCTTCCTTGGTGGCCTTGAGCCGGTCAATCACGATGTCGATGTCGTGGATCTTGTAGCGGTCTACCTGCATCTTGGCCGTGATGTCGAGCAGCTCGCCATCGACGCGCACCTTGGTAAAGCCCAGCTTGGCAATCTGCTGGAACAGCTCCCGGTAGTGTCCCTTGCGGCCTTTTACCACCGGGGCCAGCACCACCACCTTGTGGTCGGCGAAGTGCTTGAGGATGTAGTTGATGATCTGCTCGTCGCTCTGCCGGATCATCTTGGCGCCGGTGGCGTAGCTGAAGGCCTCGGCGGTGCGGGCGTAGAGCAGGCGCAGGAAGTCGTAAATCTCGGTGATGGTGCCCACCGTGGAGCGTGGGTTGCGCGAGGTCGTCTTCTGCTCGATGCTGATAACCGGCGACAGGCCCTCAATCTTGTCCACGTCGGGCCGCTCCAGGCCGCCCATAAAGGAGCGGGCGTAGGCCGAAAACGTCTCCATGTAGCGGCGCTGGCCCTCGGCATAGATCGTGTCGAAGGCCAGTGACGACTTGCCCGAGCCCGAAATGCCGGTAAACACCACGAGCTTGCCCCGCGGAATCCTGACCGTCACGTTTTTCAGGTTGTGCTCTCGGGCCCCGTACACCTCAATAAACGGCGCTTCCACGTCGGCGCCGGTAGAAGGCTGGGCAGCGGCGTGGGCTTCCAGAATGGCTTCCGTTACCAGCTCAGCGCGGGGTACCGCCTGCACGGCGGCGGTGGTATGGCCATTGCCGTGGGCGGCAACAGCGGCAGTAGTTTCAGGCGTAGCGGCGGCGGGGGCCGCCTTGGTTTTCTTAGCCATTCAGAGCAAGTCGAATAAGTCCGCAAAGGTACGCATACGGCGCCCTTTTCGCCACCCGAATTCATTATTTACCAATCCATTTAGCAGATCGGGCACGGAAAAGCCGGCCGGGCGAATGAGGGCAGCGCAGATGGTGAGTAACACGGGAGCAGGCAGTTTTGTGCCCGGGGCGGCGGGTGCTGCGGCCGGCCCAGCTCGGTTTGGCGCCGTTCTTGCCAACCCCACCGTATACGTTCATTCACAAGCCACTCCCCTGCTCATGAAACTACTCACCACAATTCCCCTCGCCGCAGCGTTCCTACTGCTGTTCGGCCTGGCTTCTCCGGCTCAGGCGCAGGTAAATGTTAACATCAACCCGCCGTCGTGGGGTCCGGCCCTGGCGCCCAACACCCAGTACTATTACATTCCCGAAGTCGATGGCTACTACGACGTGCGCGACCGGGTGTACGTGGTGGAGCGCAAAGGCCGCTGGACCCGCCTGGCCAATGCCGGCTACAACCCGAACACCTTCCACCCCGTGGTGGTCGACTACGTAGGCGCCCAGCCCTGGGTCCGCATTGAGGAATACCGGACCAAATACAAAGGCCACCCGCACGGCATGCCTCCCGGCCAGGCCAAAAAATACTACGGCAACCAGTCGAATGGCAAGGGCTACGGCAATGGCAAAGACAAGGGCAATGGTAACGGCAAAGACAAGGACAATGGTAACGGCAAAGACAAAGGCAAGCACTAGGCTGCCCGCCGGCTCTTCCCTACAGAGGCCGCTTCTTCGGAAGCGGCCTTTTTTGTGCCTGAATGTGCGCCGGCTCCCGTAACATTGTCCACCGGCCGCCGCCTGGCCGCACTGCGCCCTTATGAACCTGACTCCGTCCCGCCAGTCGTCCCTGCTCGTGTTTCTGCTGGCCCTGGCGCTGCTCTGGGGCAACGCCTACCTGCTGCTGGCCAATCATCCCGGCTCCTACACCGTGGACGAGCAAAGCTACCTGCGCATGGCCGGCGCCGACTTTCAGGTGCCCGTCACCCACCGCTACCGGGTGCTGGTGCCCCTGGCGGCCGGAATGCTGGCCCGGGGGCTGCAGGGCATTTCCTTTTCCGCCCGGCCGCCCCTGGGCAGCAGCTTCTTTCTCGTCAATGGCCTGCTGCTGGCGCTGGCGGGCTTGTACCTGTTCCGCCTGGCCCGGGCCCACGGCGCCGCCGCCGGCCCGGCCCTGCTCGGCATGGCCGCCGTGCTGACCAGCGGCGCAGCCACCTACGTCACGGGCCTGGTGCTCGTCGATAGCGCCGTAGTGCTGGCCGTGGTGCTACTGTACTACGCGCTGCACCTCCGGTCGGGGCCACTGCTGCTGGCCCTGACGCTGCTGGGACCGGTGCTGAAGGAGTCGTTCGTGCTGTTTTGGCCGCTGGTGCTGCTCTACGGCGGCTTCGTGCCGTGGTGGCAGCGGCTGCTGGCGCTGCTGGGCGCGGCGGGACTAGTGCTGGGCCTGCACGCAGTGATTGATGCGCTGGTGCCCCCGCCCGGCGTCGGCAGCCTTGATAACGCCCTGGAGCACGGCCGCAACGTTGTCAGCAACCTGCGCTGGCTGCTTACGCCGCGGGGGCTGTTTATCTGCAGCGGGGTGTACGGGCTGTTCAATCTGGTGCTGCTGGCCGGCTTCTGGGGCGGCCGCCGGGGCTGGGGGCAGTGGCTGCCGCAGCTGCCGCTTGGGCCGGCCGGGCTGACGCTGGCCGTGGTGCTGGCCCATATGCTGCTCTCGGGCGAAATGAGCCGGATGCTGCTGCTGGCCGCGCCGGTAGTGGCGACGGCCGTAGCGCTGATTATAGACCGGCACCCACTGTTTGCCCCGCTGCGCCGGCTGCTGACGGCCGACGAAAAGCAGGCCTGAAACCTGATCGGGCGGGCCGGACGCTACGTAGTAGGGTAGAGTTTTACCATTACCGCCCCGCGTCATGACTACGCCCAAGCCTGAGTACCATCCCATCAGCTGCACGTTTTACGACGAGCTGGAAGCCCGCGCCACCACCGGCCAGGAATGCACCCTCACCTACCGCCCCGAGCCCGACACCCCGCCCAGCACCACCCGCGGCATTATCACCGACCTGTTCATCCAGGACAAAGTAGAGTTTCTGCGCCTGCAGGACGGCTTCGAAATTCGGCTCGATACGCTGGTAGCCGTCGACGACAAGGAGCTGCGCGACTACTGCTGAACTCCGCCAGATCCAACAAGCAAAAGGCGGCCTCTCAACAGAGGCCGCCTTTTCCGCGCAAAAACCAGTCGGTTTCGCAGCTTAAAACTCCGCGCTTTTCGGGAAGCGGGGGAAGGGAATTACGTCGCGAATGTTGGCCATACCCGTCACGAACAGCAGCAGCCGCTCGAAGCCCAGGCCGAAGCCAGCGTGGGGCGCGGTGCCGTACTTGCGCAGCTCCAGGTACCACCACAGCTCGTGCTCGGCCACGTTCATGGCCGCCATCCGGGCCTGCAGCTTCTCCAGGTTTTCCTCGCGCTGGGAGCCGCCGATGATTTCGCCGATGCCGGGAAACAGCACGTCCATGGCCCGCACGGTTTTGCCGTCGTCGTTGAGCTTCATGTAGAACGCCTTGATATCCTTGGGGTAGTCGGTCAGGATAACGGGCTTCTTGAAGTGCTTTTCTACCAGGTACCGCTCATGCTCGCTCTGCAGGTCGGTGCCCCAGTCGACGGGGAATTCAAACTTCTGCTTGGCCGTTTTCAGGATTTCGACGGCCTCGGTGTAGGTCAGGCGCTGAAACTCGTTGTCGACCACGAACTGCAGGCGGCTCAGCAGCTCCTTGTCGTACTGCTCGGTGAGGAAGCTCAGGTCGTCGGCGCAATGCTCCAGGGCGTACTTCACCAGGCTGCGGAGGAAGTCCTCGGCCAGGTCCATGTTGTCCTGCAAATCGTTGAAGGCCACTTCGGGCTCCACCATCCAGAACTCGGCCAGGTGGCGGGCGGTGTTGGAGTTCTCGGCCCGGAACGTGGGTCCGAACGTGTACACTTTGCCCAGGGCCATGGCGGCCACCTCGGCCTCCAGCTGCCCCGACACGGTCAGGTTGGTCTGCTTGCCGAAGAAATCCTGCTTGTAGTCGACGCCCGACTTGTCTTCCGTCAGCGGGGGGTTCTGGTCCGAAAGCGTGGTCACGCGGAACATCTGGCCCGCGCCTTCGGCGTCGGAGCCCGTGACGATGGGCGTGTGGACGTAGTAGAAGCCGTGGTCGTTGAAGTACTGGTGAATGGCGAAGGCCATGGCGTGGCGGATGCGCAGCACGGCCCCGAACGTATTGGTACGGGGGCGCAGGTGGGCAATTTCGCGCAGGAACTCCAGCGAGTGGCCCTTCTTCTGCAGCGGGTAGGCTTCGGTGTCGGCCTTGCCGTACACGGTGATTTCCGTCGCCTGAATTTCCACGCTCTGGCCCTTGCCCTGGGAGGCCACCAGCTTGCCGCGTACCATCACGGCGGCGCCGTTTTCCACGCCGTCGGCCCTGAGCTGCTCCTCGGGAAACTTCTCCGCGTCGGCTACCACCTGAATGGAGTGGAAGCCGGAGCCGTCGTTGACGGCAATGAACTGCACGTATTTATTGCCACGGCGGGTGCGGACCCAGCCTTTCACTACTACTTCGCGCTCCAGCTCCTGACTACGGAGCAGGTCCTGCACGCTCGACCTTCTGACAGACATCGGACTCGGATTTCGGGGTTAAAACTCAGAGAAACAAAGGTAGAGGTTTTGGCTAGCGCTGAAATCAGTTTTAGCCGAACCGCGCCGAATGTTTTGTTTTTGGCTCCCAATAGCCGAAGTCAGCTCCCAATGCCCGTATTTAGCCTTAACTTTTTCGACCCAACTCAAGTACAGAAAGGTCTATCTTTGAAGTAGCACCTCTTCCTTTCCACTGCGGGGCTACACGCCTTTACGAGTATGCAACGACTTGACATGAAGCAGCTTCTCTCGCAGAAGTTGTCTCCCCAACAGATCCAATTCATCAAGCTGCTGCAAATTCCCACCGCAGAGCTGGAAACGCGCATCAAAGAAGAGCTGGAAGTGAACCCGGCGCTGGAAGAAGGCGATGAAAACACCGACGACGAGCTGGAAGACCAGGAGCGCGACGACGAGTCGGACTCCGACGAGGACTTCGACGACCCCGACTCGGAGTTCGACTCCGACGACAGCACCCTGGATGAGGACTTCGACGAGGGCGGCGAGGAGCAGCCCGAAGTGGAGATTCCCGCCAAGGACGAGCCCGCCGAAAGTACCAAGGACAACGAGGAGCTCGACCTGGGCGACTACCTCAACGACGACGAAATAGCGGGCTACAAGATGCAGGGCGACGGCCCTGGCGAGCCCGAAGACGACCGGGAAATGCCCCTGGCCGACACCGGCGGCTCCCTGCTCGACGCGCTGATGGACCAGCTGGGCTTCGCCGACCTCGACGAGCAGCAGGAAGCCATCGGCCGCCAGCTGATCGGCTCCATCGACGGCGACGGCTACATCCGCCGCGACTTGTCGGCCATTGCCAACGACCTGGCTTTTTCGCAGAACATCGAGGCGACTACCGAGGATATTGAGGCTGTGCTGCACGTGGTGCAGAGCTTCGACCCGGCCGGCATCGGCGCGCGCGACCTGCAGGAATGCCTGCTGCTGCAGCTGGAGCGCCGCCCCCAGGACGAGGCCACCGACCACGCCGAGCGGATTCTGAACGAGACGTTCGACGAGTTTACCAAGAAGCACTACCAGCGCATTCAGCAGAAGCTGGACCTGGAAGACGACGAGCTCAAGGAAGCCATTGCCCTGATTCTGAAGCTCAACCCCAAGCCCGGCGGCACCGGTCCGGTGGGCTTGGGCAAGGTGCAGTACATCATTCCCGACTTCATCCTGACCTCCGACAACGGCGTGTTCAACCTGACGCTGAACTCGCGCAATGCCCCGGACCTGCGGGTGGCCCCGGCCTACACCGAGATGTTCCAAGCCTACGACAAGGCCGCCAAGAAGGACAAGAAGATGAAGGAGGCCGTGACGTTCGTGAAGCAGAAGCTCGACTCGGCCCGCTGGTTTATCGACGCCATCAAGCAGCGCCAGCAAACCCTGCTGCGCACCATGGACTCCATCGTACGCTACCAGCACGAGTTTTTCCTGGAAGGCGACGAGAGCAAGCTGCGGCCCATGATTCTGAAGGACATTGCCACCGAAATCAGCATGGACATCAGCACCGTGAGCCGGGTGGCCAACTCCAAGTCGGTGCAGACGGAGTTCGGCATCTACCCGCTCAAGTACTTTTTCTCCGAGGGCATTGCCACCGACTCGGGCGAGGATGCCAGCTCCCGGGAAGTGAAACACATTCTGAAGGAAATCATCGAGGGCGAAAGCAAGGGCCGCCCCCTCAGCGACGACAAGCTGGAGAAAATGCTCAACGCCCGCGGCTACAACATTGCCCGCCGCACGGTGGCCAAGTACCGCGAGCAGCTCAACATTCCGGTAGCCCGCCTGCGCAAGGAGCTGTGATAAACGGTTGGTCCGCGCGCTACCGGCAAGTACCAGAGCCCAAAAAGCCCACCGGAGACATTTCCGGTGGGCTTTTTGGGCTCTGGCACTTGCCCTCAGGCAGTCACCCTGCAAAAAGGCTCTTAGCGGTGAATGACGCGGCGGCTGGCTTGCTGGCCGGCACCGCGCACGGTGAGAACGTACGGGCCCGCGGCCAGGGCGGCCGGCACCGGCAGGATCAGCGTGCGGTTGTCAGTGCGCATCGTGCGGCTGTACACGGCGCGGCCCTGCATCGTGGTGAGCGTGGCGGTGATGTCGCCGGCCAGCGGCTCCCGCAGCAGCACGGTCAGCTCCGGCCCGAACGGGTTCGGGTAAACGCTGGTCAGCAGCGGCACGGCGGCAGCCTGCACCTGCACCGTAACCAGGGGCGAGTAGCTGTTGCTGCCATCTTGGTCGACCTGCCGTAAGCGGTAGTAGAACATTCCTCGCGTAACTGTGCCGTCGGTGTAGCTGTAGCTGCGGGCAGCGGTGCTATTGCCCGCCGCCCCGATGCGGGCCAGTGGCTGGAAGCTCTGCCCCACGGCGGCCCGCTCCACCTCGAAGCGCGCGGAATTCGTTTCGGAAGCGGTCTGCCAGCGCAGGGCCACACCCTGCTCAGCCAGGCGGCCGGTGAAGCTGGTGAGCTCTACGGGCAGGGGCTGATTTTTCAGAATATCCGACGTGAACAGCCCGCGGCCGTGGGTGGCCGCCACCAGCTGCTGGTCGGAGGGGCGGATGCGCAGCATATCTACCCGCACGTTGGCCATGCCAGTGCTGGCCGGGCTCCACGCCGGGCTGGCTGCCGACAGGTCTTCGGTGCTCCACACCCCCAGCTCGGTAGCCAGCATCGCGCGCTTGTTGCTGGTAGGGTCAAACAAGGCCCAGCGCACGGGCATATCGGGTAGGTTGCCCTGGCGGCTGGTCCAGGTGGCGGCGGCTACGGTGGCCGTGCCCGTGTTGGTACCCTCGCTGGTTTCGAGCACCTTGGAGTTGGTAGCGCTGTAGTTGGAGAGCGTGACGAGCAGGTGCGCGTCATTCCCGGTTTCCACCGCCACGCTCGATATCGACATGCCGGCCGGGGCGGTGTAAAGCAGCGTCACGATGGGCGTAGCCGCAGCCGCGTTATCCACCCGGTACAGGTGGCCGGGGCCGCGCGAGGCCGGCGGTAGGGAGAAATCCGGCTCAGTGCCCACGAAAAGCCGGTCCTGATTGTTGGGCGACACGGTGACGTGGCTGACCATGCCCGCGCCGGTAGCCAGCAGCACGTTGGTAGCCGTAGCGGCCGTGGTGGCATTGGGCATGCGAAAATAGCGGTCTACCGTCCAGCCGCCGTAGAGCACGTTGCTGCGGCTGTCGTAGTCAGTCGGGTTGATGAACTGCCCGGCAGTGCCGCTCAGGTTGATGTTGGTGTAGGAGCCGGGCGCTCCGCCGGTACTGGAGCGGCGGTACTGGGCATATATGTAGGACGTAAACTGAAACTGCGGCTCATTCTGGTCGATGAAGCAGAACGCGCCGTCGCCGCCGGTGGCCTGGGCCGTAACCTGGCCGCTGCCGGAGGTATAGCGCTGGGTGCCGTTGTCCTGGGAGCCGGCCAGGAAGTAGCTCACGTCGCTGGGATGCACGGCCACGGCGTAAAACTGGGTCACGTTCAGACCGTTGTTGCGCTGACCATAGGTTGGGGCCGTTACGTTGGCATTGGCCGAGTAGGCAATGCCGCCGTCGCTGCCGAAGTACGCTTTGGCGGCCGTGCCGGTAGTTTGCGGTATCCAGGCCACCACGTGGTGGTCGGCGTGCACGTAGTTAGTATTCGTAACTGCCGTGCTCCAGATCGAGGTCTGCGTCCAGGTATTATTGGCACTGCCATTGCCCTTCACGGCATCGGCATTGATAGTCAGCCACAGGTCCAGGCCGCCCACGTAAAACAGACTAGGGTCGGTGGGAGATACGCCAATGGCCAGCGAATACCAGCCCTGGCCATTAGTGAAGTCGCCAGTGGGCTTGTTGATGATGGCCCAGGTAGCGCCCCCGTCCTTGGTCATGTAGATGTCCAGGGCTACATCCGTACTGGAAGTAAAAATGGCATACACGCGGTTGGCATCCGACGGGGCGCAGGCCAGCTCGATGCGGTGGTAGCCAATGCTCTGGGCCGGCAAGCCGGTACCGGCGGTGGTGTTGAGGTTGGTGAAGGAGTCGCCGTTGTTAGTGGAGCGGTAGATACCGCCGGTCTGGAACACCCCGCCGCCCACGAAGATGGTGCCGTTGCTGCTGATTTTCACGTCGGCCATGCGCAGTGCCCCGCCGCCGCTGTCAGTAGTTTGCAGCACGGCGGCCCAGGTAACGCCTTTATCCTTACTGCGAAACACGCCGGTGCGGGTGGTAGCAAACACGTAGCCGGTACCCGGCTGCACGGCTATGCGGGTCACGTAGTAAAAGTTGGAGTTGTTGGTAGCGGCCAGCTGGTTCCAGGTGGCCCCGTGGTCAGTTGATTTCCAGATACCCAGCCCCCGGATGGCATCCGCGTTGTAAAACCCTTCGCCGGTCCCGAAGTACATGATATCCGTATTCGTCGGGTCGTAGGCCAACGACGTAATGGCCATGTTGGCGAAGAACCCGTTGACAATCGTCCAGGTGGGCGTGGCGTTGGTGGCGTTGGTGCTTTTCCAGAGGCCACCCGCTACTGAGCCCGTCCAGATGGTATTACCAGAGGCATCGGCCGGGTCGATAAGGATGGAGCGCACGCGTCCGGCCACGTTGGAAGGGCCTCTCTCCGTCCAGGTAGCCGAGGATAGCACCGTGGCCGAAGGCCGCTGCTGGGCCTGCAGGGCCAGCAGCTCATCGGCCCGCTCCTGGGCCACCAGCAGCCGCTCGTTGGGTACGGTGCCCGTCGCGGGGTCGCGCGTACGCCGCATTTCCTGCAGCAGCGCCAGATCCGGCCGGTCAGGCCGGTCCTCATCGTTTTCTTCCCACTGGGCCAGCGCCGCTATGCTACCACCAGTGCGCCAGGACGAATAGCACACGGCTACCAAAATCAACAAGCCGGTGGTAGCAGACAGCAGCCACTGCCTCCGGTTCAACAAAGAGAAAAAGTTACGCATACGCCAGAAAAATGAATGGTCAGTCCTGGCAAAAATATACCAACCATTGATTGCATCCTATTTTACCTGGCTGTATTTTAGATTTTTATGTCAAAAACAAACCTAAATACCCCTAATTGAACATTGCTTACGTTCTTTAAATCATTTAACCCATTAATTAAATACAATAACAAATAGTATTTCACTTGCCCCCGCACACTTGTTTAAGTTCAATAATCTCCTTGTTCATTCACTCTTCACAAGCCGGTGGCTGTCTCTTGCTTTTCCCTGCGCTACAGTGAGTGTGTAGAGGCCGGGAGCTAGTTCCGCTGGCAGCCGTAGCGCCATCTGGCGGGCACCAGCAGCTACTTCCGTCCGATAAGCCACGCGGCCGGCCGGGTCCGTGACGGTGACAGTAGTTCCGGCGGCGGCGGGCTGACCCAGCGTCAGCGTCAGTTCACGGCGGAAGGGATTGGGATATACGCGGCTCAGCAGAAGCGGAGGCCCGGTAGGCCACGCCACGGCAATGATGGGCGAATACGCGGCGGTGCCGTCTTCGTCGAGCTGGCGCAGGCGGTAGTAGCTGCGGCCGGCCGGGGCCGCGCCATCGGTGTAGGCGTAGCGGTGGGGCGTAGTGCTGGTACCGGCCGCTGCCACACTGGCCAGCCGCCGGAAAGTGCGGCCGTCCGGGGCCCGCTCTACCTCGAAGGCGCGGGAGTTCCGCTCACTGGCCGTTTCCCAGCGCAGGGTCACCCCCTGGTCGGTGGTCCGGCCCGTAAAGCTGGTCAGCTCCACGGGCAGCGGCACAACGGCAAATATGTCGGAGGTGAACAGGCCGCGGCCGTGGGTGGCCGCCACCACCGTTTTATCGGCTTTGCGCAGGCGCAGCATGTCCACCCGCACGTTGGCCAGGTTGGTGTTAGAAGGCACCCAGACAATGGAAGCCGCCGTCAGGTCTTCGGTGGTCCATACGCCCAGCTCGGTGGCCAGCATGGCGCGCTTGCCAGCAGTGGGGTCAAACAGCACCCAGCGCACGGGCATATCCGGCAGGTTGCCTTCAGCCGACGCCCAGGCACCGCCCGCGTTGCTGGTCTGCTGCACGCTGACGGCGCCGTAGTTGGCAATGGTGGCCAGAATGTGCTGATCGGGCTCCGGGGTGGCGCTGCTCTTTTCCACGGCAATGCCGGAAATGGACACGGCACTGCCGTAATTGAAAAGGGTAGTGAACGTGGGCGTTGTAGCCGCGCTGTCGATCCGGATTACCCGGCCCGCGTTGGTGCCCACGTACACGCGGTTAGTCACGTTGGGGGATATGGCAACGTGCGTGACAACGCCCGAACCGACGGGCAGCGCGATGGTGGTCAGCACGCGGGTACCGGTAGCATTGCGGGCCCGGCGCAGTTGGGCCGGAACAGCCGTGGTGCTGTAATTATAATAGAGCGTGTTCTTGCGGCTGTCGTACTCCAGCGGATTGATGAAGGAGCCATTGTCGCTTTCCTCAATTATTCCCGGAAAAAAATCGTCGCCTTTGGTGGTCGAGCGGTACACATTGCTGAAGACGTAAGTAGCAAACTGAATATCGGGGTTTTCTTCGTCGATGGCGCAGAAGGCTCCGTCGCCACCATTCACGTCTCGGGTCACGGAGCCGGTGCTGGCCCGGAACTGCTGGGTGCCGTTGTCTTGAGCACCAGCCAGGAAATAGCCGTAATCGGTGGGGTGCACGGCCACGGCGTAGAACTGGGTGATGTTGAAGCTGGTGTTGATGGGGGTCACCGCCGGGATAGTGGCGGTAGCGGTAGTGGTTCTGGCAATGCCGCCGTCATTGGCGAAATAGGCGTGGGTGCCCGAGCCCGGTACAAAGGCAACAGCGTGCTGATCGGCGTGGACGTTCTGAAAGCCGAAGCCCCCGTACCAGTGGGTTACCTGCTGCCAGACGACGCTGGCCGGGGTAGCCGCGCCGCCGTTGCTGGTTTTGAAAATATCGATGCCGCCCACAAATACCGTGTTGGGGTCGGTGGGCGAAACGGCCAGAGCCAGATCATACCAGGCCTGGGAGCGGGTGAAATCGGCGTCGGAAATATTCGGATCGGCGTCATTGGGCTTGGGCAGCACCTGCCAGGTGGTGCCGCCGTCGGAGCTGCGGTAGATGTTGAGCAGCGTGTTGGTGGTGGAGCAAAACATGGCGTACAGCCGGCTGGGGTCGCTGGGGGCAATAGCCAGTTCTACGCGGTGATGGGTAGCAATGTCGGGCAGTCCCGAGCCGGCTGCCGAATTCAGGATGGTATAGGTGCCGGCATCCCCGGAAGCTGAGTACAGGATGCCGCCGCCGGTCTGAAAAACACCCAGCGAAGCATACACGGCGCCCGTGGTCGGGTGCACGTCCACGTCAGAAAACCGGCCGTACCCGGCACTGTTGTTATACAGCACCCCGACCCAGGTGGCGCCCCCGTCCTTGCTGCGGCGCAGGCCGGTTCGGGTGGCCGCGTAAACCCAGCCATTCTTGTCTACGACGATCTTCTGGACGTAATGAAAATCCGAGTTGTTGGTGCTAGCCAGCTGCGCCCACGTCACGCCGTGGTCCGCTGATTTCCAGATGCCCAGTCCCCGGATAGCATCGGCATTGCCAAAACCCTCGCCGGTGCCGAAGTACATGATATCAGCGTTGGCGGGGTCGTAGGTTATGGTGCTGATGGCCAGGTTGCTGAACAGGTCATTTATCTTCGACCAAGTGGGCGTAGCCGACGCCGCATTTACCGATTTCCATAGGCCGCCACCGACCGAGCCGGCCCACACCTTGTTGCCGGTAGCGTCCGCCGGGTCAGGCAGAAGGGCCCGCACGCGGCCCGCAATGTTGCTGGGGCCTTTTTCCGTCCAGTTGGCCGCGCCCAGGCCACTGACGGCAGCCCGCTGGCTGGCCCGGTCGGCCAGCATCTGCGCTACCTGTTCCCGGGCTACGAGCAGCCGCTCGCGGGGCACGGTTCCCGTGGCCGGGTCGCGGGTGAGAGCCACTTCCTGAGCCTCGGCCAGGTCGGGGCGGTCGGGGTGCTTGGCCCCTTCCGCTTGCCCCCGCTCCCGGTGGTTTTGGCCGGCCGCCGGCCGGGACGACTGCTCCAGCCAGGAGTGGCCAGGTGTGCTGTTTCCCCCGCAGCCCGACAGGTTGCCCAGCAGAAACAGGGCTATTCCCCAACGCACGAGGCGGATCGATTGTAGAAGAGTTTTCATGGGCGGGCAGATGCGAAGCAGCCAGGACGGCTGCCCCATGCGGAAAGGGGCTCTGTAAAATGCCCCGGTGGGAAATGCCCAAGATACTTTCAATCAATATATATAACAATATAAATATTAAAAAAATGAAAAAAGCGCCACAACCCGGAGGTCGTGGCGCTTTTTTTAGCTTAAGCAGCCTGCGTCTAGCGGTGCAGAACCCGACGAACGGCAGTCTCATTGCCAGCGCGAACCGTGAGCAGGTATACTCCGGCGGCCAGTCCACCTGGGGCGGGCACCGAAATCTGCTTGCCGGCTACGCGGCGGACCGTGTTCATCACTTTCCGGCCCTGCATGTCCACGAGCGTGAAGGTTACCTCACCCGCCATTGGCTTCTGGAACGTCACGTTCAGCTCCTGGCCGAAGGGGTTCGGATACACGCCGTCCAGCAGCTTGTCGCTGATGGCAATGCCCGACTTGGCAGCAGTAGGCGTGAATACGTCGGAGGTAAACAGGCCCCGGCCGTGGGTAGCGGCGGCAATCTGCTTGTCCGATTTGCGCATGCGCAGCATATCTACCCGCACGTTGGCCATGCCCAGGCTGGCCGGAAACCAGGTGGTGACGGGTGCCGTGAGGTTGTCGGTAGCCCAGATGCCCATCTCCGTAGCCAGCAAAGCGCGCTGGTTGTTTTCGGGGTCGAACATCGCCCAGCGAACCGGCATGTCGGGCAGGTTACCCTCTACGCTACGCCAGGTAGTGCCGCCGTTGGTGGTTTCCCACACGCTTACCGCGCCGTAGTTGGAATACGTTACCAGCAGGTGGTTGTCGTTGCCGTCCTCTACCGCCACGCAGGATACCGAGCCGGCACCGAGGCGGATATCCGTCATGGTCGGCGTCGGGTCAGTGGGGTTTTCGATCCGGATAACCCGGCCGGTGTTGGTTCCCACGAACACCCGCCCGTCGCGGTTGGGCGACACGGCCACGTGGGTCACGACGCCGGCGCCGGCGGTCAGGGTAATGCTGTTGACAGCCGAAGCCGTGGTGGCATCAGGCCAGCGCATCAGCTGCCCCGAGCCGTAGCCGGCATACATGGTGTTGGTGCGGCTGTCGTAGTCAGTCGGGTTGATGAACGAGCCCAGCGTACTGCTGAAGTTGAAACTGCTGAATGAAACGCCGCCGTTGATAGACCGCCGGTACTGCGCATAGATGTAAGACGAGAACTGGTACTGCGGCTGGTCTTCGTCGATGAAGCAGAACGCCCCGTCGCCACCCGTTACGGTGGTAGTGGTGTTGATGCCGGCCGTGGTATACTTCTGCGTGCCGTTGTCCTGCGCCCCGGCCAGGAAGTAATTGACGTTGGTCGGGTGTACGGCTACTGCATAGTACTGCGTCACGTTCAGGCCGTTGTTGCGCTGGCTGAAGATGGGCGCCACACCAGCGCTAACGGCATTCGAGGACACGAAAACGCCGCCGTCGTTGCCAAAATAGGCTAGGTTACCGTCCTGCGAAGCGAAGGCAATAACGTGGTGGTCGGCGTGTACAAAGTTAGGTGAGCCCGGAACCGCGCTCCAGACCGATACTTTCTGCCACACCACCGGGTCGGTATTGGCAGCCAGCGTGCGGAAGATGTCCAGGCCCGCCACGTAGAGCTGATCCGGATTGGTCGGCGCTACGGCCGCGGCCAGATCATACCAGGCCTGGGAGCTGGCCAAAGCCGAGGCGACCCCACCGGGCAGGCCCATCGACGTCCAGTTGGCGCCTCCGTCGTTGGAGCGGTACAGCCCAAGGACCTGGGAGTTGGTGCCCTCGTAAATAGCATAGACGCGGTTGGCGTCGCTGGGCGCGCAGGCCAGCTCGATGCGGCGGTAGCCGGTGGCAGGCAGGCCGGGGCCCGTGAGCTTGGTCCAGTCGCCGGCGTTGCCGGTGGTCGAACGGTAAATGCCGTCTTGGGTAAACAAGCCGATAGCGGTATAGAGGGCATTGTCGGCTCCGATTTCAAAGTCGGCAACCCGGCTGTCGATGGCGCCGTTGCCGGCACCCAGCACGTTTGTCCAGCTGGTACCGCCGTTGGTGCTACGCTGCAGGCCCAAACGGGTACCCACGTACACGTCGCCCGTCACCGGATGCACTTGCAGCTTGGTAACGTAGTTGAACGTAGTTCCGGTAGCCGTGCTGGGGAGCTGCGTCCAGGTGACGCCGTGGTCGGTGGACTTCCAAACGCCCAGGCCCCGCACCGCATCCGCATTAAAGAAGCCTTCGCCGGTACCGAAGTACATGACGTTAGGGTTGCGTGGGTCGAAAGAAATAGCCGTGACGGCCAGCGTAGCGAAGAAATTATCTACGGTCGTCCAGGTAGGCGAGGTAGCCGTGGCATTGGTTGTTTTCCACAAGCCCCCGCCGGCGGCACCCGCCCACAGCGTGTTGCCGGTAGCATCGGTGGGGTCGACTACCATAGCCCGGATACGTCCGGCTACGTTGTTCGGGCCCCGCTCCGTCCAGGACGTTTGGCCCAGGCTGCCGACCGGCAGGCGGGCGCCCCGCTCATTCAGCAGCCGCTGGGTGTAGGCATGCGCCGCTATCAGCCGCTCGCGCGGCACGGTGCCCGTGGCCAAGTCCATCGTAAGAGCTACTTCGCGCTCCATCGCCAGATCCGGACGGTCAGGACGATCCTCTTTGTCCTTTTCCTCGGCGCGCTCCAGGGTGTTGGGCAGTTTGGCCGTGGGTTCTCCCTTTTGCCATAAATAAGCACCACTACCTACAGTGGCAGCGCCACCCAGCAACAGCAGGGCACCCCACTGTCGAAATCGAGAAGAAGTTTTCACTAAGCAGTCGGAATTAGGTGAGGAATTTCAGGTCAAACACACCAAGCCAGCAAAAAGGTTGGCTGAATCGGTGATGAAATATACGCCTTCTGCCACTTTATCCTTTACTTTACTCAACCCACCCAAGGACAGCCTTTCATTGAACAAGCTGATTAGCAATATATTATCCGGATTTTTTCATCCCCTATTGCTGCCTTTTTACTTGTTCTACATCGTGTGCTATCAGGTGCCGGAGCTTATCGTACGCCCCTCATTACCTGACCGATGGGTGGTCCTGGCAGTAGTCTTCGTCTTCACTTTTCTGCTGCCCACCCTCGGTACGGGAGTCCTCTACTGGTTTGGCCAGCTTGATTCCCTGCTGCTGCGCGAACGGGCCCAACGGCCGCTGCCGCTGCTGCTGGCGGCGTTCAGCTTCGGCATGGCGGCCACCGTGCTGACCCAGCGCAGCATTTTCGATGTGCTGCTGGGACAGATGATGGTTGGGATGGTGCTGACCGTATTCCTCACCTTCCTGATTTCGCTGAGCTGGAAAATCAGTGCCCACGGCGTGGGCGTAGGCGGGGCCGGCACCCTGCTGCTGCTGTTGTACCTGAACACGCCGCACAGCCCGGTGCTGCTGTGGTGGCTGCTGGGCGCCGTAGTGGTGGCTGGCGCCGTGCTGAGTGCGCGCCTGGTGCTGGCGGCCCACACCCCGGCCCAGGTATGGGCGGGCCTGGCGCTGGGAGCCGGGGTGGTGCTGGGCATCGGCATCGGGGTTAGCAGCACCTAGCGCCGCGCTGCGCCGGCTCAGCTGTGGTTCTGGACTATTTCCGCTTTGAGCTGCTGCTGCACCTCGGGCCGGTCATAGTCGGCTTCGGCCTGAATATGGGGCATCAGGCGGCGCATGATCTGCTCCTGCCGCTGCCCGTTCTGCCAGGCCTGGGCGTAGGGTATGTGCGAAAAAGTAACCTGGGAATACAGGGACAACCACTGCCCGGGGTACTGCGCCGATATCTTGCTTTCAATCTTCTTCTGCAGCAAAAACCGCGGGTCGGCGACCCGGTCGCGCATTTCCTCAAAGTTATAGAGGGCCAGCTCGGCCATGGCATCGGCATCGGGCTTGCGCTGGCGCTGAAATTCCCCGAAGATGGCGGGCCAGTCGGCGCCGTGTTCCTCCAGCAGCTCATTGAGCACGCTGCAGTCCTCAAAACCGGCATTCATGCCCTGCCCGTAAAAAGGCACAATGGCGTGGGAGGCGTCGCCGAGCAGCAGCACGTCGTCGTCGAAAGCCCAGGGAAAGCAGCGCACCGTAACCAGGGAGCCGGTTGGGTTCTGGAAAAACTCTGCCTGCAGCTCGGGCATCAGGGGCACCACATCGGGAAACACGGCTTCGAAAAAGGCCTGCACCTGCGCCGGCGTCTGCAGGGCGGCAAAGGAATGCTCGCCCTCGTAGGGAAAAAACAGGGTGCAGTTAAACGAGCCGTCCAGATTGGGCAGCGCAATCATCAGGTACTGGCCGCGGGGCCAGATGTGAAGGGCATTTTTCTCGAGCAGCCACGCCCCATCCGGACCCGGCTCGATGTTCAGTTCTTTGTAGCCGTACTCCAGGTAGCTCTGGGAATAGTCGAACCGGTCGGTGCGCTGCATTGCAGCCCGCACGGCGGAGAACGCGCCATCGGTGCCAAAGAGCCGCCGAAATGACTGGGTTTGCCGCGTGCCGGTCTGGGCATCGCGCAGATCCAGGGTGCGCGCGCGCAAATCGACGCCCAGGCACTGCTGATTGAAGCGCAGCTGAATGCGCGGGTCCTGCTCGGCCAGGTCCAGCAACGTGCGGTTCAGGATGGCCCGCGACACGGAATAAATGGCCTGGTTGTCCTGCCCGTAGGGCTGATAGCTCAGGTTGCCGTGCTGGTCGTGCATCACCCGGCGGTACATCGGAATGGCCACGCGCCGGATTTCTTCGCCGACGCCCACGCCCTCAAGAGCCCGCCAGCCCCGGTCCGACAGGGCCAGGTTGATGGATCGGCCTTCGACCAGACCCTGCTTGCGCAAATCGGCGCGGCGCTCGAACACGCTTACCTCGTGGCCGCGCTGGGCCAGGTACAACGACAGCAGGGAGCCGACCAGCCCGGCCCCCATAACAGTGAGAGGCTCAGGTGCGGAATCGGCGGTAGCGGGAGTGGTAGACATGCGGAAAAATCGGGCGGGAGAGAACGAGGAAATACGGGTAGCGAAAGTAAGCCTTTCCCCGCGGTTGGTTGAACGGCTAAATCCGCACCCTGGATGAGAAGCAGCCCGGGGTTGGGCGTAAATCCGAACTCACCCGCCAGTACGTAGTCTATATCTGAATTATTAAATGAAATAGCTTGCCCAGTTCCCCCACAATAAAGAGTGACCGTCCTTATTGTTCTAAGCGCAAAAAATTCATGACCAACTGCCCGGCCCCAAAACCGGAACCCCGCCGCTTTCCTTCTTCACCCGGTGCCAGCTTTTCCCGCCTCTCCCCCGCCCTGAATCAGCCCACTACCTTCGCCGCCCTGCCGCTCCCCAAAGTCTACCCGTCTCCGGTGCAGCCGGCCAGTCCCCGAAAAACGCAATCTAACCGGCTGCAGATCGGGCACTACCAGGTCGGTGAAGATAGCTACTCCAACCTGTTTGGTCCCCCGGATGTGCGCTAGTAAGCGGCGGCTGGCGTGGGCAGCGTAGCTGCTGCCGCAACCGAAATGTCGGCACGTGAAAGCAGGCAGCGCATATTGTTCAACATTTTACCCATTATTTTATATTTTATATTTTTTTGATAATCAATTCGTTGCCGGGTTGTTTAGTGCGCATGCCTACGTTATTTTTGCAGGAATTTCGCTGTTCAAAAAACTTCCGCCTCCCTATTGCATGCTTCTATGAAGAAAAGCTACCGCTTGCTATTGCTCGTTCTGAGCCTGCTGCTGAGCAGCCCGGCTGTCTGGGCGCAGAGCGCCATTGCCATTACCGGCGTAGTGCAAACCGAAGCCGGCGACCCGCTGCCGGGCGCCACCGTTTTCATCAAAGGCACCTTTATCGGTAGCAGCACCGACCGGGACGGCAAGTTTGTCCTGAATGCCGACTTCACGGAGCCGCCGGTTGTTATTTCGGTGTCGTTTATCGGCTTCGAAACCCGGGAAATCGGTATTTCCAAAGCCCAGCAGGATGTGCGCGTGGTGCTGCCGATCAGCACCAACCTTACCAACACGGTGGTCGTCTCGGCCTCGCGGGTAGCGGAAAACATTTCGCAGGTACCCGTCACCATTGAGAAGGTAAACACCCGGCAGGTGGAAAGCCTGACTACGCCCGACCTGCTGGCCGGCCTGGCCCGCTTCAAGGCCGTGGACGTGAACAGCTCGAGCCTGCTGACGTCCAGCATCAGCACCCGTGGCTTCAACAGCTCCCGGGCGGAGCGCGTGATTCAGATGGCCGACTACATGGATACCCAGCTGCCCAGCCTGAGCAGCAACTTTGGTAACCTGCTCGGCATTCCGGACCTCGACGTGGAAAGCATCGAAATCGTGCACGGACCGGCTTCGGCGCTGTACGGGGCCAACGCCTTCAACGGCGTGGTCTTGTTCAACTCCAAAGACCCCTTTGTGAGTGAAGGCCTCAGCATCCGCCTGCGGGGCGGCAACCGCGACCTGCTCGACGGGCAGCTGCGCTACGCCAAAAAGCTCACCGACCGGCTGGCCATCAAGCTCACCGGCGGCGCCCTGACGGCCAAAGACTGGATTGCCGACAACCAGGACCCGACGTCCCTTCTCATTGAGCCCAACAACCACGCGGCCAGCTCCAACCTGGGCTACGACGCCGTGAACCGCTACGGCGACGCCAGCTTTGCCTTCACCATTCCGGCCAACCCGGCTTTCCCAACGGTACCGGCTACCACGCAGACGGCGTTTTTGCCGGGCTACGCGGAGAAAGAGCTGATTGCGGGCGACCAGAAAGCCCACATCTACAAGATCAATCCGTCGGTGTCGTACCTGCTGACCGACAACGTGAAGGCGACGGTCGACTACAAGTACGTGAACGGGACGACCATTTTCCAGAGTGCCAGCCGCTACCGCTTCGACAACAGCGGCAGCCATCAGGGCCGGGTGGAAGTAAAGGGGACGAACTGGTTTGTGCGCGGCTACACCACCCGCGACTACTCGGGCAAGCGCGACCCCAGCACCGACGGCTCCTACAACCTGGGGTTTCTGGGCGGTTTTCTGCAAACGACCCCGGTTCCCGGCGAAACGATTAATCCGCGGACCGGCAAGACGTACACGTACGGAGAGCGGTATTTCCGGGAGTACGCCACTACCTTCGGGCAGCAGTACTACGGCTCGGGCGGCAACGTAGAGGCTGCCGCCGCCGCGGCCCGCACCAAAGCCCTGGCCACGGCCCCGCAGCTGCAGCCCGGCACCCAGCCCTTCAACGACGCCCGCAACCGGATCATCCACGACGGCACGCCCGGGCAGGGGGCCCGCGTGATTCTGCGCTCCATCCTGAACGATGGCAGCGCCCAGTACAACTTTAAGCTCAGCTTCATCGACCTGATTGTGGGCGGCGCCTACCGCCAGTACCAGCTGGGCTCCGATGGCTCGCTGTTCTCGGATACCAAGGACGGGGACCGGCTGCAGAACCACGAGTTTGGCGGCTACGCCCAGGTCACCAAAGCCCTGCTGGCCGAGCGCCTGAAGCTGTCGGTAGCGGGCCGGGTAGATGAGTTCAAGAACTTCGAGCCCGCCTTCTCGCCCCGCGCCTCGGTGGTGTATTCGGCCGGCAGCGACAACCAGCAGAACTTCCGGGCCAGCTTCAACCGGGCCTTCCGCGCCCCTACCCAGACCGACCAGTACATCCGCCTCGACGTGGGCCGGGCCATTCTGCTGGGCAACATCGGCAACGGCTTTGATGGCTACACCCTGACCGGCATGCAGTTTCGGGCCGACAACCTGCGCCTGGAGCAGGTAAATACCTTCGAAGTGGGCTACCGCGCCCAGATTGCCAGCAAGGTTTCGGTGGACGTGGACTATTTCCGCAGCACCTACGACGACTTCATCGGCACCCAGACCTTTATCGGCAACATCGACGGCACGCGACCCGCTTCGCCGGTTCCGTCGGCCACTAACCCGGCCCGCGTGATTCAGATTTCGGCCAACGTGGCGCAGAAGGTGAAAACCCAGGGCGCCTCGGTGGGGCTGAGCTACACGGTGGGCACTCCGCTTATCCTGTCGGCCAACTACAGCTTCAACGACCTGGACTCCAAGGACCTGCCCGCCAACTTCCAGACGTTTTTCAACACGCCCCGCCATAAGTACAACTTCGGCCTGACGGGTCTGGCCCTCAGCCGTAAGCTGGGCTACACGGTCAACTACCGCTGGACCGACTCGTTCCTCTACGAGTCGACGTTTGCTACCGGCCGCGTGGCCTCCTACCACACCGTGGATGCGCAGGCAGGCTACAACCTCACTGCTCTTCACACCACGCTGCAGGCCGGGGTTTCGAACCTGTTCGACGCCGGCAACGTGCAAACCTACGGCAGCGCGGGCATCGGCCGCCTGGGCTACATCGGCTTGCTGTTCGAATTGAAGTAGGCTTCCCTCTCATCCAAAAAAGGCCCGGTGCAGTCTGCACCGGGCCTTTTTGCATTTCACTGCCCGCGGCCGGACACGAGGCGAAAGGTCAGATTGAGGCGGGGGCCGGTGGGCACGGCCGTCTTGGGCACCGCGTGCAGCCAGTGCTGCTGGGTGGGGCCGCGCATCACCAGCAGACTGCCCGAGGCCAGCTCCAGCGTTACCGCGGCGGGCGGCACCGGCGGCGGGTGGCGGGGCCTGAGCCGAAACCGGCGCGGCGCCCCCAGGCTGACGGAGGCAATGACGGGGGCCGGCCCCAGCTCGGGCTCGTTGTCGGCGTGCCAGCCCATGCTGTCCTGACCGGAGCGGTAAAGATTGAGCAGCACGCTGTTGAACCGGCTGCCAGTAGCGGCCTGCACCTGCGCGCGCAGGTGCAGCAGAGCCGGCGTCCAGGGCTGGGGCGTGAGGGCGAGGCCGGAATAGGCGTAGCGGGCGTCCGGGTCGCCATGCCAGGCCGTGAGCCGGGGCTGCAGCACCTCCTTGCCAAACAGCCGGATGGGTTCCTGCCGCCAGGGAATGGTGGCCGTCAGCTCCGCCAGCAGCGCCGCGGCGGCGGCGGGCGGCAGAAACGCGGGGTCCAGCAGCACTTCGGCCTGGGGCAGGGGCAGCAGCGTGAGGGGCATAGGCAGGGGGCGGCTACGGCTTCATCCGACTCAGCGGAGCGGCGCTACTTGGGCAATCCGGCCACGTGGGAAAGGCCCCACATGTAGATGCCAAAAAGCGCCATGCAGACCAGCAGCGCCGAAAACCACGGCCGGTTGACGTAGGGTCGGGCGCCCACGTAGCGGGGCCAGAAAAACTGCAGGTACATCAGCACCGCCACCACGTTGATAGCGATGCCCGCCAGCTGGGTGCGAATGGGGCCAACGTTGGCGCCCATGAACCAGTGCATGCTGTATACTAACGCGCCCAGCAAGCCCAGCATGAACAGGATAACGTACAGTCCTTTGCGGGCCTGCTTCAACCGAAACATATTAATGATCAGCAAGATGCCGCCCGCCAGAAACGAGAAGAACATCGAGAACATGGCAATGGTAACGGGCGAGTACAGCGCCGGGCCGCTGGGCACGAGCTCCACTTCCTGCTCCCGCTCGGCCAGGCGGCGCACCTCCGTTTCGCGGGCCGCCTGGGCCAGCACGACGGCTTCCAGCTCGGGACGGACCTGGGCCTCGGCGGGGTGGGGCTGGCCGCGGCGGGTCAGCTCGTCGAGGGCAGCCAGCACGGCGTCGTCGCGGTACTGGGCGCGGCCGGTGACGTATTGGTGGAGCTCGGCGTCGGTTTTGCGGGCCATTTTGTCCGCGTATTCTTCAGCCATGGTTCAGAGACGATAAATGAAACAACGCAAAAGCGTCTTTGGCTTCTACGTACTACCAACAATTAAAAAGGTATAATTATTCGGCCTGCGCCGCCCATTTTTCAATGGCTGCCCCGGCCCGCTGCACGTCTCGGAAGGAGTTATACAGCGGCACCGGCGCCAGCCGGATGACGTTGGGCTCGCGCCAGTCGGCAATGATGCCCTGGCCGGCCAGGTAGTCGAACAGGGCGCGGCCATTGCGGTGCACCAGCACCGACAGCTGGGCGCCGCGGGCGGCGGGGTCTGCGGGCGTGATGATTTCCAGAGTGGTAGCAGGCAGCTGCAGACGGCGCAGCAGAAACTCCAGGTAGGCAGTAAGCTGCTCGCTTTTGCGGCGCAGGGCGGCCATGCCACCGGCCTCTTCCACTACCGCCAGAGCCGCGCGGTGAATGGCCATCGGGAAAATCTGGGCGTTGGAAAGCTGCCAGCCCGCGGCGCCGGCCATGGGGCGAAAGCCTTTCTTCATCTGAAACCGGTCGGCGGGGTCGTGGCCCCACCAGCCGGCCAGCCGGGGCAGGTCGGGGCGGTTGGCAAACCGCTCGTGCACGTAGATGCCCGAGGTGCCGCCGGGACCGGAGTTGAGGTATTTGTAGGTGCACCAGCAGGCAAAGTCCACGTCCCAGTCGTGCAGGTGCAGCGCCAGGTTGCCGGCGGCGTGGGCCAGATCGAAGCCCACGAGGGCGCCCACGGCATGGCCGGCTTTGGTGATGGCCGCCATATCGAAAGCCTGCCCGGTGTAGTAGTTGACGCCGCCAATGATGACCGTGGCCAGCGAGTCGCCCAGCTCCGCGATTCTGGCTTCAATATCCGCCGTGCGCAGGGTATACTCGCCGGGCCGGGGCAGCAGCTCCACAATGGCCTCCTCGGGAGCCAGGCCATGCAGGCGCACCTGACTTTCCAGCGCGTACTGGTCCGAGGGAAAGGCGCCGCCTTCCATCAGCACCTTGTAGCGCGTGAGCGTGGGCCGGTAAAACGAAATCAGCAGCAGGTGCAGGTTAGTGGTCAGGTTGTTCATCACCACCACTTCCACGGGCCTGGCCCCGACCAGCCGGGCGGAGGCCTTGGTCAGAAACTCGTGGTAGTGCATCCAGGGCGAGGTGCCGTGAAAATGACCTTCCACGCCCCGCTCCTCCCAGGCCGCAAATTCCCGTTCCACGGCTGCCCGGGCCGTTTTGGGCTGCAGGCCCAGCGAGTTGCCGCACAGATAGCTGCTGGGCTGCCCGTCGGGACCAGGCGGCAGGTGAAACTGGTCGCGGAAGCTCCGCAACGGGTCCTGGGCATCGAGGCTGGCGGCGAAGTCGGGGGTGGGCTGGTAGGCAGTCATCGGGGCAAAGATAGCCGGATGCCGGCGGCCGGCAACGCGGCCTCTCACCCAGGGCCGGATCGGGCCGCGTCAGCTTAGTTGAGCCAGACGATGTTCAGAAACAGGCTGTGGTAATACACCAGCACCACTAGGTTCAGAATGTAGAGCAAAGCACTGGCTTCGGGGTACCAGATATTGAGGCGTTTGCCGCTCAGCGCGTGCAGCACCACGTAGCCCAGCAGCAGCAGGAAGTACCAGACTGCCTGCCCGGGCGTGAAGCTGTTGAACCCGAAAGGAATGCCCAGCGCCAGCGCAATACCCAAGCCGATGATAACGACAGCAACCAGCAGCCGTACCGCCACCGGACGCGACAACTGCCAGAACTGCCACAGCAGCACCCCAAAGCAGGGCGTAGCCAGAATGTAGCGGGCGATGCCGACCAGGTCGCCACCCTGGTAAAAGACGATGAAAAAACCCGCTCCCACGCAGTAGCCCAAAGAAAACACCACGGCTTTGGAAGGCGGAGCATCCTGCTCGCCCGCCGGGCGCAGCCAGCCAGCCAGCCACCGCAGGCCCAGCAGAAAGCACAGCCCCGTGGCCAGCACGGCCAGCAGCAAGCCGAAGGCATCCTGCCAGAGCACGTTGATGCCGGCCGTGCTGACCAGCGGCAGAGCGGGCAGGCGCAGCCAGTGGGCCCACACCACGTGCACGTTGTAGAAAGCCAGCGGGTCGCCGTGGGTCTGGTACTGAATCAGCATCACCGTGCCCAGGGCCAGGCCCATAGCCAGCAGGCCCAGCCCTACGTTGCGCAGCATGCGGGGCGTCGCGGCGGCCGTCGTCCACCAGAGCAGCTCGGCAAACAGGTAGGCGGGCACAAACAGCGTGGACGCCGAGCGGGTCAGGCAGCAGCCCAGCAGCCCCACCACGGTGAGGAGCAGCTTGTGGCGGTGCAGGCCGCTGAGCAGCAGGGCCCCAAACAAGAAAAACATTCCCTCGGCGTACGGCACCAGCACGAACATCATCATCGGGGTCGACAGGATGAGCAGCAGCTGGCGGCCGGTCAGCCGGAAGTGGTGGGCCAGGCTAGCAGCCCCGGCGTACGTGCACAGCACGTTGAAGATGGTTATCTGCACCGGGCTGAAGCCGGTGAACCGCCAGACATAGGCAAACAGCGGGAAGTAAGCGTTGACGTAGGAGTCAACCTTGCCGTAGCCGTTGAGAGCCAGCCGGTTGAAGATACCGGCGTCCCAGCGCATCAGGTTGTCGTTGCCCGGAGCGTAGCTGATGACGCCAAAGGCGTAGAAGGCGGAATACAACGCCACCAGCACCAGCGTATGCAGAGCCAGGGTCTTCACGACGGGGTGCCGGGCCAAGGACATCAGGACGCCGAAGCGGCCGGCGGGCCAGGAGGGGGTAGCTCCTGGAAGTGGGGAGGAAACGTTTTCCATACCTATCAGAACAGCGTTTCGAGCATTAAATCATCCATGTAAATCGTGTTGCGCTTCTCCCCAATCTGCCACAGGTACACTTTCACCACGTCGGTCGGCGCCATGGTTTCGGGCAGGGTAAACGTGTCGTAAACCTGTTCCCACTGGTTGTAGCGCTTCACCACCTGCTCGATGGGCAGCAGACGGTAGTAGATTGTGGCGTTGTCACGCTTGGCTTCCACGACCAGGGCGGCCGTGGCCCGGCCGTGGGGCATTATCACCCAGGCGCTTACCCGCAGGCGGGTGGGGTGACCGAGCAGCTCCCAGCTGCGGGTGATGCCGGGGCCGTAAACGTTCTGAGGCGTGATTTTGCAGGCCCAATTACCCGAGTGGACCTTTTCGTTGGTGATCCAGACGTTATCGGGGTGGTTTTCGTAATCCTCCAGGACCGCTACTTCCTTTTTTTCGGCCACCTGGCAGCCGCCAGTTCCAACCAACACAAACAAAAAAACTAGCCAGACCTTGCTTAGACTGGTACGCGGGTTGGTCATACATCCATTTTAAAGGCAATATAATCCTTTCCAGGCAGCATCACTGCGCTATGGCCTTCGTCAGCCACGGAAAAGTCTTCTTTGCCGGGCCAGGCAGGTTCTGGTGGGGGAGCTTACTGCACCACGTAGCCCTGCAGCCAGCCGTCGAGAAAATGCAGCAGCATAATCAGGTTGAAGACGTAAACCATCATCGTGATTTCCCGCTGCCAGCGTAACTGCCGCCACGCCAGATACGTCAGCAGGTAAGCCGTAGCCAAGCCAAAATACCAGAGCGCCTGCGAGGTCGAAAAGTTGTCGAAGCCCTGGGTGTAAATGCCGAATATCTGCCAGAGCACCATCGTAGCGGCAGCCACCTGCGCGTAGCGGCGCCAGGACCAGGCGGGCTGCCTAGCTAAGGATGCTGCCAGTACTACCAGAAAAGGCGTGGCAAATATGTAGCGGCCCATGTTCCAGATGCTGCCGCTTTGGAAAAACAGAATGAACAGCACCACGCACACGCAGTAGCCCAGGGAAAAAACAACTTCGGGCGGGGTGCTTGGCGTGTCCAGGCGCTGCCGCCGGCTTTTCAGCCAGTGCCACGCCAGCCAGCAGCAGCAACCGATAGCCGCCATTCCCAGCCACACCGCTAATCCGTCGAGCCAGAGCATGTCGATACCGGAAGGATCTACCACCGGAAATTTGGGCAGCGTCAGCTTATGCCCCCAGTGCTTCTGCGCCAGGACAAAGCCCCAGGGCTCCCCGATCGTCTTCCATTGCAGCGTCGCCACCATTCCCACCGACGCGGCCAGGGCCAGCAGCCCCGTTACGCCCCAGGTCAGCGCCGTGCGCAACTGCCCGGGCTGGGCGGCCCAAATGAGGACCATAAACAGCAGTGAGGGGGTAAACATGGTGCTGGCCGAACGGGTAAGGCCGCAGCCCAGCAACCCCAGCAGCCACCAGCTCAGCTGCCGCCGTCGCAGCCCCAGCAGCAGCAAAGTCACAAAGCAGAAAAACAGCGCCTCGGTGTAAGGCACTATCATGAACATAAGGGAAGGAGTAGACAGCAGCAGCAACTGAAGGCGCGCCGGCAGTCGCAGCTGATAGGCCAGCCAGGTGAAGCTACTCAGAAACAAGCTCACGTTAAACAGGCTGATGCCCACCAGACCCAGTCCGGTGAACCGCCACAGGTACGGCAGCAGCGGAAAGAATGCGGAGTTGCTCGTGGCCGTGGCCGAATACGCGTAGCCGGTGGTACGAATCTGGTCATACCAGTTTACGTCCCATTGCCGCAGAGAACTTTCGGAGGGCAGCACCTGCACCAGGCCGAAAGCGTACAGGGCAGAAACCAACGCCGTCAGCAGCAGCAGGTGCAGCACCGTTACCAAGGGGTAGCGGTAACGGGTGACGACGGCGGGAACGGAGGCGGAGAATTCAGACAAGAAGAGAATACTAGAAAGTCAGTATTAGGGCCGCAACGGCCAGATTTATTGCAAGCCCTCAAGCTTCAAGTCGTCGAGAAAGGCTAGCTCTCCTTTCTCACTCCGCCACACGTGAAACGTAAGCTCATCCGTCGGCAGCAGGTCGTCGGGCAGGTCGATGTACTTAAACAGCGGCACCCACACCTGGTAGCGCGCCACCGAAATATCCAGATTTAGGCCCTGCCACACATCAGGACGACGGCCGTGGCAATTGATGCTTACAACCAGAATAGCTGTCCGGACCCGGCCGTTGGGCAGGTAAGCCCAGCCGCTAAGCCGCAGCTTCTGCGGCACAAAGCGGCACTGGCTAAGCGTGGTGGTGTAGCCAAGTCCAAACTCTTCGTCGGGAGACATGCTGTAAGAGTGGCGTCCGGAGTGGGCCTGTTCCTGGGTCAGAAAGGCGGGCAGCGGTGACACCCAGCCCTCAAATTGTTCGAAGTCGGACGAGAAGATGGTGCAGGCCTTGTCGTCCGACGGCGTGCAGCCCGCCAGCAGCCCGCTGATCAGGATGGGCCACCAGCGGAAAGCAGATGACCAAGAAAAGCAACTAGTCATTTACAAAGTAGCGTAAAGCATTGTGACATTGAAGATAAAGCGGATTAGCCGGGAGCGAACCTGGCGGCACTCAGGCCAAGCCAGTCCAGGGCATTCTGCCCCAGCATGCGGGCTTTCATCTCATCCGGATACGGCATGGCATTGATTAATTCGCCCGGCGTCAGCTCGCCCAGCGGAAACGGGTAGTCGGTGCCCAGCGCAATCTTGTCGGCGCCCATGGTTTTCACCAGGTAGTCGAGCATCAGCGGGTCGTGCACCAGCGAATCGACCCAGAAGCGGCCCAGGTACTCGCGCGGATTCACGTTGTTGTCGACGGCGCACAGGTCGGGGCGCACGTGAAAGCCGTGCTCGATGCGGCCGATGGTGCTGGCGAAGGTGCCGCCGCCGTGGGCCACGGCCACGCGCAGCTTGGGCAGGCGCTCCAGCACGCCCCCAAATACCAGGGAGCACAGCGCCAAGGTGCTTTCGGCGGGCATGCCCACCAGCCAGGGCAGCCAGTACTTGGGCATCTTCTGCTGGGCCATCATGTCCCAGGGGTGCACAAACACGCAGGCGCCCAGCTCCTGGGCGGCGGCAAACACCTCGAACAGCTCGGGCGCGTCCAGGTTCCAGTCGTTGACGTGGGAGCCAATCTGCACGCCGGCCATACCCAGCTCTTTCACGCAGCGCTCCAGCTCCCGGATGGCCAGGTCGGGGGCCTGCAGCGGAATGGTGCCCAGACCCACGAACCGCGTGGGGTAGCGGGCCACCACGCCGGCAATGTGGTCGTTGAGCAGGCGGCTCAGGTCCAGGGCATCGTGGGGCTTGGCCCAGTAGCTGAACATGACGGGCACCGTGCTGAGCACCTGCACCTGCACGCCAAACTGGTCGTACTCGCGCAGCCGCACCTGGGGGTCCCAGCAGTTGTCCTGCACTTCCCGGAAAAACTTGTCGTCCTGCAGCATGCGGGCACAACAGGGCTTGTGGTGCTCGAGCCGGATGAAGCCGCCGTAGCCGTACCGCTCGCGCAGGTCAGGCCAGGTTTCGGGCAGGATATGAGTGTGAATGTCGATGGAAAGCACGCGGGCGGGACGTAAACAGGCAGCAGTTAGGGCGCTGCTACCGGGGCCGGGGCGGCCATGTAGGTGCCGCAGTTTTGGCAGGTCCGCAGGTTGTCATTCTGCCAGAAGGCATTCATGATGGGCGGCAGCTGCTGTACGATGTCGGTAATCTCGGCAAACTCCTCGTAGAGCTTATGCCCGCAGTTTTCGCAGTACCACTGAAAGCCGTCGAGCTCGCCGGCGGCGCGGTAGCGCTCCAGCACCAGGCCCACGGTGCCGGCCGGCCGCCGCGGGGAGTGGGGCACGCCCGCGGGCAGCAGAAACATTTCGCCGGCCCGAATGGGAATATCTACCGGCTGCCCGTCCTCGATGATCTTGACCACAATGTCGCCTTCAATCTGCAGGAACAGCTCTTCGCCCTCGTCGTAGTGGTAGTCCTTACGGGCGTTGGGGCCGCCGACGACCATCACAATGAAGTCCTTGTTGTCCTTGAATATCTGCTGGTTGCCGACCGGGGGCTTCAGCAGGTGGCGGTGCTCGTCGATCCAGTGCTGAAAATTGAAGGGGCGCGAAACGGACATAACACGGGGCAGTTGGAATGGGACGGGGTGGGGCAAAGCCCGCCGAAAGGAATGCCTAACTTACGCAAAACCCCGCAACCGGGCTTATCTTCGGCCAAACACTTCCCCTGGCTTTACTCCCCAACTGCTACTGTGCACCTCGACCTCACTTCCCAGCGCGCCCTCGTCGGCGGCAGTACCCAGGGCATCGGCCGCGCCGTGGCCGAAGAGCTGGCCCGGCTCGGCGCCACCGTCACGCTGCTGGCCCGCGATGAAGCCCGCCTGCGGGCAGTAGCTGCCGCGCTGCCCGTGCCCCAGGGCCAGCAGCACGATTTCATTGTGGCCGACTTCAGCGCCCCGGCCACGCTGGCCGAGCGTCTGCAAACCTACCTGACCGCGCATGCCGAGGGCTTCCATATCCTGATCAACAACACCGGCGGGCCGGCCGGCGGCCCCCTTCTGACGGCTGCCGTGGACGCGTTCCGGGCGGCGTTTGAGCAGCATGTCATTTGCAACCACCTGCTGGTGCAGGCCGTGGCGCCGGCCATGCAGGCCCGGGGCTACGGCCGCATCATCAACGTTATCAGCACCTCGGTTAAGCAGCCGCTGGCCAACTTAGGCGTGTCCAACACGATTCGGGCGGCGGTGGCCAACTGGGCCAAGACGCTGGCCAATGAGCTGGGCGGCAGCGGCATCACCGTCAACAACGTGCTGCCCGGCGCCACGCTCACCCAGCGCCACTCCTCGCTGATTGACGCCAAAGTAGCGCAGACCGGGCAGAGTGCCGAGCAGATTGAGGCCGGCATGCTGAAGCTGATTCCGGCCGGCCGCTTCGGGCAGCCCGAGGAAGTGGCCCAGGCCGTGGCCTTTCTGGCCTCCCCGGCCGCGGGCTACATCAACGGCACCAACGTGCCCGTGGATGGCGGGCGGACCGGCACACTGTAGCGGTGCCCAGTCCGCTTTCCGTGGCGGCAATCAGCCTACGTTTACCTTACCCTTTCTAACTGCTGCTACGCTTTGGTTAAGTTCGATACCATTTCCATTGTCGTTCCGGTCTATAACGAGGCCCGTACCATCCATCAGCTTCTGGACCTGCTGCGGAAGCTACAGCTGGTGAATGATATTCAGAAAGAGGTTATCGTGGTCGACGACTGCTCCACCGATAACTCGGCCGAAGCCCTCAGCACCTATGCCGCCCGCTACCCCGAAATGGGGCTGCGGGTATTACATCATACCGTCAACCAGGGCAAGGGTGCGGCCCTGCATACCGGAATCCGGGAGGCCACCGGCGACTACGTCATCATTCAGGACGCCGACCTGGAGTATGATCCGGAAGAGTATAATATCCTGTTCAAACCGGTCCTCAAGGGCTTTGCCGACGTGGTGTACGGCTCCCGGTTCATGGGTGGCAACCCCCACCGCATCCTGTTTTTCTGGCACAGCATCGGCAACACCCTGCTCACCTTCCTGTCGAACATGTTCACTGACCTGAACCTGACGGATATGGAAACCTGCTACAAGCTGTTCCGCCGCGACATCATTCAGGGCCTGACGCTCCAGGAAAAGCGCTTCGGCTTTGAGCCCGAGGTGACGGCCAAAGTGAGCAAGGTGCCCGACGTGCGCATCTACGAAGTGGGCATCAGCTACTATGGGCGCACGTACGCCGAGGGCAAGAAAATCGGCTGGCGCGACGGGTTCCACGCCATTTACTGCATTCTGAAGTACGGCCTGCTGGGGTAGAGCCGCCGGGCTTACTGAGCCGCAACCAACTCCTGCTCGCATGTTGCCGGAGCCATTACCAGCAACACCAGAAACAGCGAGGCGAAAATGCTTACCGATGCCAGGTAGGCATAGGGAACTTGCAGGAAGACGTAGAACGTAGCCAAGTATAGCTTGAGCACGATGATGGCGAAAACCCAGTCGTCGGTACGGGGCGCTTTGGTACCAGTACCGATTACCGGCATCCACATCAAGGGCAAATGGAAAAGCGGGAGTGGCAGGCCTGGGTACCCAAGCCTGCCACTCCCGCTTTTCCATTTAACCGACTACTCTTCGCTGGTGATGGTCAGGTCATCGAGGTACACAGTCTGCTGGCCACTGCCGCGCCACAGATATACACTCAGATTGGTGGCAGAAGCCGCATCAGCCGGCAGTTCAATAACTTTTTCTATCTCTATCCATTTGCCTTTCTCCTTCACTTCTTTCGACAGCTCCAGCCCTTGCCAAAGCAGTTGTTTGCCCGTAGTGAGGTCTTTCAGCTCCGTAACTACTATACCATTGGCCGGAAGCGCAGGCGAATAAGCCCAACCACTGATTTTTATTTTTTTAATGCGGGTTGGGCTGAGGCGGCCCAGCAGCGAGTTGAATCCAATGCTGTATTCGCTTTCCGGGCCCACCTTGATGGAATATCGTCCGGAGTGCGCCTGCTCGCGGGTCAGGGAAGGGACGGGGTTGTTGCCCATCCACCCGTCTAGCGCATCAAAGTCGTTTCTAACCAATTGATTAGCCGGCACATCTTGGCTCTTTTCGCCGCAGGCCACCAGACTAAGCGCGAATACCGCGTAAAGCAGTTTTTTCATGTTTTTTACAAGGAGAGAGTTAGTAAGGCCAAAATTAGAACTATTTTCAATACTGCCCTATTTGGCCGTTTCACCTTGTTCAGCCGGTTGTCCATTCTACGCTTGCTCCGTCTTTATATTTAGGATTCTGAGCCAGCGCCGAGTTATCTATCTTTGCTCCGCTTCCTACAAATCTGCTTTAGGATAACCCCCTTTCGTTTCCGACTCGGCCTTATACCTTTCGCTAACCTACCCTTTATGCCTTCTGGCCATTTACAATCCAACTCTACCCGCCTACTCTCAATCTTAGGTCTGTTGGGGCTTCTTGGCATTATCTTGTTTCCCTTGCTGTTCGATTTACACCGAATTCCCATCCAGCTTTGGGACGAGTCGCGGCTGGCCAACAACGCCCTTGAGATGTACGACTCCGGCGAGCTGCTGGTGACCACCTTCGAGGGCAAGCCCGATCTGTGGAACACCAAACCGCCGCTGCTGATCTGGCTGCAGGTAGGGATGATGCATCTGTTGGGCGGCCCGTCAGAACTGGCGATACGTATCCCCTCGGCGGCTGCCGCCGTCGCTTCCGTCTTGTTACTTATTGGCTTTAGTGCCCGGGGGCTCGGCAGCTGGGGTACGGGACTGGCTGCCGGCTTTATTCTGGTCACCATCCCAGGCTACGTATCCACGCACATGGCCCGTACCGGCGACTATGACTCCATGCTGATATGGTGGCTTATTTTGGGGCTGGTCAGCTTTTTTCAATTCCTGGAAACGAATCGGCCCCAGTACCTGCTGCTGTGGGGCCTTAGCATTACCGCCGCCATTATGACCAAGGGCGTCGCAGCCCTGCTCGGTAGTCCCGCCCTACTACTCTACGCCATTCTGCAAGGTCGGCTCTGGCAGCTCCTGCGCCAGCCTCGCGTTTGGGCAGTACTGTTGGGAGCTCTGGTCATGCCGGCCCTGTATTACCTGACCCGCGAAGCAGCGGCCCCAGGATATTGGCACGCGGTGGTAATCAATGAGTTGGGAGGTCGTTTTGCCGGTACGCTGGATGAACATCAGGGTCCCTGGACCTATTACCTGAACAACATGCAGCACCATCTGCTGGGTCCCTGGAAATACTGCCTGCTGCCGGCTAGTATCATTCTTGCCCTGGAGCGGCCATCCGCCGCACGCCGTCTGTCGGTGTTGCTTTTCTTCTTTATAGTGTGCTGGCTTACCATTATCAGTACGGCCCAGACTAAACTGGAATGGTATCCGGGGCCGGTTTATCCACTTCTTGCCTGGCTGATGGGCATGGCCCTGAATGCAGTATATCATCGTGCTCAACAGTGGCTGCCCACGGCCACCCGGCGCTGGCAGCCGCTGTTCGGCCTGGCTGCACTGCTGCTGCTTATTCTGGTTCCTTACCAGAACATTATCCAGAGCATCATTGATCAGCGCAGTGGCAAAGAATCCTGGTCGGAAGACACTTCTACCCCTTCGTTTCTGCGCCATTATCTGCGTGAGCACCCTGATTTCCGGACCATTGCGCTGGTCTATCCGGGGGGGTATCGTCCGTTGCATTCGTTTTACACGCGGGCCTATGCCCATCAGGGCATTCTTCTTTCGCTTACGCTGCCCAATGATCTGCAAAAGTTCAAGCCCGGCGAAGAGGTCATTGTGTACAACCAAGCGACGAAGAATGAGTTGCTGGCAACTTACCAAACGGTCCTGCTTTACGAGCAGGATGGTACAGCAGCCTACTCCATTCAGGGTAAGCGGTAGTCGGGCTGCATGACCTGTCTTAATTATCGGCCGGTCAAGAATATACTAAAGAGCAGAATAGTCTTGCTCTCAGCGCTGCTCCCCGGAAGCACCATTGGTATGACCACCGCAAAAGCTCGTACTGAGCGGCTGTCCGCTGGATCAACAGGCCGGCCTGCGGCCCGTCGCCACGTTTCTTCCACTCCCGCTCCTGGGCCGCGCCCCCCATTGGCCGCAATTAAATACCTTTACTGTATGGACCTAGCTTACGAAACCAAGTATCATGAACTAGAGGAGCAGCATTGGTGGTTTCAGTCCCGCCGCGATGTTGTATTCTCCCTGATTCAGGATCTGCACTTATCCAAAGAGGCCGCCATTCTGGAGGTAGGCTGCTCCGGCGGCCCGCTGCAGCAGCGCCTCCGCAACGAAGGCTACTCCAACCTGACCGGTATCGACCTGAGCGAGTCGGCCATTGCCCTGGCCCAGCAGCGGCAGATTCCCAACGTGCAGCTAATGGACGGCGCCCGCCTGGACTTTACCGATGCCTCCTTCGACGTAGTGGTAGCCTCCGACGTGCTCGAGCACATCGAGGATGAGCAGCAGGCTCTGCGCGAGTGGCTGCGGGTGCTGCGCCCCGGTGGGCAGCTGCTGGTGTTCGTGCCGGCCTTCAACCTGCTCTGGAGTGAGCACGACGTGGTCAACCACCACTTCCGCCGCTACTCCGGCGAGGAGCTGCGCACGGCCCTGACCCGGGCGGGCCTGAAGGTCAAGCGCCTGTCGTACTGGAACTCGACGCTGTTTTTACCGGCTGCCGCCGTACGTCTCTTGCAGCGGTTTCGCGCCACGCCCAAAAACCTGCCCTCCGGCGACCTGCAGACGCTGCCCGGCTCTATGAACGGCGCGCTGCTGGCGCTGCTGCGGTTTGAAAACCGGCTGCTGCGCCATGTGAATCTTCCCGTGGGCATCAGCACTTTCGCGCTGGCCCAAAAGTCTGCTTAAGGAATTCTGCCCCGATGTCTCTGCCTTCCCACTCCGTCGATCTTTCCGTTATCATCCCGATTTATAACGAGGAGGAAAACATTCCGGCGCTGTACGAGCGGCTCCGCGGCGTGCTCGACCCGATGAACGTGCGCTACGAGTTCATCTTTATCAACGATGGCTCCCGCGACCAGTCGCTGACCCTGATCCATACCCTGGCCAGCCGCGACCCGCGGGTGCGCTACATCGACTTCAGCCGCAACTTCGGCCACCAGATTGCCGTCACGGCCGGCCTGGATTTGTCGCTGGGCGAGGCGGCCTGCATCATCGACGCCGATTTGCAGGACCCGCCGGAGCTGATTCCCAGGCTCTATGACAAGCTGCACGAAGGCTACGAGGTGGTGTACGCCAAGCGCCGCTCGCGCCAGGGCGAAAGTGCCGCCAAAAAGCTGACGGCCAAGCTATTTTACCGGATCCTGGCCAGCATCACCAACATCTCAATTCCGGTGGACACCGGCGACTTCCGGGTGATTTCGCGCAAGGTGGTGGATGCCCTCAAGCAGATGCCGGAGCAGAACAAGTTTATCCGCGGCCAGATTTCGTGGATCGGCTACCGGCAGACCTACCTGGAGTACGACCGCGCCGAGCGGGCCGGGGGTGAAACCGGCTACACCTACCGCAAAATGATCAATCTGGCGCTGGACGGCATCACCGGCTTCAGCGACGCGCCCCTGAAAGCGGCCACCATCAGCGGCTTTATCGTGTCGGGGCTGGCTTTTCTGGTGATGGTGTACACGCTGTATGCCCGCTTCGTAACCCACCACTACGAGCCCGGCTGGGCTTCGCTGATGGTCAGCATCCTGTTTTTGGGCGGCGTGCAGCTCATTGCCGTCGGCGTCATCGGCGAGTACATTGCCCGCCTCAGCGCCAACGTGCGCCAGCGCCCCCTCTACATCATCTCCGACACCAACATTCCGGTAGCCCAGCCGGCGCCGGCGCTGACCGAGCAAAACCAGCTGCTGCGCTAAGCTCCCGGCTTATTCTAGCCCCCGCGGCCCACCCCAAGCTTACGGGGTGGGCCGCGGCGTTGGGGCCGGGGCCAGCAGCACGTAGCCGTCGGGGAAGGTGCGCTCCGCAAAGTCGGGGAACACCTGGCGCAGGTAGCGGTGGGCGGGGCTGTTGCGCCACGCCGGGTTGATGACCAGCAGATCGGGGCGGAAGTGACGGCGGAAGGCGGCGGCCTGCGCGGGCCGCGGCGCGGCAAACACCGTATCGGCGGGGGCTTTCTGCAGAGCCAGCAGCGTGTGCATCACCGGGTCTTGGTCGAAGTCGGCAAACCGGGCCTCGTCGATGCGGGAGAAGTAGGCCGTGGGCAGCTTTTTGCGGTGGCGGGTCTGGTAGAAGAAGTTTTCGGGCTCCATCACGCCCAGCAGGCGGCGCCCGTCGAGCAAACCTACCGGAATCGGGAACAAGACCTTACCGGGCAGCCTGGCGGCTTCGCGGTACACCGGCGGCAGCCCGGCATTGTAGGTCACCGGCAGAGGCTTGGGCCAGTACTCTACCGCCACGCAGCCCAGCAGAAACAAGCTCAGCGCCCACTGCAGTCCTGGCCGCAGGCGGGGCTGCCACCAGGCTTCGAGGGCCGAAAACGTTACCACCGGCAGCAGCAGGCTCACCATCATCACCCAGCGGGTGGGGCAGCGGATGTTGTTGAAGAAGGGAATGAAGTGCAGGATGCCGGTAGGCAGGTTCAGGCGCTGCTTGCCGAAAATCTGCAGGGCCGGCATGGTCAGCATCACGAAAAACAGCAGCACCCAGGCCAGGGGCCGGCCGTCGGCATCAAGGCGGCGCACGGAAGCAGCCCGCCGGGGCCACAAGGCCAGCCCCAAGCCCAGCAGCGGAATGGCGTAGCCCAGAAACATCACGTTTTCGAGCGTGTCGGGCATGTTGTAAATCTTGGGGTTGACGTAGAGGCTGCGCGCCCAGGCGAAGTCGAGCCAGCGGCTGGTTTGGGGCGGGGCCAGGTAGCCGATGACGTCGCCGCCCCACCAGAACCCGCCATTGTCGGACAGCTTGGACAGGCGCAGCAGGCGAATGGCAATGTGGCTCAGGATGAGGATAACGATAAGCACCAGCCAGGGCCGGGGCCGGCGCCAGCTGATCTGCCCCAGCCGCAGCCAGTACCACAGCGCGTAGGCCAGCGAAAAGTACAGCAGCCCGAACAGCACGTAATAGTCGCTGAGCAGGGTAACGAAGCCCAGCCCGAAGCACCAGGCCACGGCCTTGCGGCTGCGGATAACGGGCAGGAACCGGCCGGCCTCCCACTGGAAAGCGGCCAGAAACGCCAGCACGTAAAATGGCACCGCGGCGGTGAGCACCAGGTTGTAGTGCTCGGGCAGGCGCTGGAGCTTGTAGGGCGAAAACGCGAAAATCAATCCGGCCAGCCAGCTCAGCACCGGGCTGCGCACCCAGCGGCGGCACAGCAGATAAGCCCCGGTGCCCGACAGCGCGTAGCTCCCCAGCATGGTCAGGTTCACGGCCAGCATCTCGTTGCCCACCAGCAGGTTGACGAGGCCGATCAGGGGCGTGTAGGCGTGCATCACCAGCGACGCACCCGTGGGGTAGAGCAGCCAGTCGGTAAAGAACGGGTTGGTGCCGCTGACTACGGCCTCGCGGAAGTGCCACACGTTCCAGAGAAAGATGTAGGCGTCGCGGTGGGGCACGGCGGGAAAGGCGCTGGCCAGATGCCCGCCCAGCGGCCAGGTCCAGGCAAAGAACACGACGACGTAGAGCAGCGTAGCCAGCAGCACCGGCCCCCAGAATTTGAGCTTCATAGAATCAGCAGGTAAGCAGCAAAGCAGACGGAAAGAACAGGGCACCTCACGGGGCCGCCGACGCCGGATTCCGCAGCGCCAGCACCTCAAACGCGCCCACCTTACGGACCCGGCCCGCTAGGTAGGGACGCAGGCGCGGGTCGGCGGTGAGGGTGCTGTCGTTGGTATAAAGGTAGCGGGCCCCGCGCTGAATGCAGTTGGCCAGGTAGGGCTGCCCGCCGGGCAGGGGGCGAAACAGCTGGGCACTTTCGTCGTAGCCGAAGCCCTTCTTGTGCAGAAAGTAAAAGAACTTGCAGCCCGAGTTGTCGGGGCCCACCACGCAGAGCGCGGAGTCGGGCACGGCCTGCCGGAGCCGGGCGCGGGTGGTGGCCTCGAACAGCTCGACGGGCACTTCGCGGGCCCCGCGCATCCAGCGGGCCGGGGCAATGCGCACGAAAGCCAGCACGGGCTGGGCCAGCAGCAGCAGCGCCAGCGCCCAGTGCCAGCGGGGCTGCCGGCTCAGCCACCGCGCCCCGGCCACCACCGGCAGCAGCAGCACGGGCAGGTAAGGCAGCATGTAGTACTGGTGCACCGTCATCTGCCGCAGCTCGATGATGTGGTAGGCCAGCAGCGCCAGCGCCCACGCCAGCACGGGCCCAAACCACGGGTGCCGGTACAGCCGCTGCCGCACCAGCACCACCAGGCCCAGCAGCAGCAAAATGAAATTGGCGAAGTTGAGCAGCAGCTCGGGCAGGTCGGATACCAGGTTGTGCTGCAGCGTTTTCAACGCCACCGCCAGGTTAGCCGCCGGCCGCACTTCCAGTCCGAAATCCGCCAGGCCGGACGTTTCAATCAGGGCCAGGGCGTAGCGGTACCAGGCCAGCGTGGCGCCCACCGTGACGACGGCAAACCCGGCCAGCGCCAGCGCGTCGCGCCAGCGCAGGCGGCGCTGCATGGCGTCGCGCAGCACCAGCACGGCAATGGGAAAGCCGATAACCAGGTACTGCAGCTTGGTCATGCCGGCCAGGGTCACGCAGGCCAGCGCCAGCCAAAAGCAGAGCCCCCGCCGGCCGCGCTGGTACCAGGTCAGAAAGAAGTAAAAGCCCGCCAGGGAGGCCGTCAGCGCCAGAATGTCGGGTAGGGCGTTGATGGAATGGTAGAACAGCTCGGGGCTCCAGCCCAGCCCCCAGGTCCCCACGGCCGCCAGCCAGGAAGAACCCGTGATTCGGCGCAGCAAAGCGTGAAAGGCGACGAGGCCGGCGGCGAAAATCAGCCAGGAAACCACCCGCGGAATAGCTTCGTGGAAGCCCAGCGCCTGGTAGCCCACGGCCACTAGCCACTCGTAGCTGGGAAACTGCATGCCCGTCACCCCATCGGACTCGTTGCGCCGGTCCACGCGGGGGCGCAGCGGGTTCATGTCCTCCTCGTAAAGGTTGCGGGCCACGGCCATCGTGTTGGTCTGCCGCCAGACGTGGGCGCTGTTGGGCGGCTGGTTGAAGAAGGGCGCGTGCAGCAGCAGGTTCAGCCCCAGCAGCAGGGGCCAAAACCACCGGGGCACGTGCTGGCCGGCAAGGGTACTCGGATTCATCGGGCGCGGATACGGCGGAGCTAGGGCCGCAAAAGTAGTGGTTTACTATGGCTAGATTTGCAGACGGCCTCACCCACCCTCCCCATGCTCCAGATTCAGAACTTCATCAACGGCGAGTTTGTGCCGCCCGCCGCCGGCCGCTACCTCGACAACGTCGAGCCGGCCACCGGCCTGGTCTACGGCCAGATTCCCGACTCCGACGCTGCCGACGTCGCCCGGGCCGTGGAGGCGGCGCAGGCGGCGTTGCCGGGCTGGCGCGCTTTGCCGGCTGAAAAGCGCGGGCTGCTGCTGGTTCGCATTGCCGACCTTATCGAGCAGAACCTGGAGCAGCTGGCCCAGGCCGAAAGCCGCGACAACGGCAAGCCCGTAGCCCTGGCCCGGGTGGTGGATATTCCGCGGGCGGCCAGCAACTTCGCGTTTTTCGGCACCGGCGTCAGCCATTTTGCTTCCGAAACCCACTTTCAGGAAGGCGTGGCGCTCAACTACACCGTGCGCCACCCGCTGGGCATCGTCGGCTGCATCTCGCCCTGGAACCTGCCGCTGTACCTGTTTACCTGGAAGATTGCCCCGGCCCTGGCGGCCGGCAACTGCGTGGTGGCCAAGCCCTCGGAAGTTACGCCCGCCACGGCTTACCTGCTGGGCGAGCTATGCCAGCAGGCGGGACTGCCGCCTGGGGTGCTCAACATCGTGCACGGCACCGGGCCCGGTGCCGGGCAGGCCCTTGTGGAGCACCCACTGGTGAAGGCCATCAGCTTTACCGGGGGCACCAAAACCGGCGAGCATATTGCCCGCACCGCCGCGCCTATGTTCAAGAAGCTGTCGTTGGAGCTGGGCGGCAAAAACCCCAACCTCATCTTCGCCGACTGCGACCTGGCCGCGGCCGTGAGCACCAGCATCCAGTCGAGCTTCAGCAACCAGGGCCAGATCTGCTTGTGCGGCTCCCGCATCTTTATTGAGCGGCCCATCTACGAGCAGTTCAAGGCCGCCTTTCTGGCGCGCGTGGCCGGCCTCACCGTCGGCGACCCGCAGGAGGCCGGCAGCAAGCAGGGCGCGCTGGTCAGTGAAGCCCATTTGCTGAAGGTGCAGTCCTATATCGAGCTGGCCCGGCAGGAAGGCGGCACCCTGCTGGCCGGCGGGCAGCGCGTGCAGCTGGCCGGGCGCTGCGTCGGCGGCTTTTTTCTGCAGCCCACCGTGTTTGAAGGCCTGGCCCCCGACTGCCGCACCAACCGCGAGGAAATCTTCGGCCCCGTCGTCACCCTCACGCCCTTCGATACCGAAGCCGAAGCGCTGGACTGGGCCAACGGCACCGACTACGGCCTGTCGGCCACCATCTGGACCCGCGACCTGGACCGGGCCCACCGCGTGGCCCACCAGCTGCACGCCGGCGTGGTCTGGATCAACACCTGGCTTTTGCGCGACCTGCGCACGCCGTTCGGGGGCATGAAAAACTCCGGCGTGGGGCGCGAAGGCGGCCTGGAGGCGCTGCGGTTCTTCACCGAAGCCCAGAACGTGTGCGTGAAGCTGTAGCTGGAATTAGTCGGCGGAGGCCTGGGTGGCAGGGGCCGCGGGCCGCGCGAAAGACACCAGAAACGGGGCCCGGCGGCTGACTATCAGCACCACGAACAGGGAAGTAAACAGGCTCACCGAGGCCAGGTACACGTAGGGAATGATGAGCAGGGCGTAAAAAGTAGCCAGGTAGGCTTTCAAGCTCAGCAAGGCCGCCAGACGGGGGTCGAAGCGGTGGCGGAACCGCCAGAACAGCCCGCCGCTGACCAGCACCACCGCCGTGCACGCCCCGAACTGCACCTGCTGCAGCCGGGTGATGCGCTCCACCAGCGTCCCGGGCATGTCAAAGAACCAGGAGGCCAGCCCCACACCATTGAACAGGTGAACCGGCTTGGCCTGCCCGATGTGCATGTGGGCCCATTCCCCTTCCGCAATGTTCAGGTTTTCGAGCTGGGCCCGCAGGAAAATAGTGGGGTCGTGCAGCAAAAACGGGCCGAAGAGGAGCAGCCCGGCCGCCAGCGTGAGGCCCGCCGTGAGCCAGCCCCGGCGTGGGTTTTCCCATAGCAGCAGCAAGCCGTAGAGCGGCACCCAGAGCGCCAGCGAAAAGCGCGACAACAAGCACAGCGTCAAGCCCAGCACCTGCAGCCAGACTTTCCCGCTGAGCGTACTGGCCACCAGCACGCAGTAGTAGCCCACAATGAGCCCCTCGACCGTGAAGCGGAAGACGTCTTTGCTGCTGAGCACAAAAAAGTGCAGGACCAGCAGCGGCAACACGGCTTTCAGCCCCCACTCGCCTTTGGGCAACGCCAGTCGGGCCAGCTGCCCCTGATATACCAGCAGGCCGGTAAGCAGCGCCAGAAACGCCCACCACCGGTAGTCGAGGCCCGCCAGCTCGGCGCCCACAAACGGCAGCCACTGCAGGGGCGCGTAGTTGGGCAGAAACGTGTAGCCCAGCATCGTAATAGGCTGGTACACCACCTCGTCGGCCGCCAGAAACCGCGTTACATACACCTGAAGAGCCGGAACAATGTCGGAGCGGGGGCCGATGGTGGCGGCCGGGTACTGGCTGATCAGCTTGCTAATAACCGGGCCCGTCAGCAGCCAGCTGGCGGCTACCAGGCCCGCGCCGAGGGCAAACCGGGCAACGACGGGCCGGTTGGGCACCGTTGGCCACTCGAAGCGGCAGCCCAGCACGGCGCGGGCCGCCAGCGCAGTCAGAGCCAGGCTGATGGCGTACAGCACCACCGGACTCCAGTAAGGGCCCAGGCTGTTGCGCAGGTAGGTAAAGAACAGCACTTCCAGCACGAACAGCCCGCCGATGCCGGCCACGACGAGGGAGGAATTGGCGCGGGGCAAATCAGACTTTAACCCGGCCACAGCGGGGGGAGCAGTGCCGGCAGGGCTACGGGAGAAATCAGGCATCAGGACTGGGCAGAGAAGGAGCCGGCAATTTCGCCCGTTTTTCCTTATCGGCCGCCGGCTATGCTACCCGGCCGGGGCAGGCGGCTACAACTGCTCCAGAGCCTTCTCCAGCTCGGCCAGCGTGGTTTCCTGAAAATCCAGCGGCTCGGCCTCCCGCTGACCGGTGGTGGTTTCGTGCAGGGCCAGGTACGGCGTTCCGTTGCGGTACTGCACGCCCACCAGCACCACCCGCTGGTTGGCGGGCACGCCGGCGAAGTGGTAGCCATCGGCCTGGGGCTGCCCGGCCACGATGGTCGTGCTTTCCCGGAATACCAGATGGACGCTGGTGCCCGGCTCCACCTGGGCGCTGGCCAGAAAGCCAACGGGGGCTCCGGCCGGCTGCCACCGCCGCTCACAGTTCAGCCAGCCCAGCTTGTTCGACTGAAACGCGTAATGACTGGCCGAGGGCGCCAGGGCTTTGGTGGCCTCCGGACTGTCGTCGTCGGTGACGGGCAGCGCCTCTGCTACCGTGGGCGCGGGCCGGACCGTGTCCGCAGTCATCTGCCCCGGCTGAAAAGAAAACCGGATGGGCAGCATCATCTTCACCTTCACAAACTGGCCGCCCTGCTGGGCCGGGGCCCAGTGGCCCGAAGTCTGCTGCAGCACCCGCAGTACTTCTTCGTCGCACCCGTCGCCGAGTCCGCGCAGGATGCTGGGCGCCAGCACCTGGCCGCGCTCATCCACTACGAAGGAAGCGTATACCAGGCCTTCGGTTTTGTGCGCCAGGGCCGCTGCCGGGTACCGGATCAGGCGGTTGATGTCGGCCGGGCCGTTGCCGTAGCTGGGCATCTGGGTGGCCTGGGTAGCAATCAGGTCGGCTCGCGGCTGGATGGTGATGGGTCCCAGCGCCACCCACTGCGTCGGCTGCCGGAGGCGGTGGCCGCTGCCGTACGCCAGGCGCATACCCTTCTGGCGGCGCACAAACGGCATCTCCAGCTGAAACGCCTGGCCGGCGGCCACCTGCAGCGGCTGCCCGCGCGTGGAAGCCCGCACCAGCACCATACCGCCCGAGTCGAGCAGGTCGCCGCCGGCGGCCACGGTCGACAGGTTTGAGAGCAGCATATCGGCCACGCTGTAGCACTCCTTGAGCTCTATCCACACGGGGCCGGCCGCCGGCCGCTGGCGGGCATCGACCAGCACGCGCGCCGGAATGTGCACGATAGTGCCTTCCCGGCCGTGTACCTCGGCGGGCTGGGTGGGGTCAATCTGGAAATATTCACTGGCCTTGAGCGTCAGGTCGTGCAGCCGGGCCTCGGTAGGTGGGGGCGCCGTGGTGTCGGTGGCAAACGGCCGCAACGTGCCCCGGCGGTACACCAGCGGTGCTTTTGGATCGGTGCGCCGGGCCAGCTGGTGCCAGGAGCGGCGCACGGCCTGGCCGGTCGGCGGCGTTTCGGGCAGGGAGTCGCGCATGGCCGGGGCCGGCGTCACCGGACCGGCCGGGTCAGCCTGCGCCGGCTTTTCCCGCTGGCAGCTCCCCAACCCACCCAACAACAGTGCTCCCAGCAGGAAGCAGAAATTCATCTGGAGCATACGCATGGAGCTACTCTACGCGAAAAACCCGAAAACAAACGCCGGGGCCGCCATTTTACCTATCCTGGCGCCGGCCTCAGGCCTTACTGTCCTGAATTCCAGGCGCTGCTGCAAGGTAACCAGGTCTGCCAACATAGCGCCGGAATAAAATAGCGCGGGCCGGCAGTCGTTATTGGCGGGCTGTCCGGTGGGCTGATGAAACTTCGCTCCTTCCTCCCGACCTTTACTCCCTATGCGTTACCGACTGCTTCTGTTTGCCCCGCTCATCCTGTTGGCCGCCTGCTCCAAGGAAAACGGTGGGCCCCGGCTCGATCTGGTGGGTAGTGCCCGCTATACGAGCACCAACCGCACCCTGACCCGCGCCGGCGACACGGTTACCTTCAAGCTGTTCAGCGACGTGCGGGACGCGGAAAAGCTCCTGAAGCACATCCGCATATTCGTTACTTACTCGCCGGTCAAAAACCCGCTCAGTTACCCCGCCTCCGGCTACGACCCGACGACGGCCAAGAGTGACACCGTCTTTACCTACCTCGACTCCACCGTCTCGGCCAAAGAGTTTGTGCTGCAAACCACGCTCAATGCCCGTACGACTTCGGGCCGGGAGCAGTGGGCCTTTGAGGCCGAGGACGTGGACGGCAACAAAGTCAGCCGGGGCTTCCGGCTGCAGTACCGCAACCCCGACTCCCTGCGCAGCTACCACAGCTACACGGCCCAGCTGCAGGCGCCCGGCGGCTCCACGGCGCGCCGCAGCTTCCTGGCCCTGCTGCCCGGCCTCACGCTGCCCCGCTACACCATCACCACCAATGCGGAGGCCAAACGGCTCGTTGATGTAGTCTACGTCGTCCGCAACAGCAGCATTTTCCTGGCTGCCCCCAACGACCCCTTCGTCAACCACATCGGCCGCTGGTCGACGCGGCCCACCGAGTTCCGTGACCCTAACCTGAACAAGGCCAGCTTCGACAACGCTATTACCGGCGACGCGCTGACTACCCTTTTCAACGGCGCCGCTGCCCTGCTCCCGACCACCCGCACCCCGGCCTTGGCTAAAGAACAGGTGTACGCCTTCCGGACGGCCAACCAGAAATCCGGGCTCATCTACGTCCAGGACATCATTGCCACTCCCGTGCCGACGCTGATTCTGCTGGTGAAGGTGACGAAGTAAGGGGCACAAAAAAGGCCGCCCCTGCTTGGGGAGGCCTTTTCAGAGTACAGTACCGGCGCTAGAAAGTAGTGCCCAGCGTGACGGAAGTAGTATAGCGGTTGCCATTGACGCTGATAACCGGCGCGGCAGCACCCGGCACGGTATACGACTGGCTGTAGCGCTTTTCCAGGGCATATACCCCGGCGGCATCGATGAAGAAGCGGCCCTGCCGGATGCCTACTCCCCCCGTGAAGAACTGCTGGGTGCGGTCAAACTCGTTGGCCTTGTGGGCATCACCATACCGGGCGTAGCCGGCCCGCAACCGGAAGATATCCAGACGGGCCTCGCCGCCCACGCGCACATTGACTGCCGAGCGGTACAGGTTTCGCACTGCCTGGTTTTGGTCGTCAAACGTGTCGAGGTTGTTGGTTTCCGTATCCCCGCTCAGGCGGGCCTGGCTGTAGTTTACGTACTCAATGTCGCTGCTCAGAAACCCGTGCTTGCCCAGTGTGACCGTAGCCCCGCCCGAAGCACGGAAAGGAGTGGTAAGCGAATAGGTGTAGTCGCTCGGCAGTGATTCTACGGAAGCCGAAGTTCCGAAATTGGTGCGGGGGGCGCGGCTGAACTGCGTATCAAACGAAGTGGAGTACGTATCGGTCAGACGCATGAACGTGGGCGTCTGGATGCTGGCGCCGAGGCGCACCGCATCCATGAGCCGGTAGATAGCGCCAATGCGCAGGTTAAGGCCGGTGCCCTGGGTTTGCAGCTGGTCGCGGCGCTGCAGGCTGGTAAAGGCCGTGGCGTTGGTCGGGTCGCTGGCTTCTCTTTCGTCAAAGGTGCGGGTTTCGTTGTAGCGCACCGTGGCAATGCCCAGACTCGCGCCAACGTACAGCTTGTCGCGGTAGCTGGCCCCGTAGGCCACATCGATCTGATTTTGGGAGCCCGTAGTCAGCACCGTTTCATTTTGCAGAATCGGACCCTGCCGGCGTACCGCGCCTAGCGAGTCATTCCCGCTGATATCTTCATAATATCCCGTTAGCCCGGCCCCGTACGCCAGCCCATCCAGCGAGTAATAATCACTGTTCAGGTACTGCTGATCAACGTCGGCATAGGTATCATCCAGGCTGTTGTTCAGTAGCGTCGGACTTCCCAGTCGCGCCAGCAGGGAGCGGTTGTTGGCTACCGTGTTGGTGTAGCGGTACTGGGCGTTAAAGTCATTCAGCCGCGTAAAGCCTACTCCGAAGCTGCCGGCGCGCCAGTCGTTGCTCAGGTCATTGTCCGGCAGACGGTTGGTGAATACCGCCCCGAAGCTCCCAATGTGGAAACTGTTGCGGTTGTCGGTTATCTTGGTGTCGGAACCGATAGCCTGAGCATCGGTCTGCCCCAGGCCCAGACCCGGAGTAAAGCTGAACTCGGACTTCTGAAACAGGCCCAGCCCGGCGGGGTTGCTGCTTAGGTTGCCCAGGTCGGCGCCCAGCGCCACATTGGCGCCCCCGATACCGAGCGTGCGGGCCGGCCCCCCAAACTGCAGCCGCGAATACCGCAGCGCGTCCGTTTCATTTTGGGCAAAGGCGTGGCTGGCCCAACCCATCAGGGTCAGGCCAAGCCAGTATTTGGCGTTTTTCATTAAGAAAGGGAAGAAAGCCGGACCGGCCGGCTGTTCACACTCAGTTACTTATTTGAGGATACGGGCTGCTTACTGCATCCGGCCCCGACCCCGGGCACCACCGCCACCTGAGTTGCCACCTCCCGAGTTGTTACCACCGGAGTTGCTGGGCTGCGAGTAAGTGCGCGACGGCTCAGCGGAAGAGCGCTGCTGCCGCACGGGCTGCTCACTGGTCTGGCCAGACTGACCGGCATCACTGCTGACAATGCGCTGCCGGGCTGGCCGCCGCTGCTGTTGAGGCTGCTGGTCGCTGCTACCCGACTGCTCGGGCTGCATTTCGCGGTAGCGGCTCCGCCGGGGCTGCGTGTAATCCTGCGGCGTGGCCGGCGATACATCGGTAGCCGAACCGGAAGAGCTGCCGTTATCAACCACCCGCCAGCGGCCCCGCGAGCCATTGGTATCCAGCCGCGGCTGCTCGGCGGCACCCGAAGCCTGACCGAGCTTCGCTTCCCGGTCTTTGAGCTGCTGCTCATTCAGCACTCCGTTGTTCTGGTTGCCGATTTGCTGCCGGATGGGCATTTCCTGCGAAACGCCGCCGCGGTTGTTTTCTACTATCCGACCCCGGCCCGGAACAACTGCACGGCCATTGTTGGTGCTGCCGTTGCTGCCATTGGTAAGACCTCCGGTAGGATTGGCAACGCCGCCTTCGGCCATACGACCGCGGCTACGACCAGTGGTGCTCTGACCAGCTGTAGAGGAAACGGCTTCCCGGGCGCCGTCGCGGCGAGGGCCGTTGTAGGTTTTGGTTCTATTGTAGTTGTTGCCGTAGCCGCCATAACCCCCGTTGCGGTACCCGTCGTAGTAACCGCCATAGCCCCCATACCCGCCAAAGCCGCGATACCCGTAGCCCCCGTAGCCGTAGCGCCACGGATCGTAGTAAGGCCGGCCAAAGCCGATATTGATGCTGACATAGGTGCCGCCGTAGGTGTAGGGGCTGTAAAAGGGGTCGTAGTAGGCGCCATAGTAGCCCGGACCCCAGCTGCTGTACGGAGAATAGCCCCCGCCGTACCAGAAGGGGTCAGCATACACGACATCATAGTAGCCGTAGCCAAAGCCGCGGTACACGGGCTGGTTGAAGCGCCGGATCCGGGACGCGTAGCCGTAGTCGTCATCGTAATACTCGGTGCTGGCCGGAGAGCCCGAGGAGCTACCCGAGCGGCCGCTCCGGTACTCCGGGTTGACGGCCTCATCAGTACCAGTGCCCGCATCCGTACCCTGCTGGGACGGCGCGTCTGACTGCGTATATGGGGCCACCGAAGCCGTGGCGTTCTGGGTAGTACGATCTTTGGAGGAATAGTACACGCCGTCATCCTCCGTGGAGGTAAGCTGCGACGTGCCGGCGCAGCTGCCCAGCGCGAGCAGGGCCAGGGCCGGTAAGAATGCGGTTAAAGTCTTTTTCATGGCTGCTGGCGCGTAAAGGAAGGGCCGGAAGAGGGAGAACGAGTGAACCGTTAGCCAGAAGAGGCTAACCGGGGCCGAATGGTTGTCTGACCAACCCCAGGTACTCCGGTTTATTTTTAACGTAATTTGGCGGCGAAACGGTGCCCAAAGCCAAGACAAATCTTGTACCAGCTTTCGGAGCTTTTCCCCTACCAAAGATACCCCGATTATGAGTAAAAGTTTGCCCAAGCGCAGTGAAGATTATTCTCTGTGGTACAATGAGTTGGTGAAGCGGGCGGGCCTGGCCGAAAACTCGGCTGTCCGCGGCTGCATGGTCATCAAACCCTACGGCTACGCCATCTGGGAAAAGATGCAGCGCCAGCTCGACGACATGTTCAAGCGCACCGGTCACCAGAACGCGTATTTTCCGCTGCTCGTGCCCAAAAGTATGTTTGAGGCCGAGGAAAAGAACGCCGAGGGCTTCGCTAAGGAATGCGCTGTAGTAACCCACTACCGCCTGCAGACCGACCCCGACAACCCCGGCAAGCTCCGCGTAGACCCCAACGCCAAGCTGGAAGAGGAGCTCATCATCCGCCCCACTTCGGAAGCCATCATCTGGAGTACCTATAAAGGCTGGATTCAGAGCTACCGCGACCTGCCGCTGCTCATCAACCAGTGGGCCAACGTGATGCGCTGGGAAATGCGCACCCGCCTGTTTCTGCGCACTGCCGAGTTTCTGTGGCAGGAAGGGCACACCGCCCACGCGACGGCCGAGGAAGCCGTGGCCGAAACCCGGCAGATGCTGGACGTGTACGCCCAGTTTGCCGAGGAGTGGATGGCCTTACCCGTAGTAAAAGGCGTGAAGACGGAAAACGAGCGGTTTGCCGGCGCCCTCGATACGTATTGCATCGAAGGCCTGATGCAGGACGGCAAAGCCCTGCAAGCGGGCACCTCGCACTTCCTGGGGCAGAATTTCGCCAAAGCCTTCGACGTGCAGTTTACCAACAAGGAAGGCCAGCTCGAGCACGTGTGGGGAACCAGCTGGGGCGTGAGCACCCGCCTGATGGGAGCCCTCGTGATGGCACATTCTGACGACGAAGGACTGGTGCTACCGCCCAAGCTGGCCCCGATTCAGGTGGTCATTGTGCCCATTTACAAGGCCGGACAGCTGGAAGAGCTGGCGGAGCGCATTCGCCCCATGCAGATGGGCTTGCTGGACCGCGGCATCAGCGTGAAGTTCGACGACCGGGACACCGAGCGGCCAGGCTTCAAGTTTGCCGAATGGGAACTCAAAGGCGTGCCCGTGCGCATTGCCGTCGGCATGCGCGACCTGGAAAGCGGCACGGTGGAAGTGGCCCGCCGCGACACCAAGGAAAAGATGAACCTGCCCCTGGCAGATATCGTGGACCACGTAGCCGCGCTGCTCGACGACATTCAGGCCAACATCTACAACAAGGCCCTGCGCTTCCGCGAGTCGCACACCACCCGCGTCGATACCTACGAGGAGTTCAAGCAGGCGCTGGAAGGCGAAGGTGGCTTCGTGGTAGCCCACTGGGACGGCACCGCCGAAACCGAGGAGCGCATCAAGGAAGAAACCAAAGCCACCATCCGCTGCCTGGCCCTGGCCGAGCCCGATGAGGAAGGCGTGGACATGCTCACCGGCCAGCCCAGCGCCCGGCGCGTGTACTTCGCCCGCGCTTACTAAGCTCACAGCCGAAAGACCGCGCTTATTATTTCAGAAAAAGCCCCGCCAGAGCTCTGGCGGGGCTTTTTCTGCGTCTCCGGACCAACTACGGATTTACACGCTGAGCTCCAGACGCAGTTGCTGCCGTACCCGGGCGGCCTGCTGCACGTGCCGTTCCTGGTGGGCTACCACGAACTCCAGCGCGTCGCCGATAGTAAGTTTGAGAAGACGAAAAAACTCGACCGGAATGGCTTTTTGGTTCAGATCAGCTTTTTTTGCCGACGTAAGCAGAGCCAGGAGCTGACGTTGATGCTGTAAAAATTCTTCCACGACTGCTTTGCCTAACTGACTCCGGTTGGGGTTCATGCGGGCCAAAGTCCGCTGCTTTTTACGGTTTTCGGGCCGCACCGTAGCAATGGACTTTTTACCCAGCCAGCTGTGGCTGACTGCCCGAGAAGGCCTTGAGGCCGGCTGGGCCAGTGCTTGGGCCAGCCGCTCGTTGTAATAGCGGCTGTAGCGGTTCAAATGCTCCAGACATTCCAGCATGCTCCAGCTTTCGGGACTGGGCTTGAAGTTCAGCAGCGCGGCTTCCAGGGGCGCGAAATCGGTGCTGACGGTCGTGTGTAGGTGCTGCACCCGGCCGTGCAGGGTTTCCAGGAAAGTGGTGACGTTCATAGTAGCAGGGCTTTGAGTCAGGCAAAGCTCCTCATCCTAGCTCTGGCAAACCTTGATTGAACGCAAGATTTAGCGCAGCCGACTTAGTGTTTCGGGCGTCATGCGCAGGTAGGAAGCAATGTACTTTTTGGGAATGAGCTGGAACAGGTGGGGGCTGCGGGCCAACAGCCGGGCCAGCCGGCGCTCCGGCTCGGGCAGCAGCAGGTCTATTTCCCGCTCGATGCGCCCCATCACGGCCCGCTCCAGCTCCAGTCGCCAGAACCGGGCGAAATTGGGGTACGCCTCCATGATGGCCGAGAAGTCGGTGCGGCTGATACCGATCAACTCACTTCGGCGCAGGGCCTGAATGCAGTATTCCGACGGTTGCCCGGCTACGAACGCGGGAAATGAGCACACCAGCGTGTTGGCGTAGGCAAAGCCCACGCAGATTTCCTCGGCCCGGCTCGGGTAGTAGATGCGGAGAGTGCCTTCGCCCACGAAGTACAGGTGGTGCTCGGCCTGCCCCGCCTGAATCAGAAAGTCGCCGCGTTTCAGGCTGGTGTGCTTGCGCCACAGCGGCAGGAAAGCGGCAATATCAGCCACCGTCAGAAACGGTACCTGCCGCAGCAGCGCCGCCAGCATGGCCTGAGCAGAGGGGTCGGGAGCTGAAGGCGCAGAAGTCATGGGCAGCCGCGGTTTTACCTTGGGGGCAACGGGCGAACAGGTACTGGCAGAGGTATTGCGAAAATACGCTTTAGGTGGCGAATAGCCGCCTTGGCGCGGCCTCTTTCTGCGTATCTTTAGAGCGTCCTCACCCTTTTCGCCTACATCTCTCATGGACTGGATTAGCATTGCCCTGCTGCTGTTTTTCGGCCTGCTGTTTCTCATTGCCGAGGTACTCTTCATTCCTGGCACCACGGTGGTGGGCCTGGCCGGCTTTGCGCTGCTGGCCGCCGGCATCTGGTTTGGGTACCGCGACCTGGGCTCGTCGGCCGGCCATGTCACGCTGATTACGGCCCTGGTGCTGGCGGGCGTGATTATCTACATTGGCTTACGGCCCAAGAACATGGCGCGGCTGGCCCTCACCGACGTCAACGACGGGCACGTGCGCGACGCCCGCCTGCCCGACGTGCAGCCCGGCGCTACTGGCCGCGCCCTGTCGGCGCTACGGCCTTCGGGCACTGTGCTCTTTGCCGAGCACCGCCGCGAAGTGGTAACCCGCGGGGAGTTTGTGCCGACCGGCGCGGAGGTGCGGGTGCTGCGCATCGAGCAGAACCGCATTGTAGTGGAGGCCGTGAGCTAGCCGGGCAGCTTTCCACCCATTATTATTTCCCTGATTTAAGCACCAACTCACCTTCGCTCCATGAATAACTTCCCCATCGTCCCGGTAGCCATTGCCGGCGTGGCCCTGCTGGTATTTCTGTACTTCTTCCCCATCAGCCTCTGGATAACGGCTATTTTCTCGGGGGTGCGGGTCAGCTTGTTTCAGCTGGTGCTCATGCGCGTACGCAAGGTGTCGCCGACGCTCATTGTCAATTCCCTCATCACGGCCACCAAAGCCGGCCTGCAGGTGACCAGCAACGAGCTGGAAACTCACTTTCTGGCCGGGGGCAACGTGCCCAGCGTTATCAAAGCCCTGATTTCGGCCGACAAGGCCAACATTCCGCTCACCTTCAAGCAGGCTACCGCCATCGACCTGGCCGGCCGCAACGTGTTTGAGGCCGTCACCACATCGGTAAATCCGAAGGTGATTAACACGCCCAACGTGGCGGCCGTGTCGCAGGACGGGATTCAGCTCATCGTCATTGCCCGCGTGACGGTGCGGGCCAACATCACCCAGCTGGTGGGCGGCGCCGGCGAGGAAACCATCCTGGCCCGCGTGGGCGAGGGCATCGTGACCAGCATCGGCTCGTCGGTGTCGCACAAGGAGGTGCTGGAGCACCCCGACCGGATTTCCAAGCTCGTGCTCAGCAAGGGCCTGGATGCCGGCACGGCCTTCGAAATTCTGAGCATCGACATTGCCGACATCGAAATCGGGACCAACATCGGCGCCAAGCTCCAGATTGACCAGGCCAACGCCGACCTGAAAGTAGCCGAGGCCAAAGCCGAGGAGCGCCGGGCCATGGCCGTGGCCGTGGAGCAGGAGAACCGCGCCAAAACCCAGGAAGCCAAAGCCCGCGTGGTGGAAGCCGAAGCCGAAATTCCGAAGGCCATTGCCGACGCTTTCCGCTCGGGCAACCTGGGCGTGATGGACTACTACAAAATGCGCAACGTGCAGGCCGATACCGACATGCGCGACTCCATTGCCAACCCCGGCGGCCAGGGCGGCAGCGCCAAGCCCAGCCGGGAGGAAGGCCGCCTGAGCTAGTCCGCGGCTCGGCAGGATCGGGCATTGCGCGCAAGGCGGAGCAATAAAGAAAGCCCTATTAACCAAGAAAGCCCCGGCCATACGGCGGGGCTTTCTTGGTTGAAAGAGGCGTTGGTCGTCCGGCGGCGGACGGCTTGCGCCACGTAATGACCGGCTACTTCTTTGTAATCCGGAATTCTACCCGGCGGTTGAGCCGGCGGGTGTCCTCTTTGTCGTTGCTGGCAATGGGCTTGGCGCCACCGAAGCCTTCGGTGGTGATACGGTTGCTGGTAATGCCTTTTGAAACGAGGTATTTCTTGACCTCATTCACGCGGTCCAGACTCAGCTTCACGTTCAGGGTTGGGTCGCCCTGGTTGTCGGTGTGGCCTTCGAGCTTGATTTCCACGCTCGGGTAGTCCTTGAGTACGCGCACCAGCCGCAACAGCTCGGGGTAGGAGTTTTCGCGCAGATAGTATTTGCTCTGGGCGAAGAAGATGTTGTTCAGCTTGATAGTAGAGCCCACCGCAAACGGCACCAGAAACAAGTCCTGAGTGATTTCGCTGTACTTCTGCTTGTCGGTGGCATCCAGGTTGTCGCTTTCCGCCAGGTAGTTCGGCGACTCGGCCCGGTAGCCGTAGTGGGCGCCCGAGGGCAGCACAATGGTGTAGGAGCCATCGACGGGGCTGGTTTCGGCCACCCCGATTTCCTCCCCCGTCAGCAGGTTTTCGTAGCGGATGGTAGCGGCCACGGGCTTCTGGGTGGCCGCGTCCAGCACCCGCCCCCGCACCAGCGTCACTACTTCGGGCTTGAACTGGGGCGTCAGGTTGATGCGGAAAATGTCGCGGGAGTTGTTGATGCCCTTGCGCGACGACACCAGATAGGCGTCTTCGCCGGAAGCCGCCAGCGTAAAGTAGCCGTCGAAATCGGGCGAGTTGATGCTGGAGCCCAGGTTGCGCGGCGCCGTCCAGTTGGTCCAGGTATCATCCAGCCGCTTGGAGTAGAAGATATCGGCGTTGCCGTAGCCGCCGTGGCCTTCCGAGGCGAAGTACAGCGTTTTGCCGTCGGCAGCCAGAAACGGCGCAAACTCGGGCTTCTTGCTGTTCACCGCTCCCCCCAGGTTTTTGGGGCGCGACCAGGTATTGCCGGGCTGCAGGAAGCTGGCGTAGATGTCCTGGTCCCCCTGCCCATCCTTGCGGGCCACGGCCATCAGCAGCACCTTCCCGGACGTGCCCAGAAAGTAATCTACGTGCTCGGGGTCGTCGTTGTAGAAGTCCTCGATTTCAATCTTGACGGGCATGCTCCAGCCCGTTTTGGTCCGCCGCGAGATGCTGGCCCCCTTCGGGTCGAGCGTGCCATCGGGCCGGTACACGTTGATCAGCACCACGCTGTTGCCATCCGACGACACGGAGGCCAGCCCGTTGGGGCCGGGCGTGTTGATGGGGCCGCCGATGTTCTTGGCCGAGGTCCAGGTTTTTTTAGCGGCATTAGCCAGCGTGCTGTACCACACGTCCTGCCCATCGTTGGCGCCGCCCACGTTTTGCGGAGACTCCTGGCGGGCAAAAAACAGCGTCTTGCCGTCGGGCGTAATTACCGGGTGAGTATCCACGTACTTGGAGTTGACGTTCGGGCCCAGGTTGACCATCGACGAGTCGAAGCGGACCCCGCCTTCCTGCGTCACGTTGGTAAACTCCTTTTTCACCATCACCTCCGCCACGTCGGCAATACCGATGGCGTCGATCTGGTTGACGCCGTTCACGGCTTTGGTGTTCATCGTCACCACCACGCCGATGGTGCGGTAGGTGCCGGCCGCAAACGTGGCCTGCAGGGAGCGGAAAGGCTCCGGAATGGGGCCCGGGGTGTCGTTGGTGTACACCTGGTGCTTCGTGCCGCGGGTATCTACCAGCTCAATTTTGACGACGGAGCCCGGGTTGAAGTTTTCGACCACCGTCACCTGCTTGGCCACGAGCGACTTGCCGAACCGCACTTCGATGGACTCGTTGGCGCCTTCTTTCTTAGGAATCCAGGCGTCGTTGCTGATCTGCCCCAGCGGCTGGGCGTTGGGCTCCCCCAGCACCTTTTCGGGCGAAAAAGCTTCTTTCCCCTCGGCCTTCTGCGAAGATACCGCCACCACTTTCGCCGCCCAGATAGCGTGTTGCGCCCGTACCGTTCCGGCGCCGCCCAAAATCAACCCTACCGACAGAAAAAGTTTCCGAACAATCATAAGCTATAGTGGCAAAGCAAAGACCGGCAGACACATGCTGAACCGACCCGTATGGCAACCCTGAACACAAAGACGTCCTCAGCGGCCGTGAAGTTACGACGAGTCCCCCCGGCCAACCCAAAAATAAGCAGAGGAGCTTGGGGCCGGCTATTATTTTTTACGTGGCAGCCACCACGGCTTCCCCCGGCATCGGTACGGTTGCGGTCCGCGGCTCGATTAGCTACCTTACGCAATAGTGGCCGCGCTGTGCAGAGGCCGCCCGTTATCTGTTTGCTATGCGTTGCTGCGGTGCCCGCTTTTCAGTTGCCTTGCTCGTCAGCCTGCTGCTGGCGGTGGGCGGGGTGCTGCCGGCCCGGGCCCAGGTTAGCAGCCCCGACCTGCTGCGTGAGCCCAGCGCCGACTCCCTGCTGCTGCTTTCGTTCCGGGCCCGGCGCGTGGGCGTCAGCACCTACGCCCAGCAAACCAGCTTACAGGGCGGCTACAGCTTCACGCCCCGCCAGAATCTGCGCTACCGCCTGCTTAGCGAGTGGCTTTATGACGAGCGGGGCCGGCCGCCCTTCGTGCGGGAAGACTACCTGACGCACGTGCTGCATACAGTGGCGCTGGGCCGGGGCTGGCAGGCCGGCCAGCTGCTGCACTACGAGCAGAGCCGCGCCAACGCCACCCGCTCCGGCGCGTGGCTGGGCCGGCTGGGCTATCAGCACCGCCTGCGCCCTCAGGAAACCGCTGATACGCTGTCGGTGGCCCGCTACGTGCTGTTTGGCGGCCTGGGTTACGATGCCCGCAACGGCCGCCGCGACCTGGGCCCGTCCTACGGTCTGGATATAACCACGCTGGTTTACCCCGACCGCCAATCAACCCAGCCGGTAGCCCTGCGGCTGTCCGGCACCCGTTCGAACCTGGGGCCGCGGATCTGGCAGCGTACGGTGGCGGAAGGATTTTATGAGCGGACGGTCGACGAATACTCCACCGCGGCCCTGCGCCTGGGCTACCGCTCCAACCGGGCCGAAGACTATGTTCCCGGCAATGTGCAGCGCATCCAGAGTGATACGGTGGCCTCCCAGCTCACCTGGGCGTACCGCCTCGCCGACCGGGTTGCGTTTCGGTCCGACAACTCCCTGGTGCTGCCCAGCCGGGCTTTTCTGTACCGCCGGCTGGCGGCCGAGTCGGATACGGTGCAGAACCTGCGCTACCACCAGCGGGAGCTCGATACCCGGCAGGAGCTGCACGTGAGCAGCCGTAAGCTGCAGTTTATGCTGACCTTCAACTACCGGGAGCGAAACCGCAGCTACTCCCTCAACAACAACCGCCTGCTTTCCCCAACCCGTCTGGAGGTGGCTCAGGCCCGGGAGCAGGTAAAGGACATCACCGAAAAAACCACCCTGTGGCAGTCGGAGCTGACGTGGCTGCTCCGGCCGCGCCATGCCCTCACGCTGCTGGGCAGCGCCCAGCTGCTGCGCGTGGATACGCCCAGCCCGGAAAACGAGCAGGACCGCGACGAAGCCCAGCACCTGCTGCGCCTCACCTGGACTGGCCGCTGGGCCGGCACTTTCCGCACCACCCTGGCCGCCGGGGGCGAGTACCGGCAGTTCGTGTTTGTGAAAGCGGCCCAGAGCGCCGAAAACTACGCCGACCACCTGCTACACTGGGAACCCGGCTTTACCTGGGCGCCGGGCCCGTTCAGCCTGCGCTCCACCTATCACCTGTGGGTAAGCTACCAAGTGCGCGACCGGGCCAGTGAGCAGCTAAAAAACCGCGCCAGCCGGGTACTCGAACAGCAGCAGAATCTTAGCTACCAGCTCAGCCCCCGTCGCCTTGTAACCCTGGACTACGTGCGCCGCGAAAACCGCGTAGGCCTGCTCAACTGGCCGCAGTTCAAGGAAAGCCCCCTGGATACGACCATCACCCACGATCTGGCGGGCGGCCTGCGGCAGGGCTGGAGCGGCAACCGCGGGCAAAGCAGCCTGCGCCTGGGCTACCGCTTTCTGGAGCAGCGCACCCACGGCCGCGCCGCCCTGGTGGCTGCTGATGGGAGCAGCTCCTCCCTCATCTACCTGCGCAACGTGACCCGGCAGCAGGGCCCCGATATTGCGTACGAGCGGCATTCCAACGCGGGCTTGGCCCTTACCGCTAGTTTGTGGCTGCAGCAGCTGAGCACCTTTTCCCGCTACCACCCGGGCACCGGGCTGTATGCCGGCACCAGCTACACGGAGGAAGAGCTGGCCCGCGAGACCCGCAACCTGTACCCCTACTTTGAGCTGGCCGTAAACTGGCGCATCGGGGGCTGGCGGCAGTAGGCCGGGTACCGGGCTCAACCAGCAACGCCCCCTCTCCGGACGGAAAGGGGGCGTTGGGAGTTTAAATCCGGGGTAGCGGCCGGACTAAGGCTGCAGCGTAAACGTGCGGGTGACGGAGTTGAACGGGCCGGGAATCATGGTGCCGTTGCCGTCGACCAGCTCCAGCTTCACGGTGTTCTGCCCGGCGGGCAGGCCTTCCATCATGTACGGAGCCCACTGGTCGAGCATGAACTCGGTCCCGTTGATCGTCGCGCGCACCTTGTTGCCATCCGGCGACAGGGTAGTGTTAACCAGGTAGAAGTCCAGCATCACCTTTTTGGCGTCAGCGCCCGAATAGGTGTCTTTCGGCCGGCTGTAGAACAGGTGCGGGGCCGTCAGGTCAGCGCCCAGCGGCTTGGCCGTAGCGGGGTTGCCCACCGTAACCACGCGCAAATCATAAGCGCCGCGGTGCTTGAGGCTCTCGTGGTAGGAGCGCGACAGGAACGACAGCACCACGTGCTGGCCGTCGGCAATGGGCTTGGTAAACTCGGTGGTGTAATGAGCCGTGTAGGGCTCGTTGTCCACGATGTTGTGAATGTGCTGGCCCTGCTCAGACGTCGCCATTTCGCCGGCGTGCATGCCACCGGTCATTTTGGTGAGCTGGAAGTTGGTGATGTCGTAGTCGAACGCCACGCTGCCGGTCGGCACCGATGAGCCCGACGCCGGCGACTTCAGCTGCAGCTGCGCTTCAGGCATTTTGGGTGAGTCGGTAAAGGGAGTCAGGCGCAGGCCATTTTTCTCCATGGAAGCCGCCGCATTGCTCGAAATAGAGCTGACTGTGGCGTTCGTACCGGAATCCTGTTGTTGTTTGGCCGTATCGCAGGCGGCCAGACCGAGCAGCAGTGCGCTGCTCACCAATAAAGCAGATGCTTTCATGTGGGGAATAAATGGGATGGTTTACGAGATTATCGGACCGATTGTCCGGTTGCGTTCCGACAGCGAAACGACGAATGATTTTTTAGTACCTTGCGCAATACGTAAGGTTTGCTCAAAAGTATATTGATTTTCCGCTATGGAAGAAAAATTGTTGGAAGAAATTCCCTCCCTCGACTTGGCCGATTTTCGTTCCGGTGACCCGGAGCGTAAGGCCCGCTTTGTCCAACAGCTGGGCGAAGCCTATCAGAACATTGGTTTCGTAGCCCTGAAGAATCACGGCTTGACGGAAGAGCAGACCACGGCGCTCTACAGCGACGTGAAGTCCTTCTTCGCCTTGCCCGACGATGCCAAGCAGCGCTACGAAAACCCGGCCCTGGCCGGGCAGCGTGGGTACATTAGTAAAGGCAAAGAACATGCAAAGGGCCGCAACACCGGCGACCTGAAGGAGTTTTTCCACGTGGGCCAGGAGGTGGACGACGAAACCGACCCCATCCGCCACGAGTACCCCGACAACATCTGGCCCGAGGAAGTTACCTCGTTCCGCCAGAGCACGCTCACCACGTACAAAACGCTGGAGGCGGCGGGGAAAGACGTGTTGCGCGCCATTGCCCTGTATCTGAAGCTGCCGGAGAACTACTTCGACGACAAGGTACGCAATGGAAATTCTATTCTGCGTCCAATTCACTATTTCCCGATTGAAAATCCGGAAGCAGTGCCAGCCGATGCCGTGCGGGCCGCCGAACACGGCGACATCAACCTGATTACCCTGCTCATGGGCGCCAGCGCCGACGGCCTGCAGGTAAAGCGCCGCGACGACAAGTGGATTCCCATCACGGCTTTGCCCGACCAGATTGTGGTCAACGTGGGCGACATGCTGCAGCGCCTGACCAACGGGGTGCTGAGAAGCACCATTCACCGCGTGGTCAACCCGGCCCGGGAGAAGATGAACTCCTCGCGCTTCTCGGTACCGTTTTTCATGCACCCCCGCTCCGAAATGAGTCTGGCGGCGCTGCAAAGCTGCATCACGACCGACAACCCGAAGAAGGAAGCCGACATTACGGCCGGCGAATTCCTCAACGAGCGGCTCATTGAGCTGGGTCTGAAGAAAAAGTAAGCGGCTCGTCTGCTGACTGTTTGAAATCGGTTGCCGGGGTTGGCTTCAACCTTGGCAACCGATTTTATTTTGGTAAGTTGGGTGACTTTGGGGTGTTTTGTTTTCCTCAACCGCCCTGCAAACTCCACCCAACTCGTCTTGGAAACGGAAGAAATCCAGCTTGCGCCGCCTCCCCGGGGCCGCCATGGAGCCCGCACGAAGCGGGTGCGGGGCATCATTTTCCTCAAAGATGTGCTGACCCTGGGCCTCACCGCCTTCGGGGGGCCGCAGGCCCACCTGGCCATGATGCTCCGGCTGCTGGTAGATAAGCGCCGCTACCTTACGGCGGCCGAACTGCTGGAGCTGACGGCGCTGTGCCAGATTCTACCCGGCCCGACCTCCACTCAAACCATTACGGCCATCGGCTACCGCCTGGGCGGGCCTAACCTGGCCTACCTTACCGTGCTGGTCTGGATGCTGCCCGCCGTCACGTTTATGACCCTGGCGGGCCTGACCATTACGTACCTCGACAAAACCCAGGTAGCCAACCTGGTGCAGTACGTGCAGCCCATTGCGGTGGGCTTCGTGGCGTATTCGGCCTATAAGATTGCTGAGAAGGTGATTCACACCAAAACGTCGGTAGCCCTAATGGTGGCCACGGCCATGCTGGCGTACCGGTTTCAGCTGCCCTGGCTGCTGCCGCTGCTGCTGCTGGCGGGCGGCGCCATCACCACGTTCCGCTATAGTAAAATGCCAGTGCACACCGACAAGCAGCCGCTAAAGATTGAGTGGGCCAACTTTGTACTGTGGATTGGGGTGCTGATCGGGGCGGCCCTGCTGGGCTCCTACACCCGGCTGCTGCCCGTGCGGCTATTCGAGAACTTCTACCGCAACGGCAGCCTCGTCTTCGGGGGCGGGCAGGTGCTGGCTCCGCTGCTCTACGCCGAGTTTGTGGAGTTCAAGCACTACCTCACTACGCAGGAATTTTTGTCGGGCCTGGGCCTGGTGCAGGCCATGCCGGGGCCGAACTTCTCCTTCGCCTCCTACATCGGGGCACTGGCCATGCGGCGCGACGGCAGCGGCATCGGCGGGCAGGTGCTGGGCGCCCTGGTGGCGGCGGCCGGTATTTTTATGCCCGGCACCCTGCTGATCTTCTTCCTGATCCGCTTCTGGGACCAGCTCAAGCAGTACCGCGTGGTAAAGGCCTCCCTGGAAGGTATCAATGCCGTTTCGGCGGGGCTGGTGTGCGCGGCCACGTTTCTGCTCTACCACCCGCTCCCCGATACCCGGACCAACATGGGGCTGGTAGCTGCCACGTTTTTCCTGCTGCTCTGGGAGAAGGTCCCCTCCTACGCTATTGTCGCGGCGGGGCTGCTGGCGGGGGCCATTTTCTAGGTGCCCGGGGCTAAGCACCTGCTCGGCCGGCGGCGGGACAACGCCCAGCAAACCCAACAAGCCACGCTGCCAACGTAAAAAGCCACTTCCCGGCAGGAAGTGGCTTTTTACGTAACTAAGTAGCCGATGAACGGGGCGGCGGCGGCTAGCGGGGCCGCACCACCATAAGCTCGGGCAGGCGCATGAGGTAGTCGCCATAGCCGCTTTTGCGCAGGGGCTCGGCAATTTTGCGCAGCTGATCCGCGTCGATAAAGCCCTGGCGGTAGGCTACTTCCTCAATCGAGCCGACTTTCAGGCCCTGACGCTGCTCGATAACGCGCACAAACTCGCCGGCCTGCATCAGACTTTCGAAGGTGCCGGTATCAAGCCAGGCGGTACCCCGGCCCAGGATGCCGACTTTCAGCTTGCCGCGGCGCAGATACTCCTGGTTCACGTCGGTTATCTCGTATTCGCCGCGGTGGCTGGGCTTTAGGTCGCGGGCAATCTGGATAACGTCGTTGTCGTAGAAGTACAGGCCCGGCACGGCGTAGTTGCTCTTGGGCTTGTCGGGCTTCTCCTCGATGCTGAGGGCTTTTTTGTTGGCGTCGAACTCCACCACGCCGTAGCGCTCCGGATCGTGCACGTGGTAGGCATACACCACCCCGCCGTCGGGGTTGTTGTTTGAGCGGAGCAGCTCCTCAATGCCGGTGCCGTAGAAAATATTGTCGCCCAGGACCAGCGCCACCTTGTCGTCGCCGATGAAGTCGGCCCCCAGCACAAACGCCTGCGCCAGGCCGTTGGGCACTTCCTGAATCGTGTACTGAAAGTTGCAGCCCAGCGCCGAGCCGTCGCCGAGCAGCTTCTGAAACTGCGCCTGGTCGTGGGGCGTGGTGATGATCAGGATATCCTTAATGCCGGCCATCATCAGAATGGACAGCGGATAATAAATCATTGGCTTGTCGTAGATGGGCATGAGCTGCTTCGAGACAGCCAGCGTCAGCGGGTGCAGGCGCGTGCCGGAGCCGCCGGCGAGAATGATACCTTTCATATTGGGGTCTTGGGGACTTAGGGTCTTGGATTTTAGAACGTCATGCTGAGCAAAGCCGAAGCACCGCTACTGCCAAAGTAATTAATTACCACTATGGCAGAGAGGCTTCGCCGGGGAAGACGCCAGAGGCAGCATGACGACCAAAGCTAATTTCGTTCGGCAATAAACGCCTGATTTTCTTTAAACCAGCTAAGCGTTTTCTGCAGGCCTTCGCGGATGCGGATCCGGGGCTGGTAGCTCAGCAGGGTATTGGCCTTGCTGATGTCGGCCAGGGAGTCGCGGATGTCGCCGGCGCGGTCGGGGCCGTACTCGGGGGTGATGTCGGAGCCGGCTTCCTCCTTGAGGATGTTGAACAGGTCGTTGAGGGAAGTACGGTCGGCCACGGCCACGTTGTAGACCTGGTTCACGGCCGCCGGGCTCTGCACCAGCGCGGCTTTGATGTTGGCCTGCACGCAGTTTTCCACGAAGGTGAAGTCGCGGGTCTGCCCGCCGTCGCCGTTCATGCGGGGTGGCTTGCCTTCCAGCACGGCATCAATGAAGAGCGGAATTACGGCCGCGTAGGCGCCGTTCGGATCCTGGCGGGGGCCGAAGATGTTGAAGTAGCGCAGGCCGATGATTTCCATGCCGTAGGTTTTGCCGAACACGTCGGCGTACAGCTCGTTGGCGTACTTGGTCACGGCGTAGGGCGACAGGGGCTTGCCGATGCGGTCCTCCACTTTGGGCAGGGCCTTGTGGTCGCCGTAGGTCGAGGAGGAGGCCGCGTACACGAAGCGCTTCACGCCGGCTTCCTTGGCGCTCACGAGCATGTTGACGAAGCCGCCCACGTTCACGTCGTTGCTCGTAATCGGGTCGTTGATGGAGCGGGGCACCGAGCCCAGCGCCGCCTGGTGCAGCACCACGTCCACGCCCTGGCAGGCATCGATGCAGGTCTGCCGGTCGCGGATGTCGCCTTCGATAACCTGCAAAGCCGGGTTGGCGGCAAACAGCTCCACGTTCTTGCGGAAGCCGTTGGAGAAGTTATCCAGCACGCGCACCTGCTTGGCGCCGTACTTGAGCAGATATTCCACCAGATTGGAGCCGATGAAGCCCGCGCCGCCCGTCACCAGGAAGGTCAGGTTATCGAGCGGCTGGTCGTGAAATGGGGTTTCGTACATGGTTTAATTCTGAATTATGAATTATGAATTCTGAATTATGGCTTGTTCCAGGCCGATAACGCAGAGCAATTCATAACTCAGAATTCATAACTCAGAATTACTCAGCGCCCTAGCGCTGAGCGTACTGTTGGTTGTAGTATTGCTGGTAGGCGCCGCTGGTTACGTTGTTCAGCCAAGCTTCGTTTTCCAGGTACCAGTCCACGGTCTGGCTCAGGCCCTGCTCGAAGGTAACCGACGGCTTCCAGCCCAGCTCGTTCATGATCTTGCTCGAGTCGATGGCGTAGCGCAGGTCGTGGCCGGCGCGGTCCTTCACGAAGGTGATGAGCTTGCGGGACGTGCCTTGCTCCTTGCCGGTTTTCTCGTCCAGCGTGTCGCAGAGCAGGTGAATCAGCGCCAGGTTGGCCCACTCGTTCACGCCGCCGATGTTGTAGGTTTCGCCTACGGTACCCTTATGGAACACGGCGTCGATGGCGGTGGCGTGGTCTTTCACGAACAGCCAGTCGCGCACGTTTTCACCCTTGCCATACACCGGCACGGGCTGTCCGTGCTGAATGCGGTGAATGGCCAGCGGAATGAGCTTCTCGGGGAAGTGGTTCGGGCCGTAGTTGTTCGAGCAGTTCGAGAGCTTGATGGGCAGCCCGTAGGTGTGGTGCCAGGCCCGCACGAAGTGGTCGGACGCGGCTTTGGAGGCCGAGTACGGGGAGCGGGGGTCGTAGCTGGTTTCCTCGGTGAACATGTCGGGGCCGAAGTCCAGGGAGCCGTACACCTCGTCGGTGCTCACGTGGTAGAAGGTTTTGCCCTCGAAGCCCAGCGGCTTCCACAGGTTTTTGGCGGCCTGCAGCAGGTTCACCGTACCCAGCACGTTGGTTTTCACGAAGGCCAGCGGGTCGGTGATGGAGCGGTCTACGTGGCTTTCGGCGGCCAGGTGAATCACCGCGTCGGGCTCCTCGGTGGCGAAGAGCTGGTCGACGAAAGCCTGGTCGGTGATGTCGCCTTTCACCAGCCGGTAGTTGGGCGCCGATTCCACGTCGCGCAGGTTTTCCAGGTTGCCGGCGTAGGTCAGCGCGTCCAGGTTCAGAATCTGGTGCTCCGGGTACTTGGTCACGAACAGGCGCACCACGTGCGACCCAATGAAGCCGGCCCCGCCGGTGATGATGATTTTCATATCGGTGAAATTGAGAGAAGGTGAGGGCGTGAAGACTGAGCGCGAAAATCAGGGGTAATGGCTTGCCCGAAACCGGCGGCCGCTAACCCAGCATTTCCTCAGCTCACCCCTGCGCCAATGATTGTTGCCACTGCCAGGCGCTGGCCAGGGAGTCGTCCAGGGAAGTGGTGGTCTGGAAGCCCAGCACGCTGGCGGCTTTGGTAGCGTCGGCGTAGATGGCGGGCACGTCGCCGGCCCGGGGCGGGCCAATGACGTAGTTGAGCGTCTGGCCGGTGGCGCGCTCAAAGGCCTGTACCACTTCCAGTACGGTATTGCCGCGGCCGGTTCCCACGTTAAACGTTTCGACGGTCGCGCTGCTGCCTGCCAGTACGCGGCGAACCGCTACCACGTGGGCCTTGGCCAGGTCGACCACGTGGATGTAGTCGCGGATATTGGTGCCGTCGGGGGTATCGTAGACGTCGCCGTAGATGGTGAGCTTCTCGCGGATACCGGCCGCCGTCTGGGTGATAAACGGCACCAGATTGTTGGGCACCCCCAAAGGCAGCTCACCAATCCGGGCGGAAGCGTGCGCCCCAATCGGGTTGAAGTAGCGGAGCAGGATGGTCCGCAGCGGGCTGCCCGCGGCCGCGGCCACATCGTTGAGAATATCCTCGCACATCTGCTTAGTGTTGCCGTAGGGCGAGGTGGCCTTCTTCGTGGGGGTCTGCTCGGTTACGGGCAGCTTGTCGGGCACGCCATACACCGTGCAGGACGACGAGAACACCACGCTCTTCACCCCGACTTCCTCCATCACCGTCAGCAGCGCCAGCAAAGAGCCCACGTTGTTGCGGTAGTAGAGCAGCGGCTGCTGCACCGATTCGCCCACGGCCTTGGAAGCGGCAAAATGAATCACCCCCTGAATGTCGCTTTCGCGCTGAAATACGTCGCGCAGGGCGGCCACGTCGGCGCAGTCGATGCGGTAGCACGGCACGTCCACGCCCAGAATAGCGCGCAGGCCGTCCAGCACCGAGACCTGGGAGTTGCTGAAGTTATCGATGATAACCGGCTGATAGCCGGCCTCATACAGCTCCACCACGGCGTGGGAGCCAATGTAGCCGGCCCCGCCCGTTACCAGTATTTTTGTGCGTTGATCCGTCATCTGCTTACAGGCTCCAGTAGTGCATGTCCTGAATCTTACCGCGGAACAGGCCCTTGATGTCGACCAGCACGGGGTTTTCGGAGGTGATGGACTGGAAGTAGGCCTCGTCGAGCTGGGCGTAGGGCAAATGGCTTACCGCCACCAGCACCGCGTCGTAGTCTTTCCCGATTTCCTCGAAGGGCGTAAGGCGGAAGCCGTACTCGTGGTGGAGCTCGTCGGAGCTGGCGTGAGGGTCGATGATGTCGACGTTGACGGAGAAGTTTTTCAGCTCCTGAATCACGTCGGCCACCTTGGAGTTGCGGATGTCCTCCACGTTTTCCTTGAAAGTGGCGCCCATCACCAGCACCTTGCTCTTGGCCACGTCCTTGCCCTGCTTGATCATCATCTGCACCGTCTTGCGGGCAATGTAGGCGCCCATGTTGTCGTTGGTGGTGCGCCCGCTCAGAATCACTTTGGCGTCGTAGCCCAGTTCCTTGGCCTTGTAGGTCAGGTAGTACGGGTCGACGCCGATGCAGTGGCCACCGACGAGGCCGGGGGAGAACTTCAGGAAGTTCCACTTGGTGCCGGCGGCTTCCAGCACCTCGTAGGTGTTGATGTTCATGCGGTCAAAAATCATCGACAGCTCGTTCATCAGGGCAATGTTGACGTCGCGCTGGGTGTTTTCGATGATCTTGGCGGCCTCGGCCACCTTGATGCTGCTGGCCCGGTGCACGCCGGCCGTGATGACCAGCTCGTACACCTTGGCCACCAGATCCAGCGACTCGGCGTCGCAGCCGCTCACCACCTTCACGATGCGGGCCAGGGTGTGCTCCTTGTCGCCGGGGTTGATGCGCTCGGGCGAGTAGCCCACCTTGAAGTCGCCGTTGGCGAAGCTCAGCCCCGAGTGCTTTTCCATCACCGGAATGCAGTCTTCCTCGGTGCAGCCGGGGTACACGGTGCTTTCGAACACCACGTAGTCGCCTTTCTTGAGCACCTTGCCCATGGTGGTGGAGGCGCCGAGCAGGGGCCGCAGGTCGGGCTGGGCGTGCTCATCGATGGGCGTGGGCACGGCCACAATAAAGAAGGTGGCCTCGCGCAGCACGTCCAGCGAGTCGGTAAACTCGATGTCGCAGCCCTCGAAGTCCTTGGCTTCCAGTTCGCCGCTGGGGTCAACGTTATTGCGCATCAGCTCCACGCGGGCCGCGTTGATATCGAAGCCGATAACGCTGATCTGGCGGGCAAATTCGAGGGCAATAGGCAAGCCAACGTAGCCGAGGCCGATAACGGCAAGCTTGGTCTTTTTCTGGAGGAGTTGCTCGTACACGATGAGGGACTTAGGGTCTTGAAAAAAAGCTATGAGCTAACAGCTAGCGGCTGACAGCTTTTAATGAGTGCTGATACGGGAAACCTGATGATTAGTCAGTAAATAATGTTCGTGGCTTTCGGGACACCGGGCCCGGCCGGCGGCGTCGAAGGCCAGGCGGTGGCCGTAGGCGCTCATCCAGCCGTGCTGCCGGGCCGGGTTGCCGTACACCAGCGCGTAGGCCGGCACATCCTTCGTGACCACCGAGCCGGCCCCCACGAAGGCATACTCGCCCAGGCTTACCCCGCACACAATGGTGCTGTTGGCCCCGATGCTCACGCCCCGGGCCAGCCGGGTGAGCTGGTACTGCTCGCGGCGGGGCACGGCGCTGCGGGGGTTGCGCACGTTGGTAAACACCACCGAAGGACCGATAAAGACGTCATCGGCGCACTCTACGCCGGTGTACAGGCTCACGTTGTTCTGCACTTTCACGTTGCGGCCCAGCCGCACGCCGTCGGCCACCATCACGTTCTGACCGATGGTGCACCCTGCGCCCAGCTCGCAGCCCGGCATCAGGTGCGAAAAGTGCCAGATGCGGCTCCCGGGGCCAATGCGGCAGCCCTCGTCGAGGACGGCCGTGGGATGCGCAAAGTAGGCGGGGGTTTCGGTCACTGGGGCTTCGTAAGCCGCGGGGGCGCGGGCAGTTTTTCAGCCGGCAAAGGTAGGGCTTTTCAAAAGTTTATGCGCGCCGCTCCCCAGAAGTTTAGCCGGCCGCCAAATCCCGGGGCTGTGAAGTTGAGCGGCTTAGCCCGGCCAGGTGGCGCGCACCAGCCGGTCTTTGCCAAAAATATCGACCCGCGGCGCCACCTGCTGATACCCCAGGGCCTGCAGCAGCGCTCCGGTTGCGGCGGCGTACTGCTCGTTTATTTCGAAGTACAGTCCGCCGCCGGGGCGCAGGTAACGGCAGCCCAGCTCGGCAATGCGGCGGTAAAACCGCAGCGGGTCGTGGTCGGGCACAAACAGGGCGGGGCCGGGCTCGTAGTCCAGCACGTTGGCCCGCATCTGGGGCCGCTCCTTTTCCAGCACGTAGGGTGGGTTGCTGACCAGAATGCTCAGCGACGCCGGCCCCACCGCCGGGGGCTCCCGGGTCAGAATATCCACCTGCTCAAACCCGATGGCGCACCCGTACCGGGCCGCGTTGCGCCGGGCCACGGCCAGCGCTTCCGCCGAAATGTCGACGCCCCAGGCTGTTGTCGGCCGCAGGGCTACACTCAGCGCCACGGGAATGCAGCCGCTGCCGGTGCCCACGTCGAGCAGGGTGAGGCCGGCCCGGCCCTGGTTCTCGTGGATAATCAGCTGCACCAGCTCCTCGGTTTCGGGCCGCGGGATGAGCGTGGCGGGCGTCACTTCCAGCTCCAGGCCGGCGAAGTGGGCCACGCCCAGCACGTACTGCACCGGCTCGTGGCGCAGCAGGCGCTGCTGCAGCCCGGGCAGCTGCGCTTGCACGGCCGCGGGCACCGGCTCGGCAGCCTGCATGCGGCGCTGCAGCGGCGAGCAGCCCAGCAGGTGCTCCGTCACGATGCCGGCAATGGCCGCCGCCTCCGCTTCCGGGTAAAGGGCCTGCAGCGCGCGGGAAAGGTCGGTGGTGAGTTGCCGGACGGTCATGGAAAAAGCGGAAAAGTATCGGGCGGAAAGCCGCGCTTATCTGTCGCGCAGACAAACTACCTTCGGCCTTGCAAAGCTACACTCCCACCCGGTATGACTGATTTCGACACGCTGATGATGCGCCGCGCGCTGGACCTGGCCCGCCTCGGCACCGGCCACGCCCGCCCCAACCCACTGGTCGGGTGCGTGGTAACGCACGAGGGCCGCATCATTGGCGAAGGCTGGCACCGGCAGCACGGCGGCCCCCACGCCGAGGTCAACGCGCTGGCCGCCGTGGCCGACCCGCGCCTGCTAGCCGCCAGCCGGGTGTACGTGACGCTGGAGCCCTGCGCCCACTTCGGCAAAACGCCGCCCTGCGCCGAGCTGCTCATTGCCAAAGCAGTGCCCGAGGTGGTGGTGTGCAACCTGGACCCCAACCCGCTGGTGGCCGGCCGCGGCATTGAAAAGATGCGCGAGGCGGGCATCCGGGTGGAAACGGGGCTGCTCGAAGCCGAAGGGCGCTGGCTGAACCGGCGCTTTTTCACCTGCCAGGAGAAGCTGCGGCCTTACATCGTGCTGAAATGGGCTGAAACGGCCGACGGCTACCTGGCCGGCCCCTACTTTCAGCCGGTCCAGATCAGCGGCCCGCTGGCCCACCTGGCCACCCACCAGTGGCGCACCGAGGAGCAGGCCATCCTGGTGGGCACCCGCACGGCCCTGCACGACAACCCCCGCCTCAGCGCCCGCGACTGGCCCGGCCCGGACCCCATCCGCATCGTCATCGACAAAAACCTGAGCCTGCCGCCCACCCACCACCTGTTCGACGGCAAGCAGCCGACGCTGGTGTATACCTACCGCAGCCGTCCTACCCAGGGCAACCTGGGCTACATCACCCTGTCGGAAGCCGACGACCTGTTTCCGCAGCTGTTCAGCAACCTGCACCAGCGCAATGTGCAGTCGGTGCTGGTGGAAGGCGGACCCACGGTGCTCAGCTCCCTGCTGCGCGACGGCCTCTGGGACGAGCTGCGTATCATCCGCAGCCCCCGCACGCTGGGCGGCGGCATCCTGGCGCCCAAGCACGGCCTGTCGGGTCTGCACGAGCAGTTTTCCCTCGGCGAAGACCACGTATTCGTGTACCTGAAGCCCTAAGGCAAAACCCGGGTGCCGGCGGGGGGCGGAAGTCGCAACTTCGGGTCCCGTACTTTTGTCTTGCTCCCGGGAAGGCACCCGTCTCATTCTCCTGACTTTCCTTTTGTTCCTATGGCCGAAGAACTCATTCTCGATACCACGCTTACCAAAGCCGAAAAATACCGGCAGCTGCTGCCCCAGATCGAAGCCCTGACGGCCGGCGAGCCGGACCAGACGGCCAACCTGGCCAATACCGCCGCGGCCCTGCGGCAGGCGTTCGGCTTTTTCTGGGTGGGCTTTTACCTGGTGAAAGGCGACGAGCTGGTGCTGGGCCCGTTTCAGGGGCCGATAGCCTGCACCCGCATCCGGCACGGCAAAGGCGTGTGCGGCGCCAGCTGGGCCCGGGCCCAAACCCTGCTCGTGCCCGACGTGGAAGCGTTTCCCGGCCACATTGCCTGCAGCTCCGAGTCGAAATCCGAAATCGTGGTACCCATCATCCGCGACGGCCAAGTAGTCGCCGTGCTGGACGTGGACAGCGACCAGCTCAACGACTTCGACCACGACGACCAGCTGGCGCTGGAGCAGCTGGCCCCGCTGATGAGCCGCTGGTTTTAGCCGGGCCCGCCGGCACGGTTTCGGCCGGCTTCTGGTTGTGCTAAAAGGTTCTATCTTTCCCTGCCCCGGCTCCCGGCCGGCCGGGCTGCACCCTCTTTCTTCCCCTCCTACTCTGTCATGAATAAATCATTCTACCGGCTCGGCGACTGGCGGCGCAACCTGCTGCTGGTCACGGCGGCCGCCAGCCTGGCCGGACTGCCCGCCTGCTCGTCCGACAACCGCACCGCCGAGGAAACCGTCACCGACGACTGGGGCGGCGACACCTACAGCGAGGGCGTTATCACGGAGATGACCGAAGTGAAGCCCGGCCAGTGGAAAGTGACAGCGGAGCGCCCGGCCGGCAAGGAAGAGGTGGCGGCCATTCTGCACCACTTCGACGGCAAAACCGACACGCTGCAGGGCCAGGCGCTGCAGAAGCAGATGCAGGACTACAGCCGTCAGGTACCCGAAAACCGGGTGGCCGGCACCGGCATGATGGACATCCTGATGTGGAGCGGCATCGGCTACATGGCGGGCCGGTTTCTGACGCCTAACCCCGGCGCCTATGCCAACTCCGGGCTGATGCAGCGCAACCAGGGCTGGCGCCAGAACATCAGCCGGGAGCGGGAGCAGCAGGGGCGCGGCTTCTACGGCCGCGGCTTCTCGGGCAGCCGCAGCTCCCGGTCGGCGGGCATCCAGGAAAGTCCTTCCTTCTCGCGCAGCGCCTACGGCGGCACCTACCGCAGCGCGGCCCCGTCGGGTCGCAGCAGCGGCTTCGGCGGCCGCAGCGGCGGCTTTGGCGGCTAAGGTTTCCCGCGGCGTTTTCCCATCCTTTCCCTTCCCGATGATTCGTTTGCTTCCCCTGTCCGGCGACGTGACGCCCGCTATTCGCCAGCTGGGCTGGAACTGGGCCGTGGAAGAGGCCTGCGCCGCTTACCTGGCCCCCGAGGCCGTGGCCCTGCCGGCGGCGGAGGCCGAAGCCCTGCTCCAGGCCGCCGACACGCTCTACCAGCTGCTGGTCGAGTCCATTCCCGACCCCATTCCCGACGAGCTGCTGCAGCTGCTGGCCATCCCGACCGGCCTGTGGGCGGCCGTGCGCCATTCCTGGAACGATGACCGGCACTGGCACCTCTACGGCCGCTTCGACCTGGCCGCCACCGCCGACGGCATCAAGCTGCTGGAATTCAATGCCGACACCGCCACTAGCCTCCCCGAAACGGCCGTGGTACAGTGGGCCAGCCTGGTGGCGGCGGGCTATACCGAGGAGGAGCGCCAGGCCAACGGGCTGTTTGAGGGCCTGCAGAGCCAGCTCGGCGAGTGGCGCACCCGCAACCCCGACCTCGACCCCAGCCTGCTGCTGGTGCACCTGCCCGGCAGCGGCGAGGACGAAGCCAACTGCGCCATCATGGCCGAAGCGGCGCGGGCCGCAGGCTTTGCCAGCGTGCACGTCAGTCCGGTTGACGCCATGCAGGTAGTGACCCAGGGCACCGACCAGGGCGTGTGGGCCCAGACCGGGCCAGAGCAGTGGCAGCGCTTCGGCTTTCTGTTTAAGCTGGTGCCCTGGGAAATTCTGGCCGCGGAAGAGCCCGAGCTCACCCACGACCTGACCGAGCTGCTGCTCCGCCGCGACGTCATCATTGCCAACCCGGCCTACGTCCTGCTGTTCCAGAGCAAAAGCATTCTGGCGTGGCTGTGGCAGGCCTTTCCGCAGCATCCGCTGCTGCTGGAAGCGGCCCTGCAGCCCCTGCGCGGCCACCAGGTGAGCAAGCCGGTGCTGGGCCGCGAGGGACAGAACGTGACGGAGCTGCGCCCGGGTGGCCAGGCCGGCACCACCATGGCCGGCGAGTTTGCCGGGCAGCCCCAGCTGTACCAGGCCTGGGCCGAGCTGCCCACCGACCAGCAGGGACGGCGCTACCAGGCCGGCGTATTCTGGGCTGGTGAGGCCTGCGCCCTGAGCTTCCGCCGCGACGCCGGCTTTATCACCAACCTGTCGGAGTTTGTGCCCCATCTGCTGGTGTAGCCTGGGTCAGCCAACCGCACCAACCACAACGGCCGCTCCTGGTAGGAGCGGCCGTTGTGGTAAAAGGAGTACTGGCTTAGCCGGGTTCGAAGCGGCCGGGGCTTAGAACAGGGACGGCGGCGTGGTTTTCAGCTGGGCAATGATGGTCTGGCCACCTTTGACTTTTTCGCCGATCTGTACTTTCACTTCCGTATCGATGGGCACGAAGATATCGACGCGGGAGCCGAACTTGATGAAGCCGAACTCTTCGCCCTGGCTTACTTCGTCGCCCTCGTTCACGTACCACACGATGCGGCGGGCCATGGCGCCGGCAATCTGCCGGAACAGCACGAACGGCCCCACCTCCGACTCGACCACGACCGTGGTCCGCTCGTTTTTGGTGCTGCTCTTCGGGTGCCAGGCCACCAGGTAGTTGCCGGGATGATACTTGAAGTAGCGCACAATGCCCGAAATCGGGTTGCGGGTGATGTGCACGTTGATGGGCGACATGAAAATGCTGATCTGCTTGCGCACGTCGTCGAAGTACTCGGGCTCGTGCACGTCCTCAATGACCACCACCTTGCCATCGGCGGGGGCAATGATCAGGTCTTCGTGGGTGAACAGGCGGCGGGCCGGGCTGCGGAAAAACTGCAGCAGAATCAGGAAGGCCACGACCGAGGCCCCCGCGAAAATGCGGTTGAACGTGACGGCGGGCCGGTTCAGCTGAAACAGCAGCAGGTTGACCGCCAGCAGGGCCAGCAGGGTAAAAAAGAGGATGCGTCGGCCTTCTTTGTGAATCTTCATGGAGTGGCGGCAACCGCAGGAGAAGCCGTGCGGCGAGTGGCTGTGGTAAGGGTAAGCGGGGCGAATGCGCAGGCAAAGTAACGACAGGAAGCGTAAAGCTCAGCGATAGAGCCGGCCAGCTACCAAACGGCCCACTCAACCTAACGGGTCGAGTGGGCCGGAAGTTCGGCCTACGGCCGAGTCAAACCGCTCAGCAGCAGGGCAGCCTTAGAAGCCGCCGCGGAATTTGTAGGTCTGCGCTACCTTATCGATGGCTACCACGTAGGCGGCGATGCGCATCGGAATCTTGTATTTCTGGCTCGTGGCGTATACTTTCTCGAAAGCATCGGACATGATCCGGTCGGCGCGCTCGGTCACCATTTCCTCAGTCCATTTGAAGCCCTGGCGGTTTTGTACCCATTCAAAGTACGAAACCGTCACGCCGCCCGAGTTGGCCAGAATGTCGGGCACCACCATGATGCCCTTCTCGTTGATGATCGGGTCGGCGGAAGCCGAGGTCGGGCCGTTGGCGCCTTCCACAATCAGCTTGGCCTTGATGTTATGGGCGTTGTGCTCGGTAATAACGTCTTCTACGGCCGCCGGCACCAGCACGTCCACGTCGGTCAGCAGCAGGTCGTCGGCATTGTCCATCAGCACCGCGCCCTGGTAGCCGTCGAGACGGCCTTTGTGCTCGTTCTTGTAGGCAATGGCCTCGTCGATGTTGATGCCCTTCTCGTTCCAGTAGGCCCCGCTCACGTCGCTGATGGCCTTGATGGTCACGCCCTGCTCGCAGAGCAGCTTGGCGGCCCAGGAGCCCACGTTGCCGAAGCCCTGCACGGCGGCCGTAGCCTTCCTGGGGTCCATACCCAGCTTTTTCATAGCGGCCAGCGCCGACACCATCACGCCGCGGCCGGTAGCCTCGGTGCGGCCCAGAGAGCCCCCCATTACCAGGGGCTTGCCCGTAACCACGGCCGGCGAGGTGGCGCCTACCGTCTTGCTGAACTCATCCATCAGCCAGGCCATTTCGCGGGGGCCGGTGCCCATGTCGGGGGCCGGAATGTCTTTATCGGGACCAAAAACGTCTTTCAGGGCCAGCGTGTAGCCGCGGGTCAGGCGCTCAATCTCGCCGGCGCTCATCGTCGTTGGGTCGCAGATGATACCGCCTTTGGCGCCACCGTAGGGAATGTCAACCACGGCGCACTTCCAGGTCATCCAGGCCGCCAGGGCCTTCACCTCGTCGAGGTGCACGTTCTTGTCGTAGCGAATACCACCTTTCGACGGGCCCAGAATCGTGTTGTGAATCACGCGGTAGCCTTCGAACACGCGCACCTTGCCGTTGTCCATCGTGACGGGAATGTGCACGATAACCTGCTTGTCGGGCGCTTTGAGCACGTTGTAGGTTTCGTCATCGAGGCCCAGGATTTCCGTGGCCACGTTGAAGCGCGACATCATGGACTCGAGGGGATTTTCGGCATCGACGCGGGGAGCCGGTTCTTTGTACACCGTGGTGGCAGCCATACGGAAGTAGATAAGGTTGGAATGGGTGGGAAAACGGCGGCAGCTTAGCGGTGGGAAGCCGGAACCGGCGCCGGAATTATGGGGTCAAAGGTAGCAGGAATATGGCATACGCAGGAAAGCAGGGCCTGGGCATGAAAAGTTCGCCCCCACTAAAAGCACGTCATGACGTGCTAATTTGAAGTTCCTGCTTTACCCCCACAGCAGCTGGGCCAGGGCCAGCACGGGCAGAATGAACAGGAAGGCGTCGAACCGGTCGAGCAGGCCGCCGTGGCCGGGCATGATGCGGCCCGAGTCCTTCACGCCCACGCTGCGCTTGAGCATGGACTCGGCCAGGTCGCCGAGCGGGCCGAAGACGGCCACAATGCCGGCGGCCACGAGGCGGTAGGTGAGCGACAGCTCGGGCAGCAGGAAGAAGCCCAGCGCCCAGCCCATGGCCAGCGTGAGCAGGAAGCCCCCAACGGCGCCCTCCCAGGTTTTGCCGGGTGAGATTTTGGGCGCCAGCTTATGCCGGCCGAAGGTTTTGCCCGCCGCGTAGGCCCCGATGTCGGAGCACCAGACCAGAAACAGCAGGGCGAAGATGCGGCGGTAGTCGTAGGCGCCGTTGCCGTTGAAGGCTACTACGTTCAGCAGGCTCATGGGCAGGCTCACGTAGAGCAGCCCCAGCAGGGCCACGCCCACGTTGGCAAACGGGGTCAGATCCTTGTTCTGCCGGGGCCAGGAGTACATTTCCCGCAGAATCAGAATCACCGGCAGCAACAGTCCCAGAATTGTCACCGCATGCTTGGCCGCCTGAACCACGTTCAGGCCAGCTTCGTGATCCAGCGCGGAAGGGTCGCTGGCAGAATCCGGTAGCAGAGGTATGTGATAATGGGCCTTATCGTTCAGGAAAAAGATACCGGCAAACAACACCAGGCTCAGACATACCCCCAGCAAGGCCGCCGGCTTATACCCCGCCTTTTGCATCATCCGGTAAAATTCCCGCAGCATCTGGGCCTGCACGAAGGCGAAGAACAGGGCAAACGTCCAGGCGCTGTACCACACGCTGCCCAGCAGCAGCACGGCCCCGATAACGCCGAAGATGACGCGCTGCGCCAGGTTGGACATGGGCTTTTTGCCCTCGGCGGACTGGTCGGGCGGAGTTTCGGCGGGGGTAGAAGGTGCTGGCAAGGAAGCGGGATTCAGGGGAGAGGACAAACTAATTCCGGGGGGCGTCGGGCGCGGCCTCGACCACTACGCCGGCCCCGCCCAGGGTGCGGCGCGCGGCGGGCTCGGCATCGGCCGCAGCCACGGCCACGCCCCGGCTGCTGATGACGTGCATCTCGGTGGGCGGGGCCACCAGCTCCTGCTGCCAGCGCTGGTGCAGCCAGTAGAGCAGGTAGCCGGTGAGCAGCAGCGAGGCCAGCATCCAGGGCCAGGGCAGGCTCTCGGTCGAGTCGGGGTCGAAGGTAGACGAGGTCCAGTCGCGCTGCTGCACGTAGAGCAGCAGCAGCTGGAAGGCGTTCTGGGTGAAGTGGGCCACCATGGGCACCAGAATGTTGCCGCTCCACTCATATAAGTAGCCCAGGATCAGCCCCAGCACGAAGCGGGGCACGAAGCCAAAGAACTGGAAGTGAATGGCGCTGAAGATGGCCGCCGCCAGCCACACGCCCGCGTGGCGGGAGCCGAACCACTGCACCAGGTTGCGCTGAATCACGCCCCGGAACACCAGCTCCTCGCTGATGGCCGGCACCACGGCAATAACCAGCAGGCCCACCAGAAAGCGGGTGGTGGAGTTGAAGTGGGTCAGGAACTTGGTGAGCACCTGGGCGCGGTCTTCCAGCTCGCGGGCCTGCACTTCCAGCCCGTGCAGGGCGGCCGGAAAGTGCGCCTTGGCGTTCCACTCCACCAGTCCCGACATAAACGGAATGCTGCCCAGCACGAGCAGGGCCGCGGCCGCCAGCCACACCCATGACACCGGCCGGCGGGGCGTGAAGTAGTCGGCCCAGCGGTAGCCCATCAGCGAAACCAGCGCCAGCGCGGCCCCGGCAAAGCCCACGAACAGCAGCAGGCCCTGCGACAACATCGAAACGGCCCAGCCGTTGGGGTGGGCTGCCGGGTCGCGGGTCACGTTGCCCAGGCCGGCCAGCTTCACATCGTACACTAGGTAGCCGATTACCCCGATCAGGAAGCCCGCCACGCAGAAGGCCGCAAACATGAGCACCACCAGCAAAAGCAGGTTTACCACGGGGTGCAAGCGGCTGGACACGAAACCTTTCATGGGTTGGGGGGCTTGGGGACTTGGGAACTTAGGGTCTTGGTTTTTGCCTTTACCGGTTCTCAGGCCTTCCGGGGCCTGGGACGGCTTGAGCAAATGCGGGCGGAAGGTGAATACGGCAAAGCGGACGGTACGCCTTCCCAAATGAAGGCCGAACAAAATCCAAGTTACCAGGACCCTAAGCTCCCAAGACCCTAAAAGACGTAAATTTGCGCAAATTCCTGTAATAGCCTGCCCTGTGGTACACATCCGCGACATAGTTCTGCCCGATTTCCCGTTGTTGCTGGCGCCCATGGAGGACGTGTCGGACCCGCCGTTCCGGGCCGTGTGCAAGGCCAACGGCGCCGATTTGATGTACACCGAGTTTATTTCCTCGGAAGGCCTGATCCGCGACGCGGCCAAAAGCCGCAAGAAGCTCGACGTGTTCGACTACGAGCGGCCCATCGGCATCCAGCTCTTCGGCTCCGACGTGGAGACGATGGGCGAGTGCGCCCGCATCAGCACCCTGGCCGGCCCCGACCTGATTGACATCAACTACGGCTGCCCCGTGAAGCAGGTGGCCTGCCGGGGCGCCGGGGCCGCCCTGCTGCGCGACATTCCGAAGATGGTGGAAATGACCCGCGCCGTGGTGCAGAACACCCACCTGCCGGTGACGGTAAAAACCCGCCTGGGCTGGGACGAAAACACCCTGAACGTGGAGGAAGTGGCCGAGCGGCTGCAGGACGTGGGCATTGAGGCGCTGACCATTCACGGCCGCACCCGGGTGCAGATGTACAAGGGCGACGCCGACTGGCGCCTGATGGCCAAAATCAAGGAAAACCCGCGCATCAAAATCCCGATTTTCGGCAACGGCGATATCGACTCGCCCCAGAAGGCGCTGGAGTACAAGAACCGCTATGGCGTCGATGGCATCATGGTGGGCCGCGCCAGCATCGGCTACCCCTGGATTTTCCGCGAAATCAAGCACTTCGTGGCTACCGGCGAGCTGCTGGCCCCGCCCACGGTGGAGGAGCGCGTGGCCATGTGCCGGATGCACTTCGAGAAAAGCATCGAGTGGAAGGGCGAGCGGGCCGGCATCTTCGAGATGCGCCGTCACTACGCCCACTACTTCCGCGGGCTGGAAGGCGCCAAGCAGTGGCGCATGCGCCTGGTCGAAACCGGCTCGATAGACGAGGTGCAGGCCATTCTGGAGGAAATTACGGCGGCCGAGCCGGTGCTGGCAGGGTAGTTTCTCCTAATTTTTTTTCTCGCGACTGTCATGCTGAGCGAAGTCGAAGCATCTCGCGTGCTGACGTCCGATTAGTAGTCTAACGACGCCACGCGAGATGCTTCGACTTCGCTCAGCATGACGTTCTTTTCTTAGTTGCTCCCACCCCAATGCCCACTCCTACCGCGCCGGCCATTGCCACCGCCCCGACGGCTACTCCGGTAGCCTTGGCCCCGCCCCACCGCACGCCAGCCTCGGCCTGGGTGCTGCTTATCACGCTGGCCACCATCTGGGGCACCTCGTTCATTCTGATGAAGAAAGGGCTGGTGGTGTTTTCGGCCATGGAGCTGGGCGCGGCCCGCGTCACGGTGGCCGCGCTGATTCTGCTGCCTTTTGCCCTGCGCCACCTGCCCCGGCTGGAGCGGCCCCGCATCAAGTGGCTGGTATTGGCCGGTGTGGTGGGCACGCTGCTGCCGGCGTTCCTGTTTGCCTACGCCGAAACCAAGCTGGCCTCGGGCCTGGCCGGGGTGCTCAACGCCCTGACGGCCGTGTTTACGCTGGTGGTGGGCGCCTTGTTCTTCGGGCAAAAGCTCACCCCGCTGCGGGTAGTGGGCATCGCGCTGGGGCTGGTGGGCACAGTGGTGCTGATGCTGCTCGGCGGCAGCGGGGGCGCGGCCACGCCCAGCGGGGAAGGCAACGCCTGGTACGGCCTGTATATCGTGCTGGCCACGGTGGGCTACGGCATCAGCGTGAACGTGATTAAAAACCACTTGCACGGCATTCCGCCCCTGGCCGTCACGGGGCTGCTGCTGCTGTTTATCGGCGGCCCGGCCCTGGCGTATCTGCTGCTGGGCACCGAGTTTCTGCACAAGCTGGCCACGGTGCCGGGGGCCTGGAAAGCCTTTGGCTACATTGCCCTGCTGGCCACCATGAGCACGGCCGTAGCCATGGTGCTGTTCAACAAGCTCATCCAGCAGTCGACGGCGCTGTTCGCGGCTTCCAACACCTACCTCGTGCCCATCATGGCCCTGGCCTGGGGGGTGCTCGACGGCGAGGCCTTCAACCTGTGGCACCTGCTGGGCATGCTGATTATCCTGGTCAGCGTAGCTATCATTCACCGGGCGAAGTAAAGATGGTAACGCGAAGTTTCACTTCGCGAGGCGTTAGGGCGACTATCGTTCTGATGGCGCGGCCGCCTCGCGAAGTGAAACTTCACGTTACCACGCCACCCCCAGCCCGAACTGCACCCAGGCGTGGTGGCGGCCGCCTTCGAGCTCCGGTGTAATCCAGGTGGCGGAGGTGCGGAAGCTCACGCTGCCATAGGCGGCCACCAGACTGGTGGTAGCCTGGCCTACGGTGCGCGAAATCTGGCGGGCCGGCAGCGTGTACGGGCTCGAACGATTGAATAAGCCGCCCTGCATAGCGGCGTTATAGCCCACCAGCCGGCCTTCGACCTGTCCCGTGGCATAGAGCTGCACTTTCTGCCCCAGATTCCGGCGCGGTCCGACGGCCACGCCCAGGTTGCTGAAATATGGATTCATCTGGCCCACTCGCAGCAATAGCCCGGCCGCGCCAAACGTATTCAAAGTACCCAAAGAGGCCTGACCACTGCCAATCAGCTCGGCGGCCCGGCCAGCGGCCAGCAGCTGCTTTTCGTAGCCCACAGTATAGCCCAGCACCAGGTCGTGGCGGATCTGGAAGTCCCAGCCCCGGGGCGTGGGGGCGTCGAGCAGGCGGTGCACGGCGGTCTGGAAGCCCTTGGCCCCGGCGGCCGGGCCGATGAAGCCGAGGTTGAGGCCGGAGGTGAGGCGCTGGTGCTTTTCCTCATTGGTGGCCACCCGGTAGAGCGTGGCGTAGATGTAGGAGGCGTAGGGCCGGTCGCCGCGGCGGATGGTGTCGTCCTGAATGCGCAGGGGCGTGAACCCGTCGTAATACAGCTTGACGCCGTGGTGCTTTACGGCCCCGGCCGGACCGGGCAGCAGGATCCTGTTGACGGGCGACCGGCGCAAAACCGGCAGCACCACGTTCAGCGTCATGCCCTGGGTGAAGTAGTAGTCGGTGCGGAAGAAGGCGTCGTTGGCGAAGGTGTACTGGATGAGCCGGTCGGGGCTGGTGAGGCTGTCGGGCACCGACTGCGCGCAGGCCGCCGAGGTCGTTATGGCTAGCAGCACCGGAAGTAGAAGGAGAAAACGCATCATAAAAGGCTAGCGAATAGAAAAAACGAACGGCCATACTCCATCTGGCGTCCGCTTGCCGAAGCATCTCGCGTGGCGTCGTTTGAGTTACTGCTTCAGCGTCAGCACGCGAGATTCCTCGACTTCACTCGGAATGACGTGCTTTAGTGGAATAGCAGCCTGAAAATCACGCATACGCCGGGCTCAGGTAGCAATACGGCCACTCCAGCCAACGTCCCTGCTTACCGGCCCGTTCCGCGTTGTGGCGCACGTAATCGAGCAGGCGAAGCAGCTCGGCGGGGTCATCTACGGCGTAGTCGTAGCTGCCGGTTTGCCAGAAGTGGGCCGCCGGCGGCAGAGTGGTGCGCAGCAGGCGGCGGCTTTGGGCGGCGGTGCGCTGGTGCAGCAGCTGCAGCGATTTATAGAGCGACGCCCCGCTGGCCGCCGGCAGGTGCAGCACGGCGTGCACGTGGTTGGGCAGCAGCGCGAAGCCCAATACCCGAAACCCCAGCTCCTCCAGCAGCATCAGCTCCCCGGCCACGATTTCGGCTATCTTCTCCTTTTCCAGAAACGTCGGGCCCACGGTAGCGGCGTCGAGCAGAGCGTCGAAGCCGGCGAAGAACCTCTTCTCGGCGCGGCGCAGCGCGGCCTGGTACACGGCCGCATCGGTCAGCTGCCGGGCCGCTTCCTGCGCCTGCTGCCGCTGCCGGTGCAGCGCCCGAAAGGCCCGCGCCGGCACCGAGCCGGCCAGGCGGAAAGTGGTGAACAGCGTTTCGCCGGGCGGCAGGGCCGGAGCAGTGGTGGCAGCCATAGCAATCAGCCCGCGGGCTGCAAAACGCCGTTGGTTTCCAGCAGCCCACCGCTTTCCACCAGCTGCTGCACGGCCGCGTCGATCTGCTGGCGCATTTCCTCGCCGGGCCGGGCGAAGCCCAGCAGGCGCGCCACCGGCAGCAGCACGGCCGGCCGTTCCAGCGCGAAGCTGTGCCGCACCACCGTCAGCACGGCGCGGGCCAGCTCCTCGGGGGCCACCAAGCCCGGCTTGCGCGAGGCCGCCGGCAGCGCACTTCGGTCGCGCAGGGGCGCGGCCGCCGCCGGCATTATCGGGGCCCAGAGAAAGTCGCCTTCCGGCCGGATATGGCGCAGGTTGCCCGCCAGCCGGGCCGCCGCCGCCACGCTGGCCCGGATGCGGGAGCCCACCTGGGTAGCCCCGCTGGCCAGGGCCAGCCGCCGCGTCACCTCGTCGATATGCACCGGGCTTTCCACGGCCACCACCTGTGCCACCCAGGTTGCCAGCCGGCCCATCGGGTGCTGGTGCAGGTCCAGCTCGGCTACGGCGGCCGGCAGCTGCGCCAGCTGGTAGGCCGCTGCCAGCGCCACCGGCCCCGCCGGCGCATCCTCCCGCTCGATTCCGGTCGGCGCTTCCGGTTCCGGCGTCAGTTCCTCCTGTGGCTCATCGGCTTCATCGAGGGCAGCGAGGCGGCGGGCTTCTTCGATGGCCTGCACGGCGCGCTCGGTTTCGCGGGCCGGGTCCCGAAACCAGTCGGTGCTCCAGATGCGGTGCAGGCGCCAGCCCACGTTTTCGAGCACCTGCTGGCGCAGCCGGTCCCGGTCGCGGGCCGAGCGGGCGCTGTGGTACATGGCCCCGTCGCACTCGATGCCCAGCACGTAGCGGCCGGGCTGGTCGGGGTCCACCACGGCCAGGTCGATATAGAAGCCCTGGGAGCCAATCTGGGGGCGCACGAGGTAGCCGCGGGCGGTGAGGGCGCGGTGCACGGCTTCTTCAAACGGCGACTCCATAGCCCGGCCGGTGTCCTCGTTCTGGTTCAGGCGGCCGTGTTGGGCGAAGCCAAGGAAGGTTTTGAGCGCCGCTACGCCTTTGGCATTGGTCCTGGTGAGGTCGAGGTCGTCGGCGGTGAGGTTGGTGAAGACTTCGCAGCGCTGCTTGGCGCGGGTGATGAGCACGTTGAGGCGCCGCTCGCCGCCCTCGCCGTTGAGCGGCCCGAAGCTCATGCTCAGGTAGCCCTCCCGGGTGCGGCCGTAGCCGATGCTGATCAGAATCACGTCCCGCTCGTCGCCCTGCACATTTTCCAGGTTCTTCACGAAGAAGGGCTCGTGCGCGTGGCGGTTGAAAAACGCTTCGGTTTCGGGGTGCTGGCGGCGGCGCATTTCCAGCGCATCCTGGATGGCCTGGCGCTGGGCCGTGCTGAAAGCCACCACGCCCAGCGTGAGCTTGGGGGTGGTGCGGGCGTGGTGCAGCACGGCTTCGGCCACCGCGGCGGCTTCTAGCGGGTTGGTGCGGGTGGTGCCCCGCTCGTAGTGGGTGTCGGGCAGCTGGTGGTAGACCAGCCCCAGCTGCCCCTGCCCGCCGGGGCTGGGAAATATCACCAGCTGATCGTCGTAGAACAGGTGGTTGGAGGCCGCAATCAGGGACTGGTGCAGGCTGCGGTAGTGCCAGCGCAGCATCCGCTCGGGCATCTGCCGGGCTTTGCACAGCTCCAGAATGCTCTGGATGTCGGCCGTCACGTTGTCCTCGTCGGCTTCCTCCCCGGCCCCGGTAAGCGAGTCAAAAAACGAGGTGGGCGGCAGCTGCTTCGAGTCGCCGACCACCATCAGCTGGCGGCCGCGGGCAATGGCGCCCAGCGCGTCGACGGGCTTCACCTGGCTGGCCTCATCGAACACCACGAGGTCGAACTCGACCGCGCCCGGCGGCAGGTAGCTGGCCACCGACAGCGGCGACATCATAAACACCGGCTTGATGGCCTGCACCGCGCGGCCGGCCTGCTGCATGAGCCGGCGCAGGGGCAGGTGGCGGGTTTTCTTGGCAAACTCATTTTTCAACAGGAGCATCTGCCCGCTGGCCTGCTGGTTCGGCAGCTGGCTGAAGTGCTGCTGCATGGCCCGCACCCGGTTGTGGTAGAGCGAGTCCTCATCGGCCTGGCGGAAGCGGGCGGCGGTTTCCTCATGGCCGGCGCGCTCAAACTGCCGCAGGGCCGGGTGCTGCTCGTAGGCCAGCTTCTGCAGATATTCCAGCCAGGTCTGGCGCACGGCCGCTCCCAGCAAGTGCGCGGCCGGCTCCCACTTCTCGGCCAGGGCCAGCAGCTCCGGCAGCTGCTCCTGCCGCACGGCCGCGGCCACGTTGTTCCACTCGGTGGTCAGGCGCAGCGCGGGCAGGTCGGCGGCCCAGGCTTGCAGCGTCGCCCGCTGGCTTTCGAAGGGCTGAAACTGCAGGCGGCCGTCGGGGCCGAAGCGGCGGGCTTCGTTGAGCTGCAGGGCCTCGGCCACGGCCTGCAGGGCGGCGCGGTGTTGGACCAGGGCCGCTTCCAGCGTCGCCAAAGGCGCGGCTACTGCTGCGGGCTGCGGATTTTGGGCCAGGTACTCCAGCAGCGCCGCCGGCAGCTCGCCCCGGCTGATGCGCTGGTGGGTGAGCGTGAGGTACTGCCAGGTTTTGGTCAGGGCGGGCCAGCCGGAGCGCGGACCCTGCCAGGCGGGGCCGAACAGGCCGGTCATCAGCGGCGCGGCTGCGGTCAGGGTCTGCTCGTGGCGGGCCGCTTCGTGAATGGCGTCGATGGTCTGGATAATGCCGGCGGCTTCGGCGGGCAGGGGGCCGCGCCAGAGGCTTTGCAGGCGCTTTTTGGCCTGGCCGTAGTCGCCGCTCAGGAAGTTCCACCACTTGTCGCCGTAAGTCAGGAAGGCGGCCCGCTCCAGGAGCAGCGGCTGGCCCCAGGCTTCGGGCAGCAGCGTGGACTCGTGCCGGCGGCGCAGCTCGGCGTGGGCAGCACCGGCCTGCAGAGCTTCGGCAATCCGGCCCGCCTGGGCAAGCCAGGCGCTATCAGCCACCGCCATGCCACCCAGTGCCGGAGCCAGCTGAGCGTGGCGGGCGGCGGGCAGCAGGGCTTCGGCGGCGGCACGGTCGAAGGAGGCAGGCAGGCCCAGGTGGTGCGCCAACGACTCGGCGGCCCCATGCAGCGCGGCTATGGCTAGCCCGGCTTCGCGCAGCCGGACCGCTAGGTCCTCCTGCCCGGCGGGGAGCAGCACCGTCAGCTCACTGCCCCAGAACAGCAGCTTTCCGGGCACCCCGATTTTCTGCAGCGTGGCCTGCACCCGAGCGGCCAGGGCTTCGGCCTGGGCGGCGTCGGCATCGGTCCAGGCGGGCAGGTTGGCGAAGCTCAGGCGGGGCAGCTCCACGGCGCCGCGCTCCTCGTTCAGCTTCAGCAGCTCGCCGACAACCTGCTGGGCGGTGCGGCGGCTGCGACCCAGGGGCACATTCACGGCTAGCGCATAATCGTTGAGGGCCGCGCGGTAGCGGGGCAGCTGGGCCATCTGGTCGGCCACCACAGGCACGGCGGCGGGGCGGCCCAGGGCCAGGGTGGCTTTCAGCTCGTCGTGCAGGGCTTTCTTGTTGGCTTTGTGGCTGTGCAGCTCCAGGCAGGCCGCGCCCAGCCCCAGGTTATCCAGCCGGCGCTTCACCACTTCCAGGGCCGCCATCTTCTCGGCCACGAACAGCACCTTCTTACCCGCCCCGATGGCCTCGGCCAGCAGGTTGGCAATGGTCTGCGACTTGCCGGTGCCGGGCGGACCCTGAATCACGAGGTTACGGCCTTCGTGCACGGCCAGCAGCGCCAGCAGCTGGGACGAGTCGGCGTCGAGCACCTGGTGCAGCTCGTGGGCGGGGCTTTCGGTGTCGAGGAAAGCCGTGTCGCCGATGGTGGGGGCCGCGTCGCGGAAGCCGGTGTCGGGGCCCAGCAGGGCGGCAATGGCGGGATGGTCGAGCAGCGGCGCTTCGGCGGGCCAGAGGGCCGGGTCCAGGTCGCGGTAGAGCAGAAACTTGCCGAAGGAGAAGAAGCCCAGCGCAATGCGGTCGGGCTGCACCTGCCAGCGCGGCATCCCCGCCACGGCCGCCGCCACCGCTGCGAAGTAGTCGGCGGGGCGCAGGTCATCGTCGGCTTCGGGCAGGGGCAGCGCCAGGCCGAAGCCGGCGCGCAGCTTGGCCTGCAACGACAGGTTGCCTTCGGTTTCGGCACCGGTGTGGCGCAGCTTAAACCGCTCGGCGGCGGTGCCGCGCTCCAGCAGCACGGGCACCAGCAGCAGTGGGGCCTGCCGCGGCTCCGGACTGCTGTCGGCCTCGTACCAGGTGAGCTGGCCCAGGGCGAGGTAGAGAATATTCACGCCCTGCTCTTCCAGGCTGGTGCGGGCCGCGTAGTAGGTGTTGAGCAGGCGGGTTTCGAGCTTGGTCTGGGGCTCCGCGGTTTGCAGCTTGTTGTCCCCGCTTGCCGCTACCGGCGCGGGGCAGGGCGCCTCCCCCCCCAACCCCGCATCTGCTTTATGCGCAGAGTCCGAAAAAGGAGAGGGGGAGCCGGACGATTCTGCTACGTCGGATACTTCCTGGGAGGCTCCTGTCGGCAGGGCCATGGGCGGATTTTCAGCCTCCGTCACACCCAAAAAGTACATCATCTTGCCCTGGCGCACCAGCACCCCATACACCGCCGCCGACTCTTCCTGTACTACCTGCACCCCGCGGGCCGGGGAGAGGCGGAAGTTCAGCAGCGGATTGCGCAGGCCCAGATCCAGCAGCTCCTCGCGGGAGGCCTGCAGGCGGGTGAGCAGCGCGTTAACGGGAAGAGCGGACTCGTTTTCCATAAAAATAGCGCGTAAACAATTGGGCGTAACGTAAGTCGGGCTTTGACTAGCAAACCAAACCGCCAACTTAGGGCTATCCGGCTTGCCGGCCAAAGCCCGGCTTTTCTTTAACTCAGTCCGCTTACCGAATCACCGGCGGCCGGTTGTTGGCCGTGGCGCCGGCGTTGAGCTTGCTGTGCTTGTAGCCGTAGTTGAAGTACAGCGCCAGCCCAATCACCAGCCAGCCGAAGAACAGCAGCCAGTTGTTCACGCCCAGCTGGGTCATCAGGTAGAGGTTGGTGAGCAGCCCCAGCGTGGGCAGCAACGACAGGTTGCGGCGGAAGGAGGCAATGCTGAGGTAGATGCAGAAGCCGAAGAACACCAGCATCGGGATGTAGTGCTTGAAGGCCTCGTAGCCCCCGGCCCCGGTTACGGTGCGGCCCATTTCGCGCACCGCTTCGCCGTTGTAGGCAAACAGCAGCCCGATACCGATCAGCATAATCAGCGGCACCAGGAATTTGCCGTTGATGTAAGGAACCTTGAAGCGGGCCTCCGACGTGCCGTGCGGGTCGATGACGAGGATGCCGCCGCAGACCAGGGCAAAGGCAAACAGCGTCCCGATGCTGGTCAGGTCGATAACCAGGTCCATGTTCAGAAACAGCGCCGGAATACCCACGAACAGGCCCGTGACGATGGTGCTGAACGAAGGCGTGTGAAACTTGGGGTGCACCTTGCCGAAAATCGGGGGCAGCAGCCCGTCGCGGCTCATGCTCATCCAGATGCGGGGCTGGCCGATCTGAAACACCAGCAGCACCGAGGTCATGGCAAATACGGCCGACACGGCGACCACGCCCGCCAGCTGGGGCAAACCCACTTTCTGGAACACGAAGGCCAGCGGGTCGCCCACGCCCAGCTCCTTGTAGCTCACCATGCCGGTGAGCACCAGCGTGATGATGACGTAGAGCACGGTGCAGATAATGAGGGCGTAGATCATGGCCCGGGGCAGGTCGCGCTGGGGGTTTTTGCACTCCTCGGCGGTGGTGCTGATGGCGTCGAAGCCGATGTAGGCGAAAAACACGGCCGATACGCCCTTGAGCACGCCGGCCACGCCGTTGGGGGCAAACGGGGTCCAGTTGTCGGTTTTCACGTAGAACACGCCCACGGCAATAACCACGGCCACCACAATCAGCTTGAGCAGCACCAGCAGGTTGGAGGCCGTTTTGGACTCCTTGATGCCCACGTAGACGACGGCCGTAATGAGCACCGTAATCATGAAGGCGGGCAGGTCGCAGACCAGGCGGAAGTCGCCGAACAGCACGGGGGCGGTGTTCCAGGTTTTGTAGGCGGCCAGCGTGGCCGGACTCACGTCGGCCAGCGGCTGCCCGGCCTGCATCAGGGCCAGCACCTCGTGGTAGCCCTTGTAGGCACTCTGGGTGCCCATGGTGAGGTAATTCGGGATGTGGACGCCGATGCCGTCCATGAGCCCGGTGAAATAGTCGGACCAGGAAATAGCCACCACGATGTTGCCGACGGCATATTCCATAATCAGCGCCCAGCCGATGATCCAGGCCGTGAGCTCGCCGAAGGAGGCATACGCATAAGTGTAGGCCGAGCCGCTGATGGGAATGGTGGCCGCAAACTGGGCGTAGCACAAGGCCGAAAAGGCGCAGGCAATGGCGGTGAAGATGAACAGCAGCGACACGGCCGGGCCGCCGTCGTGGCTGGCATTGCCGATGGTGCTGAAGATGCCGGCCCCGATGACGGCGGCAATGCCCAGGGCCGTCAGGTCACGGACGGTGAGGTTGCGCTCCAGGCCGCCGTGGGCGTGCAGCTCGGCATCGGCGGGTGGGTTTTGGAGAATAGCGCCGATGTCCTTACGGCGAAACAGACTGGAGAAAGAACTCATTCGGGTTGGAGAGGGAGCGAGAATTAGGGCCAAAAGATAAAGAATATTGCGGCAGCGGCGCAGCCGGTCCCACGCCGGCGGGCCGCGGGCCCACCAAAATTCCGGCGGGCAGGCCAGCCCTTTCTATCGAAGCAGGTCGGAGCCGACTGCTCCTGCTGCACCTGTTGCCCCTTATTTTACTACCAGGCGGGCCGTGCCGGGGCCGCCGCGCACGGTGTACACGCCGGCGGGCAGCAGCTGCAGGTCGAGCACGGCGGTGGTGGCCTGGGCGGGCAGCAGCCCAGCGCGTCATACCAGCAGTCTGCGGCTTCGACAGGAGTCCGGCCGCGGGCATCCTGGGCTTACACCACTGATTACGCGCAGCCAGCAGACCAGCCCCCGCACTCCCCCACCCCGGCACGGGCGACCCGAAGCCGGCTACGGCCGCCACTGCCGAACCCGGTTTTCTGATCGGGCGCTACCGCTTCTGCTCCAGCCGCTGCACCCGATCCAGCAGGTCCTGGTAGTTAGCGGCCAGCGCACTCAGCCCGGACGCGGGAGCCGCCACCTGAAAGCTCAGGTGGGCCACCACGCGCCACAGCTCCACCACCGCCCGGCGGGCCAGCGGCGTCTGCTGCTGGTCATCGGTTGTGAGTGCCACCTCGCCCGGCGTGGCGCCGGTGCTGAGCATGCGGGCCACCAGCAGTGCTTCCCGGGTCACTTCTACATAGAGGGCGCCATCCGTGGGCAGGGCCGCCGCCGGCTCCTCGTAGCGCGCCACGACCCAGTCCAGCGGCTGCAGCGGCAGAACCAGTGACCCCTCCCCCACCTGAAAGCAGCGGAACGTGCCCTGCTGCACCTGCGGCAGCGGCAACCCGAGCACGGGCAGCGCCTCGCAGAAACCGGGCTCCTGGTAGCGCTGCGGGTACTGGCGGCCGGCGGCCACGTCCACCATCCGGATGGCGGGGGCGGCCTGCGGCGGCCGGGGCCCGCCGTAAGCGGCCGGGCCGGACTCCTGCACCAGCGCTGCCGGCTCGGCCGGGGCAGCATACAGCGTAGCTGCTTCCGGCGCCGCCGCGGCCGGTGTAAACAGCCAGTTGAGGTCAATGCCCTGGCTATGCAGAAACTGCATATACTCTTTCGGAATACCCTCCTTGCGCCCGTTCTCCAGCTGGCTCACGTCGCGCTGGGACAAGCCGCTGGCTTCCGCGGCTTTAGCCTGAGTCAGGCCCAACTGCTGGCGAATAGCGCGTAGTTTGGCCGGAATCCAGTCCATTTATTTTTTATTCAAAAAAAGAATTAAAAAAAGCTTGACAAGCATTCTTATTTTGAATATACTTGTTCAGTCTTTAAGCAAAGATGCATATACGGGAAGCGCTTCCCAATTATGCGGGTAGCCATCCAGGGGCCCCAGCCCTCTTCTGCTCATTCTCACCAAGTTAATTTCTTCTGGTATATCCCTTTATGCTCACTACTATCAGGCTCCTATTTTTTACTTGATTCCTCCATCTATGTGTTCCTTATTCAATAGGTTATCACCAATAACTAGCTGTTTGCAGCAGCACCCGGCGGCTACCTGGGCGCGGCTTATCCTGATCTATGTAGCACCTTATCGTTACGGCGCTATCCTGTTCGTCCGCATTATTATATAGGTCCATTTTTTATCAATGCCCCGGCAGACACCTGCTGGTTCCGCGCCCTCGGTTACGACTCCTATTGCAACCTTCTTCACATCGTCGCCCGGTTTGCTCCGGGCGATGATGCCCAGACTTGCGTCCCTGCCTCCCAGAGCGTGGCCAGCTGTCAGTGCCCGGGGCTGGCGCGCGGCAGGTTTGGCTGTAGCTGCTGTTGGGCAACTCGTTTAGTCTGTCACTGTATCCGCCTGCCACTATCCCTTACTGCTACCTAACTGCGGTTGGAAGGCCGCCTTTTATTTATGAAACCACGATTACTCCTGCTGTTGTTGCTGGTAGCCACTACCTATTCCTGCTTCGGTCAAGTCAGTGCTCAGAAAGAGCCTGACTTGGCCACGGTGGCGGCTTTTCCTGTTCGGATGCCGTCTTCGCCCAATGCGGCGGCGCTGGAGCGCTACGCTCTGATGCCCGTAAACGAAGCGTCGGGCACGCCCGGCATTTCCCTGCCGCTGTACGAAGGCCGCAGCGGCCAGCTCGCCGTATCGGTGGCGGCCAGCTACCACGCTTCCGGGGTGCGCGTGACGGATGTAGCCTCCTGGCTGGGGCTGGGATGGGCCCTGAACGCGGGAGGTACCATCACCCGGGTGGTGCGGGGCAACCCCGACGAGAAAACCGGGGGCTTCCGGCAGAACTTTGCCAACGTGCCGCGCAGCAGCGACCTGCGTCTGTTTGGGGGCCTTGGGAAGCAGCCTACGGCGGATTACTATAAGCTGGACCGGATAGCGGAAGGCCAGCTGGATTATGAGCCCGACCTCTATACGTACAACATCCAGGGACGCGCCGGCTGCTTTATGCTGGGCAATGATGGCCAGTACCATACCGCGCCCATGGCTCCGCTGGATGTCGCATTGGGCGACACCTCTTTCACAATAACCGACGAGCTTGGGGTACAATACTTCTTTGGCGACCGGGAGTACAGCTCCAGCAGCGACCTGAAGAAGGGCAAAATGATAGCGGCCTGGAATCTGAGTCGAATTGTTTCGGCCGATAAGGCTGACACCGTCCGTTTCGAGTACAAACCGGCAGGCCTCGTCAACTACATCCTGCAGCAGCAGGTCAGCTACGTCAGTAAGGTGGAGATGGTGCTGGATGGCAAGGACAAGTCCGCCGGCTTCAATCCGCAGGATGATACGCACGAAATACCACTCATCCGGACTCACCAGTACGCTCAACAGCTGCGGCGCATTGTGTTTAAAGGCGGCAGGGTTGAGCTGGTGGTGGCGCCCCGACTCGATACCAACGGCTCGCGCCTGCAGGCGCTCCACGTGGTATCCCGCGACGGGCAGGACACTTTGCGCACAATCACCTTCCACCACTCTTATTTCAACCCGGAAACCATCGGCCATTTCGACGCGCAGAACACGCTGCGTCTACGCCTGGATTCTGTTGCCACCCAGGCCGGCCCCGAGCATCTGCCACCCTACGCTTTCGGGTACAGCACCGTGCCTCTGCCTGACCGGCTGACTGGTCCGCGCGACTACTGGGGCTATGCCAATGGCCGCCCGGGCATTCCCGGTCCCGAGCTTATCCCGACTACCCTGATTCAGTCGCGGACCTACAAGGGCCTGGTGTGGGTAGGCGGCGGCGACCGGCGCCCCAACCCGGACCATGCGCAGGCGGGAATGCTGAACCGGATCCGGTATCCGGCCGGTGGTGAACACCGCTTTGTTTTTGAGCCTAATACTGTGCCCGAGTATTATCTGGTTCGTAATCCGCGGCAAGAGAAACAGGTGAAAGCGTCCGGCCCGACCACCGCTGACGCGCTGCTTACGGCTCCCGAAACCCTCCTGATTACCACCCCCGTCAGCCGGGTCCTCTGCCAGGTAGATATTAATTTTAAGGGGTGGGACGCCGAGTATTTTGGCACTACCAAACACGCTTACGGGAAAATCATCATCACCGATATCACCCTGGGCCAACCAGCAGCGGTGCTTAGAACATGGGAAAAATACTTTGATCAGAGCGGGAGTGACACCACCACGACGGTTGACTTAGAGGCCAACCACACTTACCGCCTGGAGGCCCAGTGCCGGGGGCCGTACGTGGCTTCGCTCAATTTATCGTACGAGAAAACCAGCCATACCATGGCGTGGCGCGATGCGGTGGTGGGAGGAATGCGCCTGCGCGAACAGTTTATGCGAGCGGCCCCGAATGCTGCGGCCACCATCAAGCACTACTACTACCACGCCCCGGAGCAGCAGTTAAGCAGCGGCTACCTCGTCAACTCAGTTCCTCCGCGCTTCCTGCGAAACCACGTTGTGTGCATGAGGAGCCTGGGAGAGCCGGGTTGCACGAGCAACGGCTCAGTCGTCTGCCCTCAACCTTCCATTCTGAATGTCACCTACACCACCGTCAGCTCCAACTCGCTGGGGGAGCTGGAGGGGCAGGATCAGGTTGTCGCTTACTCGGCCATAACCGTAGTAGATAGTGCCAGCACCGGCGAAACCGCGGGTAAAACCGTGAGCCGCTACTCCGTAAGCGAGGAAACCACCATGAACGGCGCCCCTTATCCGCCCAAGGTGCTGACCTCCTGGAAACGGGGCAATCTGCTTTCCCGAAGCCTGTACGCCAACAGCGCGGCCGGCGACCAGCTACTAGCCAAAACCCTCTACGAGTATACCGACCTGGACACGGTAAAAATCGTGGGGCTGCACAGCATGCGCGACGCAGTCTTTACCGATGGGACCCTCTTTACGGCCGATGACCGGGCCTGGCCATTTGCCTACATGAATACGGAGCAATACTGTGGCTGGTCGTACCTGAGCCAGACCCGGCACTACCGCTACCAGCCAGGGGATACCACGCGGCAGCAGCTGTCCATCACGCGCTACCGCTACGACAACCTGACCCACCAGCAGCCCACTTTGGTGGAAACGTCCTTGGCCGATGGTAGTTGGCAGCAGACCCGCTCTCGGTACGCTGCTGACTACGAACTGGTGCCGGTTCTCAATGGTATCGTTGCGCCCCCGGTCATGGCGCTGGCCGAACTGGGTCGAATCCATGCGGTGGCCCAGCTTATTGAGCAGGTCACAACCCGGCGCACTGCTACCGACACCGTAGTAACCCAGGGAGCACTGACGGAATACCGGATACTCACGCCCGGAGTGGTTTTGCCCGCGCGGCAGCTAAGCCTGCAGCTGCCCGCTCCCCGCCACTGGACGGACTTCACTCCCTCAGCCGTAAGAATCGGTAGCTGGATTGTCGATTCCTTCTACCGGCCCACCATGACCGTCGACCACTACGATGCCGACCGGCAGGTAGCGGAGCTGCATCGGGTGGAAGGCAACCCGATCAGCTACCTCTGGGACCCGGTGGCCAGGCAGCCCGTGGGCGAAATTCGGCATGCGCCTGCCGACCGCGTAGCTTACACCAGCTTTGAGCGGAATGTACCCGGCACCTGGCAGTACGCGCCCAACCGTGTTGTAGCGGGTGGCCGCACCGGCAGCCGGGCTTATGCTCCCCAAAGCCCGAGCGAGTACCTGCTGCGCCACAACATACCGACGGGGGCCTATACAGTCAGCTGCTGGTCGACCGCCACCCCGACGGTGTGGGCCGATGGTCTGGTGCAGCCAATACCACCTCCCATTCAGCAAACGGGGCCGTGGTCCTGGTACCAGATACCTATTCAGGTTAACCACAATACCGTGAGTGTGAGTACGGCGGTCGGGGCGCTGCTCGATGAGGTGCGGCTACTGCCGGTAGGCGCCCAAATGACCACCTACAGCTACGACCCGCTCCGCGGCCAGACCTCTCAGACGGATGCCAGCGGGCGGACCACCACCTATGAATATGACGCCCTGGGGCGCTTGCTGCGCACCCGCGACGACCAGGGCCAACTGCTTACCCAGCAGCAGTATCACTACGGCCGGCCTTAGTCAATCGGGCTTCTCTGTCTCCTGTTATCTCATTTACCAGTTATCCGGTAGGGTATGAAAAACATATACCATACGCAGCAGTGGCAGCTTTGCGGCGCCTTGCTGCTGCTATTCAGCCTGTGCTTGTCGGCCACATCGGGGCGTGCCCAGAGCTACCAGGGGCTCGTGCCCGACTCTACGGAAATGCGGGTGCTACGCCAGTTCTATTATGCCACCGATGGCCCGCACTGGACGGACGCCGCCTCTGCCAGCCACTGGCCCGCCACCGAGGCGGCGTGGGCCAGCGCCACCTTAGAGGATGCGGCGGCCTGGCCGGGCATAGCTGTCTTCTCAGGCGATATTGTGGCCTTATTCCGGAGCAAGAACGGGCTGCGCGGGTACCTGCCGGCCAGCCTGGGAATGCTGACCAAGCTCTCCTACTTCGCTCTGCCGGAGAATCCCGGGCTGACGGGCGTCATTCCGGCCGGTCTGGGCCAAACCGAACTCAGCACCCTGGACCTCCATTCCTGCCGCCTCACCGGCCCTATTCCCCCGGCACTCGGCGCTGCGCGGGGCCTGAATCACGTGATCTTACAAGGCAACCGTCTGACGGGTCCGCTACCAGCGAGCTTAGGGCAGCTAACTAACTTATACTCGCTAAACCTGTCGTATAATCAGCTCACCGGAACAATCCCGGACGCCTGGGGCAGCCTTGGCCGGTTGGGAACTTTGGATCTGAGCCATAACCAGCTTGATGGGGCGCTGCCGGCCTCCCTGGGCGGCATGACAAGTATGGAATACTGCTTCCTGGGACACAATCAGTTTAGCGGTCTGCTACCAAAGAGCTTGGAGGCTTGGCAGCACATTCACCGGCTGCACCTGGAGGCCAATCAGTTCAGCGGGGCCCTCCCTGACTATCTGGCTGCAGTTCCTGCGCTTTACTCGCTGTACGCCTACCAAAATCAGCTTACCAGCCTGCCTTCCTGGGCCGCTAATACGGCTGCCGCGCCGGTTATCAGCATCGCTGAAAATCACCTGGACTTTGCCTCGCTGGAAATCAACTACCCGGTAACGGGCAGCTGCTTTATTCCTGTTTTCGACTTTGCGCCCCAGAAGACGAAGCCGGCTGATACACTGCGTTTTGTGGCTGGCACCCATCATGTGCTGCACCGCAGCATGAAGGGTACTTACAACCACTACCAGTGGCAGCGGCAGGTAGGTCAGGCCTGGGTTGAGCTACCGGGCCAGACGGACACCACCCTGGCCCTGGGCCCGGCCACTGCGGCAATGGAAGGGTTCTACCGCCTGCGCGTGTGGAATGAGCGGGTAACCTCAACGTATGCCGGACAAGGCCACCCAAGCCTGTACACCCAATCCAGCTTCGTGGATGTCCTCCCCTATACCCCACTGGCCGAAAACCTGCCGGTGGAAAGCAGTCAGATTCTTCCGCCAACCGATGTGCTGGCCCCACCGATTACCTCAAACCCCGCGGAAGCAGGGCTGAATTATGTGCGCACCTACGCCGCCCGGCAGGCTTTCACCGATGTCAGCCAGCTTATCCAGGCACCGGTTGAGGCCGTGCAGGTCAAAACTGACTACTCCGACGGACTGGGCCGGCCAATGCAGACTGTGCTGCGGCAGGAGTCCCCGTTGCGGCGGGATATTGTGCAGCCCACGGGGTATGATGGCTTCGGCCGACAACCCAAGACTTATTTGCCCTACACGTCCCCCAACCCGACGGGCAGCGTGGACCGACACCGGGCCAATGCAATCCGGGAGCAGTACGAGTTTTATCATGACGCGCCAGCCGGGCCCGGGGCACCGACCCAAAACCTGGCCCGGACGGGCGTGCCATATAGTGAAACGGCATTTGAACCCTCTCCCCTCGGCCGGCCTCTGGCCCAGGCCGCACCGGGCGAAGCCTGGCAACTAGCCACTGACCATATCCAGACGTACCAGGAACGGCCCAATACGGTGGCGGATGGCATTCGTCAGTTTACGGTCAACAACGACAATCAAACCACTGATCTGGGTTTGCTGGGAGGCTACACCGCCGGGGATTTGTGGGTAAAGGAAACCCGGGACGAGCATCGCTTCCGCACCGCGGAGTTTCAGAACAAGCAGGGCCAGACTATTCTCAAACGGGTGGAAACCGCCCTCCCGCAGTCCCGGACCAGCAACTCGCTCCCAACCCAATGGCTGGATACTTATTACGTTTACGATGACTTCGGCCGGCTCCGGGTAGTAGTACCACCCAAAGCCGTAGCCCAGTTTCGTGTCTACCAATGGCAGTTGACTGATGCCGTGAGCCCGCTGCTTTTCCGCTACCGCTACGATGCCCGCGGCCGTCTTATTGCCAAACACATTCCCGGCACCGACGGCGAAACGCAGCTGGTGTATGATCGGCTTGACCGGGTTGTTCTCAGTCAGGATGCTGCCCAGCGGCTGCGACAGGAATGGGCCTTCACAAAATATGATGCCCTGGGCCGCCCTATCCTCACCGGGCTGTGTACGCGCAATGCCCGGCAGGACTCCTTACAGGCTGAAGCCAACCGAACGACCCTCCAGTTTGAAGTGCGCACCACGACCCCTACCAGCAACTGCTACTATACGCTTGCCCAAGCCTACCCTCCCCTGTCGGCTACGAGTTCCTTCACGCGGCCGCAGGGGCTCACGCTGACCGATTACGACGATTATAACTTCGACAACGATGCCGCTGGCCAGGCCGATGTTATTTACGATTCGCAGTATGACAGCCAGTTTGCTCCCGGCCAGCAGCCCCGGCCCGATCTGCGAGTAGTGGGCCAGGTAACCCGCACCCGGGCCCGCGTGCTGGACCTGCCGGAAACGGCGCCCGGCGCCTGGCTGACGACGACGACCTTTTACGACCAGCAGGGACGGCCCGTTCAGGTTCGCAGCACCAACTGCCGGGGCGGAGAAGACGTTATAACCAGCCAGCTGGATTTTGCGGGTAAAACCCTCAAAACCTACGCCGTCCATTCCGATTCCCGCCCGGGCGCTCTGCCCCTTACTATCACGGAAACCCACACCTATGATCATACCGGCCGGCTCCTGACCACCGCTCAGCAGCTTTCCGGCGAAACTCAACCGGTGGTAATAGCAGCTCTGGCTTATAATGAGTTGGGCCAGTTACAGCAAAAACGCCTCGGGCTGGGGAATCAGAGCGTCGATTACCGCTATAATATCCGTGGTTGGCTGACCCATATCAATGGTGCTGAGCAGCAGGACCCCACTGACCTGTGGGGCATGGAGCTGTACTATGACCATGGCTTTACGAACGGCTACCAGCAATACAACGGCAATATCACCGGCCAGAAGTGGCGCAGCAAAGCTGATCAGACCACCCGTGCCTACGGCTACGTCTATGACGGCAGCAACCGGCTGCTGCAGGGCGACTTTGTGGCGCGCACCACTGCCGGCATCTGGACGGCCGAAAAGCAGAACTACGGGCTGCGTTTTGTGAGTTACGATGAGAATGGCAATATTCTGACTTTGCGCCGCCGCGGGCTCCTGGCTCCAGCCTCCCGCACCGCTCCTCGACAATACGGGTCGATTGATCAGCTTGCTTACACATATACCGGCAACCGCTTGCTCGCCGTCGATGATGCCGTAAAGACCAATGGCCCAACAGTAGCTGGAGCACCAGCCTTGGCGGGCGACTTTCAGGATAATGGCTCTTACCACCAGACTTACCAGCCGGCCGAGTACCAGTACGACGCCAACGGCAACCTGACCTTAGACCGCAATAAGGGAATCACCAGCATCCGCTACAACCATCTGAACCTGCCCCACCGCGTCGTGCTCGGCAATGATTCTATTGTATTTCGCTACGCTGCGTCGGGTCAGAAAGTGGCCAAGCTCGTGTACCAGACGGGCAAGCCCGTCCAGCAAACTGATTACGCGGGGCCCTTCCAGTATGAGCAGGACACGTTGCGCTTCTTCCCCCACGCTGAAGGCCGCGTATTGTGCTCCATTCTTGACCCAGCCGGGCAGCCGCAGCGGCGCTTTGTGCGCGAGTACAGCCTCAAAGATCACCTCGGCAATCTGCGGGTAGCCTACCGCAACGGTGACTCCGCCGTGTATCGCGCGACGATGGAGGCTACTCCAGCCAACACCGCCCGGCGGGAAGAGCAGCAGTTTGACTACTTGAGCATCACTACGACCCGCTTTATGGCTGGCTCAGCGGCCCGGACCGGCTCCTACGTAGCTCGGCTGAATGCCGCCGTAGGCCAGTCAATCGGCCCCCTCAAAACCCTTCGGGTGCATCAGGGTGATACTGTGATTGTCACAGCTTCCGGCATGTACCAACAGGAGGTGCGCCCTAACGGCCGATTACTTTCGGTACTGGGCCTAGCTGCGGGCTTTATCCAACAGCCTGTCTCGCCACTTGCGACGACTGAGCCCCGCTCCAGGTTGCGGCCCTTGCCTTTTATGGGAATTGGCGTAGCTTTAGTACCTGCTCTGCAGCGTCTTAACCACGTCCCCCAAGGCTATATGCGTCTGCTTGTATTCAATGCCGATTCCGTCCTGGTGGATACCCAGACGCAGCAGCTCACGGCTGGCGCTAAAAACAACTACGAACCTCTTCACCTGCAAGTAATTTCCCCCACGGATGGCTACATTAAAGCCTACGTCGGCAACGAGAGTGACACGGACGTGCTGTTCGATGATCTGGAGGTGAAATATAATCCGGGTCTGGTGATACAAGAGAATAACTATGATCCGTGGGGCCTGAGCTTAGTAGGGATAGATAGGGCAGGTGAGCTGCCGGAGAACAAGTACCAGTACAATGGCATTGAACTTCAACGTGAACTAAACCTTAATCTGTACAATGCTCCATTCAGGTTGTATGACCCACAAATTGCAAGATTCAATTCAGTTGACCCGATTATAAAAGAGCATGAGTCCCCTTATTCATGGAATACTAACAACCCTTTACTTAACGCTGACCCAAGTGGAGCTGATTCAACACAGAGAGCTAACGCCGTTGCTAAAGCACAAGAATATGTTGACAATAAGAAAGCCGGCAACCAATACAAAATGGGAGCAAAGGGAGCTCCAGGAGAACAAGTTGACTGTTCAGGACTCGTATCAGGTAGTGTGGTGGCAGGTGGTGAGGAAAACCCAAATCACGGAGATAAGACTAGTGGAGTATTGAATATTGAAAGTAATGCAGAAGAAGTGAACATTGGTGATGTACAACCAGGAAATATCGTAACATTTAGGTACGATAAGGGATATGCTTATCATACTGGCATTGTCAAAAGCGTAGAAAAAGACGCCAGCGGAAATATAGTAAAGGTTAATTATATTCAATCTTCTTCTGGCATTGGTCCCAACGAAGCTTCATATGATGTAGGTGCTAGCTCAGGGGCAGGCGCTCATGTAAACGGGTATTACAAATGGGATACTGCACCTGATTCTCAGCCAAATAAAGTTAGCACATCTCAAAATATAAAAGCTAATAATAGCACACAAATTCAAACAATGGGGCAGTTCAACAAATTTATATATAGGAACATAACAAATAAAACAAAAGCAAAGCAATGAAGACTCTTCTAAAAACACTGCTATTTGCGTTTTTACCATATTGTTCTTGCACCGACAGCAAAGATCACCACAACTACAATCCACCTGAAAATCTGGATGACACATCTCCTGCTGGTGATTTTTCACAAATAATCAACGATCAAAAAAATACAGATAAGCAAACAATATATATTGATACACAGTTTATAATAAGTAAAATACCTTTTAATATAAAAATAAAAAGTGAGTATACACACAAAATAAATATACCAAAAAAATATGTAAATATATATAAAATAGAATATTACAAAGCAAACGATTACAAATATATCATTGAATTAAAATACAGAGATAAAAGCAACACGATATCAATAGACAAATCAAAATTCCCGTCTTTCACAAATATCGATTTGAAAAAATACGGCCAACTCGTTTATCGAAAAATATCTTTGTCCAATAATAAGGTCAATATAAAATATAGCATATCTATACCTTTAACAGATATAGGTAAGCCAGAAGAAATAGCTATAGACACAATTGGCAATTATACAGTAGTAAAGGCAGAATAATATAGGGGCTTAGGAAGCAGAAGTCAAGAGAATGGGCGTAACTTACTGTTATGCAGCCTGCTAACCGCTACTATAAGTGCAGCAAAATTTCGACCCTTAAATTCCG
>NZ_BAABDH010000035.1:0-78200 GCF_039539525.1 Hymenobacter algoricola | reverse complement strand
GCAGCGGCGATTTTCTCACGTAAGTCCAAGGAATAGGCGCGCATGTACTAGCTTACGAACCCGCCCCGGAAAGGTGTACGCCAGTTATGAAACTGCTATAAGACAGTAAAACGAGAAGCGGCTCCTGATTCCTCAGGAGCCGCTTCTCGTTTTACTCAGCCGGGGCGTTAAACGCCGTTTCGGCGGGCTGCCGCCGCATCCAGGGCGGGCTGCAGCTGGTGCGCATCTTCTGGCGGAACTGCTCCTGCTCCTCCGGCGTCATGCCGGCCAGGCGGGATTCCATCTGCTGCTTCCAGTCGTTTTTGTGCTGCTGCCACTTGCGGCTGAAGCCGGGCCGGCTCCCACCGCCGCGGAAGCCGGTGAGCAGGCGGGTGAGCAGCAGCAGGCCGATGGTCTGCCAGAAGGTGAGGACCGGGCCGTTGAAAAGATCGGGGACGAGCCAGTTCCACAGGCGCATCGTGACGAAGCCCATGACGGCGACGAACAGCAGGCCGAGGAGAATGAATTTGAGGACGCGAAGCGGCCAGAGGGTACGGTTCATGAGTTTAATGTGCTGATGTGGAAATGTGCTGATCTGCTAGTGTGCTCTTTTGTGCGTTGTTGAAATTCAGTACCCGTTTGTTTTCGGCGACTTTTGAACAGCACATGAGCACATTAATCATTAGCCCATTGAGTTAGTCCGTGAACAGGTTGTTGTACAAGACTTGCAGGCGTTGGCGCAGGTGCTGCACGGCGTAGTGCTTGCGCGAAATCAGGGTTTTGAGCGGCACGCCGGTTTCGGCGGCCAGTTCCTTGAAGGTCTTGCCTTCCAGTTCGTGCCAGACGAAAACGTCGCGCTGGTTTTTGGGCAGCTCATCCAACGCTTCGGCCAGGGCTTCCATGAGGGTTTCGCGCAGCAGCCGGTTTTCGGGGGCATCGTCGGCGGCGGGCAGCACGTCGGCCAGCAGCAGGGCGCCTTCCTCGTTGTCGTCGGCGTAGCGGAGCATTTCCTCCTCCAGCGAGGCCGTCTTCTTCTTGCGGTAGAGATCGGTGATGCGGTTGCGGGCCACGCGGAACAGCCAGGAGGCCACTTTTTCCACGGGCTTGAGCATCCGGTAGCTTTCGACCAGCTCCCCGAACACATCCTGCAGGATATCCTCGGCGTCGGCCGGGTCGGGCACGCGGCGGCGGATGAAGGCCAGCAGCCGGCCGCGCTGTTCCTGCACGGCGGCTTGAATCTGCTGGTCCTGTCCTCTCATCGAGCCTAGGGGTAAGGCGTTTAATGCAAGTGCTTCCATTCTGAACAAGCAGACGCAGCAGGCGGAAAATTACTTTATCGGCAGCAGAAATTCTTAAACCCCGTCTGTCATCCTGAACGCAGCGAAGCGGAGTGAAGGACCTGCCTCTGCATCTCTGCAAACTTATTTCAATGCACAAAACCCTTTACTACCAGCACGATGAAGGGGTTTGTACGTTGAGCGACGCTTTTAGGAAGGTCTGAGGAAGTTCCTTCGCGCTGCTCAGGATGACAGACAAAGAATACTGACGGCTCAAGCTACTTCAGCTGGCACCCCGTAGTGAGGGTCGCACCACCGATTTTTGCGCCATTCCTTCTGATTTCGGCCGACAGCAACCAGCCGGGAACCACTGTACTTTTCCCTGTGGTTTTCCCGATTGTCTGGCTACCTTTGCCAGCTAATTCACCCCGGCTGCGCTTCAGCCGGGCTTTGCCTTGTCCGCTGACCCCACTGCATGGAACAGACCATTCCGGAAGTCATCCGCACCGTCCCGCTGGAGTACTACATCTACTTCGCCACGGCGCTATTTGCCATCGGTGTTACGGGCGTGCTTACCCGGCGCAATGCCATCATCATCTTCATGTGCGTCGAGCTGATGCTCAACGCGGTGAACGTGCTGCTGACGGCCTTCTCGGCCTACCGCTCCGACCCCAACGGCCAGATTTTCGTGTTTTTCATCATGGCCGTAGCCGCCGCCGAAGTATCCGTCGGGCTGGGCATCATCGTGATGATCTACCGCAACTTCCAGAACACCGACGTCAATCTGCTTAACCGCCTTAAGTGGTAACCCCTCCCCCAACCCCTCCCCAAAAGGGAGGGGCTTTAGTTCTAGCCTTCTACTTCGTTAGATTCTAAAACTAGAGCCCCTCCCTTTTGGGGAGGGGTTGGGGAGGGGTTCCAGCATACTCTCTATGCAAGAAACTGTAATCCCCGCGGCCAGCGCCCCTTACTCCACGCTGCTGTACGTCCTGATTCCGCTGCTGCCGTTCCTGGGTTTCCTGCTCAACGGGCTGCTCAACAAGAAGCTTTCCGGCACGGTGGCCGGGGCCATTGGTAGCCTCACGGTGCTGGGCTCGTTCCTGATTTCGGTGTACCTGTTCAGCACCTTTCAGTACCAGTACACGGTGCACCTGTTCGACTGGATTTCGGTCGGCTCAATGCAGATTCCCTTTTCCTACCAGATCGACCAGCTCAGCCTCATTATGCTGCTGCTGGTCACGGGCGTAGGCTTCCTGATTCACGTCTATAGCATCGGCTACATGCACCACGACGAAAACGTGGGCAAGTTCTTCGCCTTCCTGAACCTGTTCGTGTTCAGCATGCTGGTGCTGGTGCTGGGCGCCAACTTCGTGATTCTGTTCATCGGCTGGGAAGGCGTGGGGCTGTGCTCCTACCTGCTCATCGGGTTCTGGAATAAGGACCACGCCAACAACAACGCCGCCAAGAAAGCCTTCATCATCAACCGCGTCGGCGACCTGGGCTTCCTGCTGGGCATCTTCCTGATCTACCTCACCTTCGACTCGGTGCAGTACGCCGAGGTGTTCCAGAAAGCCTCGACGATGCAGATCGGGACGGGCGTGCTGACGGCCATTACGCTGCTGCTGTTTGTGGGCGCGATGGGTAAGTCGGCCCAGCTGCCGCTCTACACCTGGCTGCCCGACGCCATGGCCGGCCCTACCCCGGTTTCGGCCCTGATTCACGCCGCCACGATGGTCACGGCCGGTATCTACATGGTGCTGCGCGCCAACGTGCTCTTCACCCTGGCCCCCGACACGCTGAGCGTCATTGCCTGGATTGGCGGCATCACCGCCCTGTTTGCCGCCACCATCGGCCTGGCCCAGAACGACATCAAGAAGGTGCTGGCCTACTCCACGGTGTCGCAGCTCGGCTACATGTTCCTGGCCCTGGGCGTTATGGGCTACAGCACTTCCCTGTTCCACGTCCTGACCCACGCTTTCTTCAAGGCGCTGATGTTCCTGGGCGCGGGCTCGGTGATTCACGCCATGAGCAACGAGCAGGACATTCGCCGCATGGGCGGCCTGCGCAAAGCCCTGCCGATTACATTCCTGACCTTTCTGATTGGCTGCCTCGCCATTTCGGGCATCCCGCCGTTTTCGGGCTTCTTCTCCAAAGACGAAATCCTGGAGCACGTCTTCCAGCACAATAAGATTCTCTGGGGCCTGGGCCTGCTCACGGCTTTCCTGACGGCCTTCTACATGTTCCGCCTGCTGTTCCTGACTTTCTTCGGCGAGTTCCGCGGCACCGAGGAGCAGAAGCACCACCTGCACGAGTCGCCGGCCAGCATGACGCTGCCGCTGATTGTGCTGGCCATCCTGGCGGCCGTGGGCGGCTTCATGGGCGCGCCGATGTTCCTGGGCGGCAAGCACTACCTGGCCGACTACCTCGCCCCGCTCTTCACCTACTCCCAGCGCCTCAACCCCGAGGCCTTTGCCGGCGAGCTGGACCACGGCACCGAGCTGCTGCTCATCGGCCTGTCGGTTGCCGCCGGCGTGCTGGGCATCCTGCTGGCCTACGTGCAGTACGTGAGCCGCGGGGTGCGCCCGGCCGCGGACGACGCCCAACGCTCGGCCCCCGAAAGCCTGGTGTACCACAAATACTACATCGACGAGCTGTATAACGCCCTGTTCGTGCGCCCCGTCATGTGGCTCTCGACGGGCCTGTACCGCTTCGTGGAGCAGGGCCTCATCGACCCGGTAGTGAACGGCTTCGGCCGCGTCACGCTCGGCGGCGGGCAGCTGCTGCGCTACGTGCAAACTGGCTACGTCGGCCTCTACCTGATTCTGATGGTCGTCGGCATCGTACTGATTCTGGCTTTGAACCTGGGGCGACTTTAAACCTTAATTTATGAAGGGATTTTTCATCCTCTGCTTCGTCTTATTGACTAGCACTGCTTTTGCCCAGAAAGTTGAAGTAAAAGCAGATGCTATTCTAGTGGACGGGGTAAAATACGCCCTCATCGAGCAGGATGGGTGCAAGCTTATGGATACCCAGTGTCTGTATTATCTTAATTCGCTGGATGGAAAGCGCCAGTTTGCCGTGAAGCAAATGGAGTTCGTGGACCCTGCTACCATTAGCGATTCTCATCCGGATGGTAGAACGCTGTATCTGCAATTCGTCTTCATGGGCTCCGGAGCCAAGACGGAAATTTCTTTTCCAACTACGCTGCACCTCCGGGCAATTGATGTAGCCCGAAAAGTGGTAAAAGCGAAACTGTTTACCGATGGTAGCCTGAGCGAGCAAGCTGCTTCCGACTTCGTAACGACGAATGGTATACCGTTTACCGAACGCCAAAAGCAGTTAGCGGGTCCCAAGGTTATTCTCATCGACAAAAACTAAGGCCTTTTCGGTCCACTCCCCGGCGTCCGCAGCTTTTCTGCTCGCGTGAAATTTGCTTTTCCTCATGCTGACTGTCTTTCTCCTACTCTTTCCCGTCGCGGCGGCGCTGCTGCTGCACTTTGCCAAAGGCAATGCGGCCCGTGTAATGGCCCTCGGCGCGGCGCTGGTCGAATTCGCGGTGGCGGTGTACGCCGCCGTCTCCTCCCAGATTACCGCCCAGTCGCAGTCTGAAATCAACGTGCCCTGGATTGCCTCGGCGGGCATCAACTTCCACGTCGGCATGGACGGGCTGAGTTTGGTGCTGGTGCTGCTGACGGCGTTTCTGGTGCCGCTCATCATCCTGGCCTCCTTCCGCCACGAGTACCAGAATGCCTCGGCCTTCTACGCCCTGATCCTGTTTATGCAGACGGGCCTGATCGGCGTATTCGTGTCGCTGGATGCGTTTCTGTTCTACTTCTTCTGGGAAGTGGCGTTGATTCCGATTTACTTCCTGGCCGGCGTCTGGGGCTCGGAGCGCCGCATTGCCGTCACCTTCAAGTTCTTCCTGTACACCATCATCGGCTCGCTTTTCATGCTGGCCGCCTTCGTGTACCTCTACTTCCAGACCGGCCTCAACGGCGCCGTCCGCTCCTCCGACATCCTGGCCTTCTACAACCTCACGCTCAGCTCCGACCAGCAGGCCTGGGTGTTCTGGCTGATCTTCATCGCCTTCGCCGTGAAGATGCCGATTTTCCCCTTCCACACCTGGCAGCCCGACACCTACACCGAGTCGCCGACGCCAGCCACCATGCTGCTTTCAGGCATTATGCTCAAGATGGGTATCTACGGCTGCCTGCGCTGGCTGCTGCCTATCGTGCCGAAGGGCGTGAGCCACTGGGGCCCGCTGGTGATGGTGCTCTGCATTATCGGCATCATCTACGGGGCCATCATCGCCATCCGCCAGCGCGACGTGAAGCGCCTGATTGCCTACTCCTCCCTCTCCCACGTCGGGCTGATGGCGGCCGGCGTGTTCTCGCTCACCATGATCGGGATGCAGGGCGCAGTCATTCAGATGCTGGCCCACGGCGTGAACGTGGTCGGCATGTTCTTCATTGCCGACATCATCCAGCGCCGCACCGGCACCCGCGACATCTCCGAGCTGGGCGGCCTGACCAAGCATACGCCCCTGCTCTCCGTCACATTCCTGGTACTGCTGCTCAGCACCGTGGCCCTGCCGCTCACGGCCGGCTTCGTGGGTGAGTTTCTGCTGCTCGGCGGCGTATACCAATACAACCACTGGATGGGCGCCGTAGCCGGCGTGACCATCATCCTGGGCGCGGTGTACCTGCTGCGCATGTTCCAGCGCGTGATGCTCGGCCCCGACACCCAGTTCACCGCTACTATCAAGGATCTGACCGGCTCCGAGCTGGCCGTACTGGTGCCGCTTATCGTGCTCGTGTTCTGGATTGGCCTGTTTCCCGGCACGTTCCTGCGCATCTCCGAGCCGGCCATCCTGCAGATCATGACGATAGTCAACCGCTAGCCCCACCCCAACCCCTCCCCTGCGGGAGAGGGGCTTAGATTACCTTTCCTGACTTACTCCGCCTGACCTGCGGCAGTCTTTGGGAGAGGGTTGTAGTACCAATCTAACGCCCACATTCGTCTGGCTCCCCCTCTCCCAAAGGGGAGGGGGCCGGGGGGAGGGGCTCACGACATGACTTCTATCATTCTGCTCTCCGTCTTAGGCATCATCAATCTGTTTCTGGGCTTTCTGCGCTCCAACAAGATTCTGCTGCCCGCCGCCATGGTCATCCTGGCCCTCGTTTTCGGGGCCAACCTGCTCGACTGGAACGCGGCTCCCCAGTCCTACTTCAGCAACATGCTCACCATCGACCGGTACTCGGTGGCCTTCACCGGCATCGTGGTGCTCACGACGCTGCTGCTGATTCCCTTCTCCCAGAAATACGTGCGCGACGGCGAGGAAAACCTGGCCGAATACTATTCGCTGCTGCTCTTCTCGCTCGTGGGCGCCATCATGATGGTGAGCTACGACAACCTGCTGATGCTGTTCGTGGGCATCGAAATCCTGAGCGTGTCGATGTACGTGGTAGCCGGCTCCGACAAGCGCAACGTGCGCTCCAACGAGGCCGCGCTGAAGTACTTCCTGATGGGCTCCTTCGCCACCGGCATCCTGCTCTTCGGCATTGCCCTCGTGTATGGCGCCACCGGCGCGTTCAGCCTCATCGACATTGCCGGGGCCGTGGTGCAGCCCGCCAACGCCACCTTCCGCCCGATGCTCTACATCGGCATGCTGCTGATGTTTATCGGCATCAGCTTCAAGGTGTCGGCCGCGCCCTTCCACTACTGGACGCCCGACGTGTACGAGGGCACGCCTACCTTCTTCACCGCCTTCATGAGCACGGTGGTGAAAACCGCCGGTTTCGCCGCCTTCTTCAAGCTGCTCATCGTCGCCTTCCAAGCCGCCGAAAGCTTCTGGATTCCGACCATCATGGCCATTACGGTGCTCACGCTGCTCATCGGCAACGTGGGCGCGGTAGCCCAGACCAGTATCAAGCGCATGCTGGCCTACTCCAGCATTTCCCACGCCGGCTACCTGTTTATCGGCCTGGTGGCGCTGAACGGCAAGCTTTCCGCCAACGGCATCTTCTTCTACTCCCTGGCTTACTCGGTAGCTACTGTGGCGGCTTTTGGAGTGCTCAAGCTGGTAGCCGACCAGCGCCAGCGCGAGGACTACGCCAGCTTCAACGGCCTGGCCAAAACCAACCCGCTGCTGGCTTTCGTGTTCACCGTAGCCATGCTGTCGTTGGCGGGCATTCCGCTCACCGGCGGCTTCTTCGGCAAGTTTTTCCTCTTCGGCGCGGCCGTGGACAAAGGCTATATCGGCCTGGTTATTTTCGCCGTGCTGATGTCGATGGTGAGCATTTACTACTACCTGCGCCCCATCATTGCCCTGTACATGCGCCCGGCTGAGGAAGACCTGACCGAGCCCATCGTGGTCAGCCCGTTCCAGTCGTTTATTCTGGTGGTGCTGGCCGTGCTCACGTTCGTGCTTGGCGTGCTGCCGGGCCTGTTCAGTGAGGTCCTCTGATCCTGACTTGGAAACGAAACAGTTGAGATGAAAACAGCAAGAGCGGCCCCAGGGTCGCTCTTGCTGTTTTCATTCTTGGAGGACGCCTCAAGTCACTTTCTGGTTACCCGGATGCTGATGCGCCGGTTTAGGGCCCGGCCCACGGGCGTGGCATTATCGGCCACGCCGTGCTTGCCACCGTAGCCTTTGGCTTCCACCCGATTTAGGGCAATGCCCATCGACACCAGCTCCGACATAGCCGTATTGGCCCGGGCTTCGCTGAGCTTGAGGTTGGCCAGCACGCTGCCGGTGGTATCGGTGTAGCCCCCGATTTTCACCCGGGCGGCGGGGAAGCTTTTCAGGATGCGGGCCACGTTGCGCAGCTGGCTGCGCGACTCATCGGTAAGCGAAGCTTTTCTGGTGTCGAAATACACCCGGTCAAAATTAATCCAGCCCTTCGTACGGTTGATGGAATCGACCTGCACGCTGGCATCGGCCAGAAAAGAGTAGAGCCGGTTTTCGGTAGAATTGACTCCAACGGTTTGCGTGGTGCCGTCAACCAGCGTCAAAGCAACGGGGCGCCCGGGGTCGTAGATGTAGTGGTCCGTAGCGGCATCGTAGCGCCCCTCGGTACCTCCGGGGCCAGGCGACGACCGGGCTTCGGCGGCCAACCGGCCGACCATACTTGCTGGCACAACGCGGGCCGCCGCCGGCTGCCCGTCGAAGCGGGTGCGCACGAAAAGATATTCCAGGCAGGCTCCAACCACCAAAAGCAGCAGCAGCAGCACCCACCGCATCGTTGGGGTAAGGGTAGTCGGCAAGGCCGGGGGAGTATACGCGCCCCCCGCCCCCGGCTCCCAGGAATGCACAGCGGGCATCACCGGCCGGTGGTCGTCTACCGGTTCGGCTGAAGCGGCAGCGGCCGGCTGGAACCCCGTACCGGTAGTCAGCAGCACGGCCGTCATGATACCTGACTTTTGCTGTTCCAGCCACGCAAACAATGCCTTGGCGTCCAGCGCCTGCTCCTGGGCAACATTGCCCAGGCTTTGCAGCACGGCCTGGGCCGTCATGCTCAGCAGCGTCTCCACAGAGGTGGGCTTTACTTGAGTGACCTGAGCCAGCTGCCGCACCGTAGTGCCGTAGGCTTCGCCCAGCAGCCCCTGCATCAACTCGGTGCGCCGCCTGAGCTGTTCAGCCGTGAGCAGGCCGGCTGCCCGGCCTGGGGTGGTGGATTCCCGGGTCAGCTGCCACAGGGCCTCAATGCCGCCCGGCCGCTCAGCCCGCTCAATAAACACGTTCAAAACCAGGGGGATGATGCTGGCAACCACTTTTCCCACTCTCTGCTGGCTTTCCCCCACCACTGCGCTGGCCTTACTTACGGCATCTTCCGTGAAGTACGTTTCGACCTCTTCCAACAAGTTCTGTTCCATCTGCTTGAGGTTTAATTAGCTATCCTATATAATAATACTAATTTTTATTTAAATAGTAATACATAAAGATTATGGTATAGATGATTCTTCCGGCTTCGGGTGGGAAGGGCGTGGCAAACTGGCTCTGAAAAAGCAGGGGGTCAGACGCGGCGCAGGGCGGTGTAAACGGTATCGGCGTAGATAACGGCGTCGTCAGGAAAGGGCTCCTCCCCACGGAATTTCTGCACCAGCCGGGCCGTGGTGATAATGTCCTTCTGGCAGTAGTGGATAATGCGGGGCAGGTCGTTGTCGGTGTAGTACACCCGGGCCACGTCGGCCCCGGTGATGTCGTCCTTGGGGGTAGGGATGTTGAACATGGCCGCCAGCAGCGACAGGGAAGTGTAGGATTTCCGGTCGCCGAACTTCCAGAGCTCCATCGTGTCGATATGGTTTACTTCCCAGGGCTTGCGGCCGGCAATGTCGAGCTGGGGCGGTAGCGGCAGCCCGTTGATGAGCAGGCGACGGCCCAGGTAGGGGAAGTCGAACTCCTTGCCGTTGTGGGCGCAGAGCAGAAAGCCGGGCTTGCGGGCCAGCAGGGCCGAAAACCCGCGCAGCATGGTCGGCTCGTCGTGGTCGGCAAAGCTTTTCACCCGGAAGCGCCACTGCTCCTCCTGCTTGTCGAACGTGAAGCAGCCCACCGAAATGCACACCACCCGGCCAAACTCGGCGTAGATACCGGCCTGCTCGAAGAGGCTGGCGGCTTCCAGGGCCGAGGGCATGGCCTCCACGTCGGCCCGCGACGAGGACCAGCCTTTTTCGCGGCGCAGGGCGTGGCACTTGTGCTCCCAGAGCTGCCGCAGCATGTCGTTCAGGTCATCGTGGCAGCCCACGCAGGGCACGGTTTCAATGTCGAGCACGAAGAGCTGGTCGAGGGGAGTCTTGTGCAGGATCTGCATAGTGGAAAGCCTAAGAAACGGTAGTAGGATACCGAAGATAGGCTATTCGGGCGGTTAGGCGGTGGTTTGCCCGAAATTTCGCCGGCGGTTCCAGGTTCCGCGCCATACCTTGCGCAGCCGGCTGCCACACCGGCTTTTTCAACCCGTAGCCTTAAGGGTGCCCCCCCCCCAAAAAAAGCCGCCCGCTTCCGGCCGTCTACAGGGCCGGGGGCGGGCGGTCTGCCTGTCGGGGCATGCCGCGGTTCAGTGCCTGAGGCAGAATTGCGGACAGCAGGCGCGCTGAAAGAAGTGAGCTCAGGCCAGGGCCGGACGGCCGGTGAGCCAGAGTCCCATCATCATCAAAAGCAATTGGCGGCGTGACTTCGACATGGCGACAGGCGTTTGGCGGGCTACCCAGTGGCCCCGGATGCCGTCTGCGGAAGCAGAGTTGCCGGGGTCATTGGTCAGGTTGAAGTTGCGTTTTTATTCCCCTCAGCACAATCACACGATGATGTGAGAATACGGGCCGGAGCTTACGTGAGCCCCTGTCGCAGGGCCTTGGACACGGCTTCGGTCATGGAGCGCACGTGCAGCTTCTCGTAGATCTTCTTGATATGGGAGCGAACGGTGTCGATGCTGATACCGCGGTCGGCGGCAATCATCTTGTAGCTGTAGCCTTCCACCAGCAGGGCCAGCACTTCCTGCTCCCGGGCGCTGAGCGTCCCCATCGATTCGTCGGCTACGGCCACAGCCACGGGCGCCTTGGTACGCGGAAACAGCCGCAGCACCTGCCGGGCAATGGCGGGCGTCATCGGGGCGCCGCCCAGGCGCACCTCCGTAATGGCGTCGAGCAGCCGGGCCGGCGAGGTTTTTTTGAGCAGATAGCCGTCGGCCCCGCCGCAGATAGCCTCAAACACCCGGTCATTATCCTCGAACACCGTGAGCATGACCACATTCACCTTGGGCGCAATGGCCTTGATGCGGCGCAGGCCCTCTATGCCGGTCATGCCGGGCATGTCAATATCCATCAGAATAACGTCGGGAGTCAGGCGCAGCACGTCGGCGGCGGCCTGCATGCAGTTGCCCAGGGCCCCGACCAGCTCCAGCCCCGGCGCGCCCGCCAGCAGCTGACTCAGGCTGGTGCGCAGGTCGTTGTTGTCTTCGTAGATCAGGACGCGGGTGGGAGTTCGCATGGAGCCGGGCCAGAGAGTTAGAGTGCTTTAAGATACGGCAGGAACCAGCTTTTTGCGGCTACATAATGATGTGATGCCTGGTGCCGACCACCGCCGCGGAAGCGGTCAGCCGGCCGCCTAGCCAGGCAGCGGAATACTCAGGCGCAGTGAGGTGCCGTGGCCGGGAACGGAGCTGATGGTCAGCTCCCCGGCCAGCACGGCGGCGCGGGTGCGCATGTTGGTCATACCATTGCCCCCGCCCCGGGCCGGGTCGGTGGGGTCGAAGCCAATGCCGTCGTCCTGCACCAGCAGCGTGAGGCGGGCCTGGTCGTAGGTCAGGGCAATGGTGGCCTGCCGGCAGCGGGCGTACTTGGCCAGGTTGTTCACGGCTTCCTTGAAGAGCAGAAAAAACTCCCGGCGGGCGCGCATATCCAGCTTCAGGCCTGCCACCGACGGATCCGTGCGGAAGTGCAGATCGATGCCCCGGGCTTCGAGCACGTCGGAGGCAAAGCTGCGCATACGGGCCGTCACGTCTTCCAGCGAGTCGTGGGCCGGGTTGATGGTCCACACGATGTCGTCCATGGCGTCGAGCATGCGGTGGGAGCTGTCGCCGATCTGCTCCAGCAGGGCTGCCGCCTGCTCGGGCCGCTCCTGACGCTGGTGGTTGCGGGCAATCTGGCTCAGGATGGAGATGCTGCTGAGCGTGGAGCCCATGTCGTCGTGCAGGTCGCGGGCAATGTCGTGGCGCACGCGCTCCAGGGCCAGCACCTGCCGGATGCGCAGCTGATAGGCCAGAAACAGCAGGGCCAGCACCACCCAGCTGGCCAGAATCCGAAACCACCACGTGCCGTACCAGGGTGGCTGCACGACCACGACCAGGGATGTGCCCCGCGAATTCCACACGCCGTCGTTGTTGGTGGCGCGCACCCGAAACGTGTAGGTTCCCGGGTCGAGGTTGGTGTAGGTGGCCTCGTGCCGGGTGCCGGCCTGCACCCAGTCGGGGTCAAAGTTTTCCAGCCGGTAGGCGTAGCGGTTTTTGTCGGGCTGGCGGAAGTTGAGGGCCGCAAACTCGAGGGAGAAAAAGTAGTCGCGCGGGGCCAGCCGGATGCTGCGCCGCTCGGTGATGCTGGTATCCAGGCCCACGGGCTGGTTGAACTTGCGGAAACCGGTGAGCACGACCGGGGGCGGAACGGTATTAGCCGGGACGCTGACGGGCCGGAAGCTCACCAGGCCTCTGATGCCGCCGAAGTACAGCCGGCCGCTGCCGCCCCGGTAGTAGGCGCCGGCATTGAACTCGTCGTGGGGCAGGCCGTCGCGCACATCGAAGGTGCGAAACCGGCGCGTGGGGGGAGTGAAGCGGGCCACGCCCTTGTTGGTGGAAACCCACAAATCGTGGTGCTCATCTTCCAGAATGCCGTAGACCACATCGTTGGGCAGGCCCTGGGGCTCCCGGAACGTGACAAAGCGGCTGGCGCCGTCGAAGCGGCAGAGCCCGCCGCCCTCGGTTCCCAACCAGAGCTGGCCGGTGTGGTCTTCCAGAATGCAGCGCACCCGGCTGCTGCTCAGGCTGGCCGGGTTGCCGTTGTCGGTGCGGAAGATGGCGAAGCGGCGGGTGGCGGGGTTGTAGCGGCAGAGCCCGTCGCCGGTGCCCACCCACACGGTGCCGCGCCGGTCCTGGTACACGGCGCGCACGAAGTTGTTGCTCAGGCTACGCGGGTCGCGCGGGTCGTGGCGGAAGATGGTGAAGCCGGTGGCGCCGGGCTCCAGCAGGTTCAGCCCCGCCTCGGTGCCCACCCACAGGCGGTTCTGGCGGTCGAGCGACACGGAGCGGATAAAGTCGGTACTCAGCGACGCCGGCCGGCCGGCGTCGTGGCGGTAGTGGCGGAAGCGGGTGGCGCCGGGCTCCAGGCAGTCGAGCCCCTGGCTTTGGGTGCCGATCCACAGGCGTCCCTGCCGGTCGAAGCACAGGGCGCGGATAAAGTCCTCACTCAGGCTGCCGGGGTCCTGCGGGTTGTGCCGAAACTGCACCCGCTGCCGGGTAGCTGGGTTGTACCCAATCAGGCCCTCACTCTCGGTGCCTACCCACACCCAGCCGCGGGCATCTTCGCTCACGGCCCACACCGGGTCCGGGGTGGGGCCGGCGCTGAGCGGGTACGTGGTGAAGGCGCCGGGACGGGCCTCGAAGCTGCTGACGCCGCCTTCGGTGCCCGCCCACAGCAGGCCGGAGCGGTCCTGAAACAATGCCAGCACCACGTCATCGGCCAGCGAATGAGGCTCGGCCAGCTGGTGGCGGTAGGTAACGAACGTCGCCGTGACGGGCTGGTAGCGAGCCAGCCCGTTGCTGGTGCCCACCCAGACCAGCCCCTGCGCATCGAGCCACACCGCCTTGACGCCATTATCGGGCAGCTGATCGGGCAGCGCGGCATTGGCGCGGAAGAAGCGGGGCGGCCCCTGCCCGGGCAGGTAGGCGAGGCCGTCGGTTTCGGTGCCCACCCACAGCCCCCCGCGGGCGTCGGGGCACAGGGCGGTGATGGCCGCCGCGGACGTCCAGCGGGCATCGGCCTCCAGCGTCCCGGTGGTCGGGTTCAGGTAGCTGAGGCGCCCTTCGCCGGTACCCACCCACAGCCGCCCGCGGCGGTCCTGGGCAATGGTGCGGATGGAATTGCGCCGGGCGCTGACGGGGCCCGCCAGCGGGTGCCGGAACAGCTGGAAGCGGCCCGTGCGCGGGTCGAAGCGCTGCAGCCCCGTTTCAGTCCCCACCCACACCTGCCCCTGCCGGTCGCAGAACACCGACCACACGAAGTTGTCGATCAGGCTGCCAAGGGTGTCGGACTGCTGCTGGAAAGTACGGAAGCGTTCGGTGAGCGGGTTGTAGCAGCACAGCCCCCCCCCCCCGGTACCGACCCACAGATTTCCCTGCTGGTCGGGGGCCAGGGCCCGGATGAAGTTGCTGCTCAGGCTGCCCAGGTGCTGGGGGTCGTTGCGGAAGATGCGGAAGCCGGTGCCGTCGTAGCGGCTCAGGCCGTCCTGGGTGCCCAGCCACAGGAAGCCGCGGCGGTCCTGGGCCAGACAGTACACGCTGTTTTCCGACAGGCCATTGGTACTCGACAGCGTGCGGAAGGTGGGCCCCGCCGCCGGCTGGGCCCGGGCGTGGCTGCCACTGCTCAGGCTCAAGACCCAGCTCAGCACTCCCAGTCGCAGCCAGACAACGAAAGAACAGCTCATACGCTCAGCGGATTGCGCTTGACCCCGAAACCAGCCCGGCGCGGCGGCCCGGTCGGTTCGGGCTGCAACGTAGGTATTTCCGGCCGACTGCCCAATTCCCCGCTGGCCCGGACCCGGGCCCGACCCCACCAAAAAGGCTGCCCCCGGGTGGAGGCAGCCTTACGACCCTGCTGCGGCCGGGCCTACGTCAGCTCAGCGGCCCTTACTTCCTGGCGGTAAGCGAAATAAGAATACGCCCAGGCCGCCGCCGCCGCCCCAATCACCAGGCCCACCATAATCGTGTTGCCCAGCTCCGCTTTCGTGGTGAAGCCCAGCCCCACGCCCACCAGCCCGGCCAGGAAAAACAGGCGGCCGCCCAGCCGGTTGGTCCGGGCCCAGACGACCGGACTTTCCAGCGTCCAGGGCGTGCGGATAACCACGAAGTAGTTGGGCTGCACGGTGGTGAGGTAGTTGCCCAGCCCCAGGAACAGCATTCCCAACAGGATGGTCAGGCCGCCCTGGGTAGCTGCCCCCGGGTGCAGGCTCACGTAGAGGCAGTAGGCGCTCAGACCGCTCATCCCAGCGACGAGGGCCAGCCGCAGCTTCTGGTAGTTCACGCGGCCGCTGTTCAGCCGCTTTTTGGGGTCGAGGTAAGGCAGGGCGGTCAGCAGCACGAACGTGCCGAGCGGCAGCGCCACGCACAGGCGCCAGATATCAGCCTTGGCCGTGAAGCCGTTGGCCTGGCCGGCGGCATCAAAATGGGTTGGAATCTGGGCGGGCAGCTGCGGCCACACCAGCGCCAGATAGGCCGGGGCCGCCAGCAGGGCCCCAATCGTGAGCATAGTCCAGAGGGAAGGTTTCGAGTTCATGGGAGGAGTTAAAAGCAGCTAGGATGGAGGATTGTCGGGGGAGGCTTTAAACTGCAGCAGCCAGCCCAGGATTTCGTCGAACACGGTCATGTTGAGCGTGTAGGTGACGAACTGGCCCTGCTTTTCGCTGGTCACCAGGTCGGCCTGGCGGAGCAGGTCGAGGTGGTGGGAAATGCTGGGCTTGGACATGGTAAACCGGTCGGCTATTTCGCCGGCCGTCAGGGGCCGGGTCCGCAGCAGCTCCAGCATGGCGCGGCGGGTGGGGTCGTTCAGGGCTTTGAAGAGGGCGTTCAATTTTTCGTTTCGGTGTTTAGACAAATGTCTAATTACTTTTGATCAGCACAAGCGCCCGGGGCAAATTATTTTAGCTTCTCCCGCTTGGGCAGCCGTGCGGCACGTGCCGCCGGGGCGCTCCGGCCGGAAGCCGGGCAGCTTCGTTGGGGGAGAAGCGTCTATCTTGCCGGCCAGCGGACTGAACCAGCCTTAGCTACGTTCTGTCCGATCTGGAAGGGCGGCAAGCAGCCGGCAACTCCTAAATTGCCAACAAAAGCAATGGCTACCGACGGCATCAAGATTATTGACGGTGACCTGGCGCATGATGTGTACTACACGTTCATGGAGCTATATGATGCCGGCAGACCGCTGGACGAACTAAAAGCCACCATTGAGCAGCTGCAAGCCGGTAATGACGACTTCGACGACGAGATTTTCATTACCGCTTACGCCCTGGCCCTCCGGGAAATCGGGGAGCTTAGCCCGCAGGTATTGGCGCAGGTTGAACGCGCTATTCAACGCGGCGCTTTTGTCAGATACCTAACGGAGGAAGATGGCAGCCCGATTGAGGGCCGCAGAAGGCAGCAGGTGCTTGACCGGTTCTGGAAAAATATCAATCAGCCCAACCTCAGGATTCGGCGGCGCAAGTCACATCAGCCGCAAAAGAAGCTGGTCTTTGAGGAAGGCGACGTGCTGACTTTCCAGCTTATCCCCGATGGCATTGACTGCATCACCATCCTGTTGCGCATATCGCAGAGCCGGGGCCGCTGCGTATACTGCTTCATCTTGCACAGCTGTACTGGCGTCATTAAGCCCACTATGCAGCAAGTCTTGAGCGGCAGTCTGTTGGGCCATCCTGCTATACCCGGTTCGCAAAGCCCGCGAATTGGCTTTGCCGCTAATTGCATCAGTCATAAGGACCTTCTGGCATGCGCCACTAAATTCGAGTGTATTGGCAAGCTGACTATTAACGAGGAAGCAAAACGGGTGGGCTCTGAAGGCGGAGCCACTTCCTTCCAAGATTTTACGGGTAATTTTCGCTACCTCGAAAGGGGTATCTTGATTCGTAGGGCGAAAAAGTGTTCCCTTAAGCACTTGCTCTAAAAGCAAAAGCGGCGCCTGGTACATCAGTCGCCGCTTTTGCGTCAGCCAGCCCAGTAAGAACAGGGCCACTGCTGCCACGAATCTGTCAGGCCGGCCCGCACCGGGTTTTCCAGTGCGTAGGCAATGACATTTTGCATTTCGGAGGCACTCCGCACTACATGGTCGTAGCTTTCCCGGTGCCAGAACTGCCCGGTACGCCCCAGCAGCCGGTTTGCCTCCCGGGCCGTGTGGGCCTTCACGGATTGCAGAGCCCGCATCATAGATACTTCCGCCTCCAGCAGCACAGCGACCAGATGCACATGATTGGGCATGATGCAATAGCAGATCAGGGTATAAGCCCGCCCATCGAAGAAGTGGAGCGCGTCGGCAACCAGCCGCCCGATCATAGGCTGTTGCAGCCAGGTAGGACCACTGACCGAGCCATCCAATAGCGCATCAAACCTACCGAAGTACCGCTTTTGCCGCACGTAGGTAGCTTCTTCATTCGCTGTTTCGCTGCTGAATTCTGCCCGCAGCTGCTCCACTACTGCTTCTGGTAGTGAGCCCGCTAATCGGAACGTAACAAATACTGTTTCGCCCGGCGACAGCAGGTGAGGGAGATTGCGGCGGTAGTCCTGCGGGTTCATACCTGAATGTAACGCGAAGTTCCACTTCGCGAAGCATCAGAACGAAATCGTGTCCACGTTGTCGTTCTGATGCTTCGCGAAGTGGAACTTCGCGTTACAGCCAATCTACTTCTTCTCCACCACCTTCGTTTCGATGCTCAGTTCCTTGAGCTGAGCGCCGGAAATCACCGAGGGCGAGTCGATCATGACGTCGCGGCCGGAGTTGTTTTTGGGGAAGGCAATGAAGTCGCGGATGGAGTCGGCGCCGCCGAAGAGGCTGCAGAGCCGGTCGAAGCCGAAGGCCAGGCCGCCGTGGGGCGGGGCGCCGTACTCGAAGGCGTCGAGCAGGAAGCCGAACTGGGCCTTGGCTTCCTCATCACTGAAGCCCAGCAGGCTGAACATGCGGGCCTGCACGGCCCGGTCGTGGATGCGGATGGAGCCGCCGCCCACCTCCACGCCGTTTATCACCATGTCGTAGGCGTTGGCGCGCACCTGCCCGATGGTGGCGGGGTTGTCGAGCAGGGCCATGTCCTCGGGCTTGGGCGAGGTGAACGGGTGGTGCATGGCAAAGTAGCGGCCTTCCTCCTCCAGGTATTCGAGCAGCGGAAAATCCACCACCCACAGCGGGGAAAAGGCGTTTTTATCGCGCAGACCAAGGCGTTGGCCCATTTCCAGGCGCAGCTCGCTCAGGGCCTTGCGGGTTTTGTCGGCCGGGCCGGCCAGCAGCAGCAGCAGGTCGCCGGGGTTGGCGCCCAGCGCCGCGCTCCACTTCTGCAGCTCCTCCTGGGAGTAGAACTTGTCGACCGACGACTTCACGTTGCCGTCGGCTTCTACCCGGGCGTAGACCAGGCCGGTAGCCCCCACCTGGGGCTTTTTCACGAAGTCGGTCAGCTCGTCGAGCTGCTTGCGGGTGTAGGCGGCGCAGGTAATGGCGTTGATGCCCACTACCAGCTCGGCGCTGTCGAACACCGGGAAGCCCTGGCCTTTCACCACGTCATTGAGCTCCACGAACTTCATTTCGAAGCGCGTGTCGGGCTTGTCGTTGCCGTACCGCCGCATGGCGTCGGCGTAGGTCATGCGGGGCAGCGTCCCGATTTCCACGTCCTTCACTTCCCGGAACAGGTATTGCACCAGGCCCTCAAACATGTTCAGGATGTCTTCCTGCTCCACGAAGGCCATTTCGCAGTCGATCTGGGTGAACTCGGGCTGGCGGTCGGCGCGCAGGTCTTCGTCGCGGAAGCACTTCACGATCTGGAAGTAGCGGTCGAAGCCCGACACCATCAGCAGCTGCTTGAAGGTCTGGGGCGACTGGGGCAGGGCGTAAAACTCGCCGGGGTTCATGCGTGAGGGCACCACGAAGTCGCGGGCGCCTTCGGGCGTGCTTTTGATCAGCACCGGCGTTTCGACCTCAATGAACTCCTGGCCGTCGAGGAAGCGGCGCACGGCCTGGGCCATTTTGTGGCGCAGCATCAGGTTCTGGCGCACCGGGTTGCGGCGCAAATCCAGGTAGCGGTACTTCATGCGCAGGTCGTCGCCGCCGTCGGTTTCGTCCTCGATCAGGAAGGGCGGCAGCTTGGCCGGGTTCAGCACGTCGAGCTTCGCCACCCGGATTTCGATGTCGCCGGTGGGCATCTTGTCGTTTTTGGAGTAGCGCTCGGCTACGGTGCCCGTCACGCTGATGACGTACTCGCGGCCCAGATGGCGGGCCTGCTCGCGCACTTCGGCACTTTCCACGCCTTCTTCGAGGGCCAGCTGGGTGAGGCCGTACCGGTCGCGCAGCACAATCCAGGAGATGCCGCCCGCGTCGCGGGTGCGCTGCACCCAGCCGGTGAGCGTGACGGTCTGGCCAATATGTTCGGGGCGAAGTTCGCCGCAGGTGTGCGTTCTGAGCATGGTAAAGAGCACTGAGTTCGGTAACTACGGCGAAGGTAGGCAAGAAAAACAAGTCGGAAAGGCCGCAAAACGTGGTTTTGCCCCTGCCCCGAACCTTCCGAAGACCGAAATACGCTTAGCTAAGGCTGTTTTGATCTTCGCCATGACTGATTTGGTCGTAGCTACCCCCGAAACAGCGGTAACGAAGACCGTTTTGGTCAAACGAACGACTGTTTTGGTCAAATGAGCGTCCGTTTCGGTGGTATGAATGACCAACATGGTCAAATGAAGGGTCCTTCAGGTCCTGGTGCAGGCTACCCGGCAGGCAGTAGCGGCGGCCAGGCCCGGGCTACCACGGCGGCGGCAACCCGGGCCCCGGTTTTTTGGTACGGAGTATGTAATACGCCTTCCCGACCCCGAACTATCCGCCTTCCCTCACCTTCCCTGACATGAAACGTACCGCTCTGCTGGCTGCCGCCGCTGCCCTGTTTACCTTCTCCGCCGCCCAGGCCCAAACCAGCCCTACCAAGGTTAAAACCAAGACGAAGTCGGAGCAGACGGGCACCATGGTAAAAACCAAGGCCAACACCAACGCCGAGCCCGTTACCCTCAATGGCCCCATCAAGCGGGTGGAAACCCTGTCGGGCATCGACGTATTTCCGGACCCGAACTCGGGCACGATCTTTCTGAGCTTCACCCAGCAGTTTACCAAGCCCGGCACGCTGGTCATGACTGACTACAAGAACAAGTCTATCTACAGCACCACGCTGGACCCGGCCAACAACACCGGCCAGCCCGTGGACCTGGGCCGCATTCCGGCCGGCACCTACCTGGTAGAGGCCAAAACCGGCAACTACGTGTACTGGAAGAAAGTCCGCATTAAGTATCCTTCCAAGTCGGTAAAGCGCAGCTAACCCCGCTCACCCGCTTTCCGCCTCCGAAACCCGCCCGGTTTCGGAGGTTTTTGTTTGGGGCGCGGCCGGTTTGCCCGGACCGGCCGCCCGTCCCGTTCTGAGTCTAGTAGTACCTTGCCGCCGCAATATGAAAACCAACTCCCTGCTTTTTCGCCTCGCCGCCCTGCTGTTGCTGCTCACGCTGGCGTCCTTCGTCGGCCCCAGGCTCACCAAGACGGCCATTACCAAAACCTTGTCCGTGGGCGTGCCCCAGGGCTTTATGTCGCTGCCCGACGACGGCATTGCCGTCAAGTACCCCGCCGCCCGCCGCCCGCTGGCGGTGTACACCGACCCCAGCGGCCGGATCGATTTCAGCGTGGCCCAGAAGCCGACTACCTTCAACGACCGGGACTACGCCCTGCTGCTGAAAATATACAAGGCCAGCATTCAGAACATGTACTCCAAAGTGCAGTTTCTGGCCGAGGACATCCGCACCGTCAACAAACGCGACTTCGTAATGCTGGAGTTTGTGTCGACCGTGAACGACACGCGCCGCGGCAGCAACCTGGCGCCCATCCGCAAGTACCAGCTGGTGCAGTACGCCATTCAGGGCGACCAGCTGTTCGTCTTCACCTTCGACGCGCCCGCCGACGAGCAGGCCCAGTGGCAGCCCACCGCCCAGGCCGTGATGAAAAGCATTGTGCTGAAGTAGGGACTTGGGGGCTTGGATGTCGTTCTGGTATCTAAGACTCTAAAACTAGGGCTCCAATAACCAAGACCCCAATAACCAAGACCCCAATAACCAAGACTCCAATAACCAAGACCCCAATAACCAAGACCCCAATAACCAAGACCCCAAAAATGACTCTTTCCCTGTATTCCGACGAGCAGTACATGCAGCAGGCCCTGAAGCAGGCGCGCTACGCACTGGCGGAGGATGAAATTCCGATTGGGGCGGTGGTGGTCATGGACAAGCAGATCATTGCCCGGGCCTACAACCAGACCGAGAAGCTGCGCGACGTGACGGCCCACGCCGAAATGCTGGCGCTGACGGCGGCCGCCAATTTTGTGGGCAACAAGTACCTCGCCGACTGCACCCTCTACGTGACCGTGGAGCCCTGCGTGATGTGCGCGGGCGCCAGTTTCTGGGCCCAGGTGAAACGGGTGGTGTACGGGGCGGCGGAGGAAAAACGCGGTTTCCGACGCTACGGCAACCTTTTGCACCCTCGCACGGAGCTGGCCACCGGCATCCTGGCGGAGGAGTGCGCCGCGCTGATGCAGCAATTCTTCACCCAAAAGCGGAAATAATCTACTTTTGGGCGCTGCCCGGCGGATCGGGTGCAACCATGCGGGCTTTCTGCCGGTTATAACCTGATTCCGCACCTGCTTTTCTTTCCCTTCACCCCCAAAACCCTGCTTATGGCTTTCGAACTGCCCAAACTGCTCTACGACTACAGCGCCCTCGAGCCTCACATCGACGCGCAGACGATGGAAATCCACCATTCCAAGCACCATCAGGCCTACGTTACGAACCTGAACAACGCCATTGCCGGCACCGACCTGGAAGGCAAGTCCCTGGAAGAGCTGCTGCAAAACATTGCGGCGGCCCCGGCGGCCGTACGCAACAACGGTGGCGGCCACTGGAACCACTCCCTGTTCTGGACCATCCTGGGCCCGAACGGTGGCGGCCAGCCGACAGGCGCCGTGGGCGAGGCCATTACCAAGGCATTCGGCTCGTACGAGAAGTTCAAGGAAGAATTTACCAAAGCCGCTACCACCCGCTTCGGCTCCGGCTGGGCCTGGCTCTGCAAGCAGGCCGACGGCTCGGTGCAGATCTGCTCGACGCCCAACCAGGACAACCCGCTGATGCCCGACACCGGCTGCAAGGGCACCCCGGTGCTGGGCCTCGACGTGTGGGAGCACGCCTACTACCTGAAGTACCAGAACCGCCGCCCCGACTACATTGCGGCCTTCTTCAACGCCATCAACTGGGACGAAGTAAACCGTCGTTTCAGCGAGGCTAAGTAGCCTGGATCCTGACCAGAAAAAGCCCGTCCCAGCAATGGGGCGGGCTTTTTGCTATTCCGTGGGGCTATGGCGGCTTACTGGGCCACGCCGGTAGTCGGGGGCTGCAGGTAGCGCTGCAGGGCCTGCACGTAGGCCTCGAAAGCGCTGATGCCCTGCGGGGTGATGGCGCAGCGGGTCAGGGGGTAGCTGCCGTTCATCTCGCGGGTTAGCGTCAGGTAGCCGGCTTCCTTTAGCTTGCCGAGCTGCACGCTGAGGTTGCCGGCGGTGGCGCCGGTTTTCTCCTTCAGAAACGTAAACTCGGCCTCGCGCACGCTCAGCAGCAGCGACATCACCGCCAGCCGTAGCTGGGAGTGCAGCAGCGGATCGAGTTCCTCAAACGGCGCGGCCATGGCGGAAGCGAGCTTTGAGCAGATGCCCGGGAATGATATAGCTGACCAGCACGGCGGCGGCCACCAGCAGGAGCTGCGTCGGAAACGGCACCATGAACGCCGCCGTGGCCAGCAGCCAGCACGCGGCCCCGCCATACACCAAAGGCCGGAACCGCAGCGCCCCGCCGCTCACAAACGTGCCCAGGCCATACAGCGCAATCAGCAGCGGGTAGACCTGCTGCCAGCCGTAGTGCATGCCGATACCGAGCACCATGATCAGCAGCACGCTGAACCCAATCCACAGAAAGCCCATGAAGTCGCTGAGCGGGGTGCGGGCCGTGCGGCGCTTTTCCTGCCGGTAGTGGTAAATGCCCGATACGATTCCGCCCAGCGGCATCAGCGCCCAGGGCAGCCAGGGCTTATCGAAGCCCGTGAGCAGCAGCACGTAATGCGCCAGACTGGCGGCCAGCACCAGCCAGCCCCAGAACAGAAAGTCGAACGAGTTGTCGCTCAGGTCCTGCTTGGCGGCCTGAATCATCTGCTGAATCAGGTGCAGGCTTTCGGGACCGGTAAGCGGTTTTTCAGTGGTTTCCATGGGGTGCTGACAGAAAAAAGAAAGTGAAACAGCCCGCACCGTGCGGACCTGGGGGTGAACAGCAGGGCCGCCGCTAGCCGGCCTTTGGCGCGTCGAGCAGAAAGTCAAAGAAAGGATTGACCCGCAGCGGTTCCGGGGCGCCGGCGGCCGGCGGCCGGCCGGCAGAGCATTTCGCCTTTGCCGACGGCAGGTCGGATGCCCCGGCGGCCCACCAGCTTACCAGCAGGGCCAGGCCACCAACGCCCAGGACCAGGCCGTACGACGGGCAGGCCACCAGCCACACCAGCAGCCCCGCGCTGAGCGGCAGCAAAGCCGCCAGGATGAGCCGCCCCGGGTAGACCGGGCGCTGAACGGAAAAGCGGGGCAGGGAAAAGCGGGCAGTCAGCATGGCAAAACCAGTTTGTTCCGAAGTATGATGCAAATATAAACCAGTTTACAATATAAACTACACTACGCTCCAAACTTTATTTCAGCTCCCCGGCCGGGCCTGCAAAAAGCGTTTAGGGCCATTTCTGATTTTAGCTATCTTTGACGTTCCGGCTTTTCCTCACCGGGCGTTTTGTTTTCCTTGTCTCCGCTTTTTGGCTGCTCTTTGCCGGCGTGCTGCTTTTTACCCGCGCCAGGCTCCTGCTTCCTTTCACCGTTTCGCCTTCCTGCCTGCCCACGGAAATCCGCTGCCTTCCCCAAGCCGGGTTTCCCATTCCCACCCCTTACTCTTCTAACCTGCCCCTGCATGAGTACCAAGCTGCGCCTGATTGTACTGAGCTTCCTACAGTTTTTTATCTGGGGCTCCTGGCTGATAACTATTGGCGCTTACTGGTTTCAAACTAAGCAATGGTCGGGGGCGCAGTTTGGCGCCATTTTCTCCACCATGGGTATTGCAGCCATCTTTATGCCCTCCCTCATGGGCATCATTGCCGATAAGTGGGTGAATGCCGAGAAGCTTTTCGGCGTTCTGCACATCCTGGGCGGCATCGTGCTCTTTACCATTCCGATGGTGGATAACCCAACCAGCATGTTCTGGGTGATGCTGCTGAACATGATGTTCTACATGCCCACGCTGGCCCTTTCCATTGCCGTTTCCTACTCTGTGCTCAAAGCCAAGGGCGGCGACGTGGTCAAGGACTACCCGCCCATCCGGGTGTGGGGCACCATCGGCTTTATCGTGGCCATGTGGACGGTGAGCCTGCTGGGTATCGAAAAGTCGTCGAGCCAGTTTTACGTGGCTGCCGCGGCCGCCATCCTGCTGGGCTTCTACTCCTTTACCCTGCCCGCCTGCCCGCCGCCCTCCAGGAATGCCCCGACCCGCTCCCTTATCGACGCGCTGGGCCTAAAGTCGTTTGCCCTGCTGCGCGACACCAAGATGGCCACCTTCTTTGTCTTCGCCCTCTTGCTGGGCGCGGCCCTGCAGCTTACCAATGCCTACGGCGACACCTTCCTGCACGATTTCGACAAGAACCCGGCCTACCAGGGCACGCTGGCCGTCCGGTACCCGGCCATCATCATGTCCATTTCCCAGATTTCGGAGACGCTGTTTATCCTGGCTATTCCGTTTTTCCTGCGGCGCTTCGGCATCAAGCAGGTTATGTTTTTCAGCATGATTGCCTGGGTGCTGCGCTTTGGCCTGTTTGCCTACGGCAACCCTGGCAGCGGCCTGTGGATGATTATCCTCTCCTGCATTGTGTACGGCATGGCCTTCGACTTCTTCAACATCTCCGGCTCGCTGTTCGTCGAAACCCAGACCGACTCCAGCATCCGGGCCAGCGCCCAAGGCCTGTTTATGATGATGACCAACGGCTTCGGCGCCGTGCTGGGCAGCTCGCTGAGCGGCATCATCATCGAGAAATACTTTACCCTGGCCGATGGCACCAAAGAATGGCCCAGCATCTGGCTTACGTTTGCGCTGTACTCGCTGGGCATTGCGGTGCTGTTCATCATCTTCTTCAAACACCAGCACACCCGGCAGCAGGAGGTTGCGGACGCCCACCCCGAGCCGCTGCTCTCCGTTGAGCAGGTCTAGGCCGGATCCAGCCTAAAGCACCGTTCCATGTGGCAGATCCGCTTGAAAACCGGGCCGCTAGTATAAAACGAGTTTATAAATAGCCTATTTCTGGCACATAAAAAATCCCGCTCTGCAGGCTGCAGAGCGGGATTTTTTATGTGCAAACAGATCTGTTTGGGGTCGGGAGCTTAGAACTGCTCGGCGGCGGCGAAATAGAAGTCGCCTTCGATTTTGGCGTTGTCGTCGGAGTCGGAGCCGTGCACGGCGTTGGCTTCAATGCTCTTGGCGTACTTTTTCCGGATGGTGCCTTCGGCGGCCTGCTCGGGGTTGGTAGCGCCAATCAGGGTGCGGAAATCGGCTACGGCGTTGTCCTTCTCCAGGATGGCGGCCACAATCGGACCCGACGACATGTACTTCACCAGGTCGCTGTAGAAGGGCCGCTCGGCGTGCACTTCGTAGAATTTGCCGGCGCGCTCGGGCGTCAGCCGGACTTTCTTGAGCGACACAATGCGGAAGCCGCCTTCTTCGATCATACTCAGGATACCACCGATGTGGTTTTCCTGGGTCGCGTCGGGCTTAATCATCGTGAACGTGCGGTTCGTGGCCATGGGGAAGCTGTTAGTAAAGCTGAAAAATGAAGTAGCGGAAGCAGGCAACTCCGGCAGGGAATTGCGGCCGCAAAAGTAGGCGAATAATCCCGGAGTAGTAAACGGGCGGCCGCAAAACCAGAAAAGTGGCGGCAGCCCCGCCGGGTTCCGACGGCCGCCCCGCGCTGGAAAAGCGCATTTCCGGGACGGCCCGGCGGCCCCGACGAACCCAAAGTGGGACCAGCTTTGTTAGGCAGACGGAATATCTGGAGAATATTTCCGACTTTTGCCGCCTTGCTCCCGGCTTAACACCCCGAATTTCAGCCACCTATCAGTAGGCAATGTCCACTATCAGCGACCTGAAGGAGCTGCTCGCGCAGCCCCGGCAGATTTTCATCACCACCCACCACAAGCCTGATGCCGACGCCCTCGGCTCTTCGCTGGGCTTAGCGGGCTACCTGCGGAAGAAAGGCCACCACGTCACGGTGGTCACGCCTTCCGACTACCCCGACTTCCTGGCCTGGATGCCCGGCAACGACTCCGTGGTGGTGTACGACGCGCGCCGCAACGACGCGCAGGTCCGCGAAATCATCCGTTCGGCGGAAGTCATTTTCTGTCTCGACTTCAGCTGCCTCGGCCGCATCAACGAGATGGGGGAATACATCCGTCAGGCCCCGGGCACCAAGGTGCTCATCGACCACCACCTGGAGCCCGAGCAGTTTGCCGACCTGGACTTCTCAAATCCCAAGGCGGCGGCGACGGCCGAGCTGGTGTTTGAGGTAATCCGGGACCTGGGCGACCAGGACCTGATCGACGTGGGCATGGGCGAGAGCCTGTACGCGGGCATCATGACCGACACGGGCTCGTTCCGCCACCCCAGCACCTCGCGCAACGTCCACCTGATCATTGCCGAGCTGCTCAACGCCGGTATCGACCTCTCGTCGGTACACCGCCGCATCTACGACTCGCACTCCGAGATGCGCCTGCGCTTTTTGGGCTTCGTGCTCAAGGACAAGCTGGTGGTGCTGCGCGAGTACAACACGGCCTACATTGCCATTACCCAGGATGAGCTGCGCCAGTACCAGTCCAAAACCGGGGACACCGAAGGGCTGGTCAACTTCGCGCTCAGCATTGAGGGCGTCGTGTTTGCCGCCGTGCTCATCGACCGTGGTCAGGCCGTCAAGATTTCCTTCCGCTCGGTAGGCTCGTTCTCCGTGAACGAGTTTGCCCGCAAAAATTTCAACGGCGGCGGCCACCACAACGCCTCCGGCGGTATCAGCCACGAGCCGCTGGAGGCCACCGTGCAGCGTTTTCTGGCCCTGCTGCCCGACTACCAGACCCAGCTTGTGACGGCGCCGCTAGCGGTTGCGCCGCCGACGGCGTAACTTGCCCCAAATTCTCTTCCTCAACCCTTCTTTTTTCATGCTCCTTCAACGTAATTTTCTGAGCCTGGCCCTGGCGGCCGGCGCACTGAGCCTGGCTTCCTGCAACAAAGGCGCCGGTGATTTCGCCAAGACTCAATCCGGTATCGAGTACAAAATCTTCAAAAATGAAGGCGGCAAGTACAGCGGCCGGGAAGTAGCCGCCACCGGCGACGCCACCTACAAAGCGCGCATGGGCAAGATCCTGGCGCTGAACGTAGAGTACCGCACCTACAAAGACTCGATCCTGTTCAACTCGCGCAAGCAGCAGGGCCTGCCGATGCGCATCGAGCTGCAGGACGTGAAAATCAAAGGCGGCATCGAAGAAGCCATTGCCATGCTGCAGCCCGGCGACTCAGCCATCTTCCGCTTCAACGTGGATACCATTTTCGCCAAGTCCTTCAAGCAGCCCGTACCGCCCTTCATGAAGGATAAAGCGGCTACCGATAAAAAGGCGCCCTCGTTCATGACCATGTACGTGAAGGCCGAAAAGCTGCAGACCCGCGACGAGGCTACCGCCGACCAGCAGAAGCAGATGGAAGAGCAGCAGAAGAAGATGATGGCCTATGCGGAGACCCAGCTCAAAAAGGACGACGTCATTCTGCAGAGCTACATCCAGAAAAACAACCTCGTAGCCAAGAAGGACCCGTCGGGTATCTATTACGTGGTGACCAAGCCCGGCACCGGCGCCGTGCCCAAGCAGGGCCAGACGGTATCGGTACTCTACAAAGGCACGCTGCTCGACGGCAAAGTATTCGACTCGTCGGAGAAGATGGGCAACAAGCCAATCGACTTCCCGCTGGGCGTAGGCCAGGTAATTCCGGGCTGGGACAAGGGCATTGCCCTGCTCAACAAAGGCACCAAGGCGACGCTGCTGATTCCGTCGTCGCTGGCTTACGGGCAGCGCGGCGCAGGGGCCGACATTCCGGCCGATGCGCCCCTGCGCTTCGACGTGGAACTGGTTGACGTAAAGTAGTCGTTAGCATTCCTACAGGCCGTCGTACCTGCGCCCTTGGGACGGGTGCGACGGCCTTTTTTACGTCAAGCTGCAATCCATGAATAAGCGTATTTCGGGTTTTTCCCTCCGCCTGGTTGTGCTGGTGGCCCTGGCCGCGGCCAGCCTGTTGGCGGCCTGCAAGAAAAATTACGTCAAGGTCGATGACAAGCTCATCCGCCAATACCTCGACGACCAGAAAATCACGAACGGCCAGCGGCAGGAGTCGGGTCTGTACTACGTGCCCCTGACCACCGACGCCACCCAGCCAATGCCGCGCACCGGGCAGACCGTCTCGGTGCTCTATACCGGCCGCCTGCTCGACGGAACCGTCTTCGACGCCACTTCCCGGCGCAACAACGCCCCGTTCAACTTCGTGCTGGGCCGGGGCCAGGTGATTGAGGGCTGGGACGAAGGCATTGCCCTGATGCACAAAGGCGATAAAGCCCTGCTGCTGATTCCCTCCGCCATGGGCTACGGCTCGGCGGGCTCCCCCCCGACGATTCCGGCCAACGCCGTGCTGCAGTTCGAGGTAGAGCTGGTAGGCATAAAGTAAAACCTGAGAAAACGGCCCCGGTTGTGCATGCAACCCGACGGGGCCGTTTTTTCTCTACTCAAGTATGAAGATGACAATTTCAACCAAACAACTGGTGCTTGCCCGTCTGGTCGTGGCGCTGCTGGCCTTGCTGCCGATGCTGTCGGCCTGCAAAAAGGAAACCGATCTGCAGAAGGAGTCCCGGCAGCGTGAAGAGCAATACCGGGCAATTGACGATGGCCTGATCCGGGATTATTTTACCCGGCACCAGATCACCAAGTTCACCCGGCTGGAATCGGGCGTCTACCTGGTCGATACCGACACGGTAACCGAAGGCACGGGCCCTACCATTCTCCCTGGCAAACGGGTGCAGGTAAAGTACATTGGCCGGTTCATCACCCCCTCGCGCGACAATGTAATCTTCGACCGATCGTACGGCAACCAGACGCTGTGTGAGTGCTTTGAAGTGACAGTCGATGCCGGCAGCGTGATTAAAGGCTGGGACGAAGCCATCAAGAATATGAAGTTGGGCACCCACAAGCTGGTTTTCATTCCCTCCTACCTGGCTTATGGCCCGGCCGGCTCTTCGCCGCTTATTCCCGGCGACGAGCCCCTGCTCTTCGACATGCGCATCACCAAGGTTAAATAAGTTTTTTCTGTCGCCTATGCTTCGCTCCGGGCTTATTGCTGCGCTTGGCGGGCTGCTGACGCTGCTACTGCCGGCCCCGGCCCGGGCTATGCCCGTGGCAGCCGACACCATCCGGCTGCTCAGCGGCGTGCGGTACGTAGTACATGTGCCCGGCACGGGCGCTAGTGCCCAGGCCGGCGACCGGATGGCGGTGCACTACACCGGCTTTCTGCCCGACGGCCACATCTTCGATTCTTCCGTGGCCCAGGGCAAGCCGCTCCGGCTGCGGGTGGGGCGGGGTGAAGTGATTCCGGGCTGGGATGAAGTGCTGCTGCTGCTGCCGGCCGGCACCCGCGCCTGGGTTGCTATTCCGGCGGCTCAGGCCTACGGCAGCCAGGGCGTGCGCAACCCCGATGACGACCGCCGGTTTCTGATTCCACCCGGTACAGATCTGGTATTCGAGCTGGAAGTAGTCCGTATTCGGTGATAAATAGTTTAAGCCAATAAAAAGGGCCTCTTCGGATTGAAGAGGCCCTTTTTATTGGCCAGTTTACCCGGCGGCGGCTACTCAGCAGCCAGCACCTCCGACAGTACAGCCAGGGAGCGAATCTCGCCGAGCTTCTCAATGTGCAGCTGGTAGTAGCGGATCAGCACGTCGAGCAGCTCCCGGCGGACCCGGCCGTTGGGAATGGTGGCGTGGGCAGGGTCGCGCAGCAGCTCGTCGAAGTAGTGGTCGAATTCGCGGAAGCGCAGCGCGGCCGGGCCGCCCCCGCTGGTGCTGGTGACGGGGGCGGCCGCAGCCAGCGCCACCTGCGTGGTGACTTCCTGCCCCGACTCGATACCGAACCCCAGGTAGCCGGCCAGCTCCAGCAGAAAGCCCAGCGTGAAGTTCTCGTAGCCCGCCGCCTGCTGATCGAAGGCCAGGATGGCATCGTGCAGGAAGTTGAACAGCGGCTCGTTCTCTTCTTCCTCCAGCAGCGTGCGGCCCACAATTTCGGCCAGCACCAGCACCACGCTGCTTTTATGCACATCGTAAGGCAGGGTACTGAAAGGAATGGCGCAGCGGTACTCCGACAGGCGGGCAATGCCACCCTGCCGGGACGTGTAGGCCACCAGATCGAGCAGGGTGAAGGGCTGAAATAAGGCGATGCGCCCCGGCGGCTTGGCTTTGCGCACGCCGTTTACGATGTACGTCTGCAACCCCAGCCGCTCGGTGTACACGCGGGCAATGATGGACGTTTCGCGGTATTTGATGTAGTTCAGGACAATGCCCCGGGTTTTGATAAGCATGCTCTTGTGCTGGGCTGATTCGTGGACGGGCCGATACCTTGAAACAACGGCAGGCGCCGAAATAACGCAGCGCCGCCGGCCCGGCCGTCGATTATTTTGCCACTACCGCCACTTTGCTGATACAGCTGTTTTTGCCGTCGGCATCCGACGACATCACCAGGTATACGCCCGACTGCACCTTGCGGCCGTTGTAGTCGGTCAGGCCCCAGGTGATGGTGCCGCCGCTGGCCCGGGTCTGGTACACGAGCTTACCCGTCACGTCGGTGATTTTCACGAAGCCGTTGTTGGCGACGCCGGAAATGCCCACCTGCCCGTCGAAATCGGTGCGCACCGGATTCGGCGACACCTTGGCGCACGATACTTCCCCTTCCGTAACGGTCGCGGAGCCGCGGTAGGTGATGACGCCGCCCGTGGTGACTACGAAGACCTCCCCGGTGCGGTTGTTGATGTCGATGTCCACGATGTTGTTGGTCGGCAGCGGGCTGTTGTCGGTAGTGAAGTGGAACAGCGCCTCGTGGGCATCCTCATCGAACAGCCACAGGCCGCGGTCGGTGCCAAACCACTTGCGGTTACCCCCATCCACGGCAATAGCGTGCACCACCTCGTCGCGCAGGGCCGCAAAACCGGTGGTGATGCCGCGCTGCACGAACGGCGTCTGGAAGTTGCCCGGGTTACCCGGCAAAAAGGCCTGGCTCGGGTCGCTGAACAGGGCCACGCCCTTGGTAGTACCCACCCAGATGTCGCCCTTGCGGTCTTTCACCACGTCGTAGATTTCCCCCGAGGGCAGCCCGTCGCCGCCCGCGGCAAACTGGCGGGCCGTTTTGGTTTTGTCGTCGTAGCAGATCATACCGCTGCCATCCAGCCGCGCCTGCGAGGCCCAGATGTAGCCGTTGTCGTCCAGGGCCAGGCGGTCCAGGTTCTGCGCCCCCGGGAAATAGGCGCTGCGGCGCCACACGTCGGCCCCCGGACTGTACAGGACCAGACCCGAAATACCGGCTTTGCCGTGGCGGTTTACCATCCACACGTTGCCCCCGGCATCGGCAGCCAGGTCGGTAATGCGGGTATAGGCCGGATTGTTGTCCGTAGCGGCCGACAGCAGCTGCACGCCGGGCGTACCCTGGGTAAAATTTTTAAACTTGCCCGGGCCCTGCCATTGCAGCAGGCCGTCGCCGTAGGTGGCAATGTAGAGCGTGCCATCGGGGGTACGGGTGCCGCGGGCCAGGTCTTTAATGTTAGGATACTGAGTCAGGGTGGGGTAGTTGGTACCCGTGAAGTTGGTCCAGCGGCCGTCCTTGTACTCGTAGAAGCCGCCATAATACTCCTGCTGCAGGTACCGGTCGAAGTAGCCGCCGCTGAACACGTCCACGGTGTTGGTGCGGGCATCGGCCAGTACGCTGAAGGCGCGGGCGCTGTCGGGGGCATTGGTTACGAAGCTTTCCACCGGCTGCCCGGCCGTCAGCTTGACCAGGCCCTTCTGGAAGTCGGCAACGTAAAACACGCCTTCCTTGTCTTGCAAAGCCGCCTGAGGGTCGGGCGTCTGGGCCAGCGTGGTCAGCCCGGTGATGACGCCGTTCTTGAGTACGGCTACCTGCTCGTTGGTGGCAATGAGCAAGCCCGCGGCGGAGGGCGTCAGCTGCCGGAACTGGTTGATCCGCGTGTTGGGCAGGGGCCGCCAGCCGTTCTTGCTGCCCCCAAACACCAGCAGCTCGCCGCCGTTGACGCCGGCGTACACTTTGCCGCCTTGCGTGGCCAGGGTCAGAAACGGGTCGAAGGTACCCGCCAGCTGGTCGGTAGTCCAGCGGCGGTAGTCTACCAGGTTGTCGGTGAGCTTGGCGCGCATCAGGCCGTAGGACGTAGCGGCGTAGAGCGTGTCGCGCAGCACGGTGGTCGAGTTGACCCGTACGGCCGAGCCGTTCGGGCCGATGTTGCCGTAGTTGTCGCGCACTTCCAGCTTGGTCATATCCAGCACCACCAGCCCGAAGTTGCTCGACAGATACGCCAGCCGGTTGTGAAAGAAGATGTGGCGGATGCTCTTGGCGCCGGTCAGCTGCTTGCGCAGAATGTCGGTAACGTTGCGGATGCTGCCGTCTTCCCGCAGCACGTCCAGGTTGCCGTTCCGGTACACCACCAGCGTCTGCCGGGTCAGGGCGTCGTAGGCCACGGTATTCACGCCCACGTCGTGCAGGCCGTCGCGGCGGGACAGCAGCTGGGTGGTGTTCAGGGCCTTGTCGTAGAAGAAGAAGGCATCCTTGGTGGCCACATAGATGCGGCCGCCGGCATCGGCCAGCGCCCGGGCCCGGTTGTTGGGTAGCTGCAGCTGCCAGTCGCCGAAGCCGGCGGTGCTCTGGGCCACTGTGGTGGCAGCCGTCAGCAGCAGGAAAGAGAGCAGGCCGGACCAGCGGCGGGTGCGTAGCAGAATACTCATGGGCGCAGAATAGCAGCGAGATAGAAAAACCTGAGACCCTAACGCCTTCCGGCCGGGTTTAGTGCTTGGCCACGGCGCCGGCGGGCTCCGTGTTTTTCTCCCGCATACCTTCCAGAAAGCACTGGCGGCAGCGGGCTTCGTAGGAGTCGGTTTCGCCGAGCAGAATTTTGCTTTCGGAAGCCGTGATGCGGAAGGAGTAAGAGGCAATTTCGCCGCAGCAGACGCACACCGCGTGCACCTTGGTCACGTACTCGGCCACGGCCATCAGCGCGGGCATGGGGCCGAAGGGCTTGCCCAGAAAGTCCATGTCGAGGCCGGCCACGATGACGCGGGTCCCGCGGTTGGCCAGCTGCACGCACACCTCCACCAGGGATTCGTCGAAAAACTGCGCTTCATCCACGCCCACCACGTCGCAGGCGCCGGCCAGCAGCAGCATCTCCTGGGCCAGGGGAATGGGCGTGGAGCGGATGCTGTTGGCATTGTGCGACACTACGTCCAGGGCGTGGTAGCGGGTATCGAGGGCGGGCTTGAAGATTTCAACCCGCTGCCGGGCAATCTTGGCGCGGTTAAGACGGCGGATCAGCTCTTCGGTTTTTCCCGAGAACATGGAGCCGCAGACCACTTCAATCCAGCCCCGGCGGGCGGTCATCTCACGGCTGGTGCCGACGCGGGGTTCTATAAACACAAGAGTATCAGTTTGCAGGTGCCAGTCGCCAGGTGCCGGGCGGCTATCCGAACAGCTAAAGTACGGCTTTCGGCGGCTAGGCCCAAAGGCAACTCCGGCGGCGGCGCACCAGCTACCAGAGCGTCAGGGGCCTAGCCTTCCGGGAAAGAGTGATGCCGGGCTACCCGCTCAGTCCGCATACCGCTGGTGGGGCAGCTTGGTGGCTTCGGGCGTGCGGCCCGTCACGTCGCCGGCGGGCAGGCGGGCCTGGCAGGTGAGGCGCTCGTGGGGCTGCAGGCGGCCGGCAACGCGGTAGCGCAACTCGGCATCGGTCGGCGGCGTTAGGTGGTCGAGTCCACCGCTGACCTCGAGCCGGCAGGTAGTACAGCGGCCTTTGGCCCCGCAGGCGTGCATCCAGTCGTGGCCGGCGGCCTGCAGGGCGGCGAGCAGCGTAGCGCCAGCGGGCACGCTTAATACGGCGCCAGGCAGGTTTTGCACGGTCAGAGTGGGCATCTTTACTTAAATTGCCCGTTGAATCAGGCTTTCAATGAACGACAAATATAGCCAAGCCAAGCGCCAACAGTACGGCCGCCGGCTGGCCGCCCACCTCTGCGACCAGCATTTTGCGCCCCAGCCCACCGCCGCCCTCGACGGCCCGGCGGTGCTCCGCTTCACCCCCATCCGGCAGGTAAACCTGTTTGTGGTGCAGCAGCTGCTGGCCCAGTGGACCGGGGAAATGGCCCGGCTGCGCAGCCCGTACTTCGATTTTGCGGCCGACGACGTACGCCAGGCCCTCACCCAGTTTATGAATACCCTCTCGCGCCGCATCCAGGTGAGCCGGGAGGCCTTCGAACCGCTGCTGGCCCGCGCCGTCAGCGACACGCTGGGCGTGGTGACCGACTCGGCCCTCACGTTTGAGGAAAAGCTGCTCGGGCCGCAGCCAACCACGACCGTGGAGCAGCTGCGCGACACGCTGCGCTACCTCGACATCGATAAGCCGCTGTTTCAGGGCTTTATCGACACGCTCACGCCGGGTACGCCGCTGGAGCGGGAGTTTCTGGCCAGCCGCTTCCGGCTCTACCAGGAAGCCAACTACAAGAACCACCAGCCGCTGGAGAAGCTGATCGGCGAATTCAGCGCCCTGCTGCCCATCACGGTAGCGGATCTGTGGACGGATGGGCCCGTGGCCGCCGCCCCGGCCACGCCACCGGCCGCCGCTCCCGTGGCGGAAGCTCCGGCCCGGCCCGCCGAGCCGCAACCTACCCTGGCACCAGCCGCTGCGGTACCGGTTGCAGTAGCGCCGCACCCGCCGGCCCCGGCATTAGCGGTGGTGGCGCCGCCGAGCTTTGCTGCCCCCGACCCAGCTCCAGCGGCAACGCCGGAAGCTGAGCCCGTTGAGGCCCCGGCCGCTCAGGAGCCCCGGCGGCCGCTGAGCGAGCCGGCCCCCGCCGGCGCAGTGCCGCTGTACGAGAAGCTGAAGGCGGAAAATGCCGCCCCGACTCCGCTCAGCGAAACCCTGCGTTCGGAAAATCCTACCGCCACGCTGGCCGATAAATCGGCGCCGAAGGTGGAATCGTTGCGGGAAGCCATTTCGATCAACCAGCGGTTCAGCTTCATCAATGAGCTGTTTAATGGCGAGAATATGGAGTACCACACCGCCATTCAGCACCTCGACTCCCTGTCCGGGGCTGAGGCCGCCAGGCGCTACGTGACCGAAGAGCTGACCCGGCAGTACGGCTGGGTGCGCAAGGAAGAGCACATCAATAAGCTGCTCCGGCTTATTGACCGCAAGTTTGCTTAAGCGCGCCGCCCGTGGCTACTGCTGACCGGCTGCCCGGAATTGTACTGCGCTGGCGGCAGCTGCTGCTGGTGTATCTGCTGAGCGTGGGCGTGCTGGCCGGCAGCGCCTACACCATGTACGTGCACTACGATTTCTCCCACTCCCTCGACACGCGCAGCTACCTGAGCGTGGCCCGGGGCGAGTTTCGGGGGGTGAGCATCACCCGGCGCTACCGGGTGGTGGTGCCGGCCGTGGCCGCTGCCGTGGCGTGGCCGCTGGAGCGGGTATACGCCCGCATCTGGCCCCAGCGCGCCACCACCGACTGGCCCCTGCGGCTGGCTTTTTACGTGGTCAACACCCTGATTCTGGCGGCGGCGGGGCTGTTCGTCTTCCGCAGCTGCCTGCTCTACGGGGCCTCGCCGGGCGCGGCGGCGCTGGCCGTGGTGGCGGTACTGTGCAGCCGCTGGGCCGTGTACATTGCCGGCCTGCCTCTGGTCGACAGCCTGTACGTGCTGGTGTTTGCCCTGGCCTTTTACGGCGCCTGCAGCAACTCCGCGTGGGCGCTGGCGGCCTGTATTCTGCTCGGGCCGCAGGCCAAGGAGTCATTCGTGTTTTTGGTGCCCTGGCTGCTGGTATTCGGCCAGCGCGCCCTGCCCTGGCCCCGGCAGCTGGCGGTGCTGGCCGTGTCGGGGGCGGTGGCCTACGGGCTGCGCCACTGGATTGACGCGCAGGCCGGGGCGGCGCCGCTGGAAAGCGTAAACAACGCCCTCGACCACCTGCACAATCTGGCTTATTCGCTGCGGCGGCTGTTTTCGGTGAAGGGCGCGGGCGAAATCTTCAGCATCTTCGGCTTCTTCTGGCTGGTGCTGCTGGCGGGGTGGCGGGGCCACCGGGCCACCGGGGCCGAGCCGCCCCGATTGGGCTGGGCTGGAGTAGCACTCGGGGCCGTGGTGCTGATTCATATGCTGCTGTCCGGCGACCTGGGCCGCATGGGCTACCTGGCGGCGCCGGTATTCGCGGTGGCGTTTGCGCAGCGGCTCACCTTTCATCCTTTCTTCGGCTGGCTGCGGCCAGGCGCGGCAGAAGCACGCCCTGAGGCAGGAGCCTAGCAACACCCGGCTACTCGGCCGCGGGTGGCAGAATCTCGGTGAGGTAGCGGGGGCCGAAAAACGTGGGGAACGAATCGAGGCGGACCGTGCGGAAGCCTTGCAGCAGGGCAGCATTCTGGTCGCCGTACACGATTTGGGCGCGGTCCAGCAGCCGGGGGCCACCGAGGCAGTCGGTAAAGACGCGGTGGCCGGCCCGCTGCTGGCGCTGCACCCAGGCCCGCAGCTGCGGGGCCGATTGCCCGGGCCGCTGCACGAGCAGCGTAGGGGCGGCCAGCACGTTGGGCAGGCCCACGGGATTGCCGGTGCGGTAGTGCAGCTGGTTCAGCACCAGGTTGTGGTTGTCCAGCAGAAACCAGTCGTGCGGCCGGGCCGGAATCCGGGTCAGCAGCTGGTCGGGGTTGGTAAAGCGCAGAAAATGCTGGGGCACGAGCCCGAAAGCCAGATTCCAGAGCAGCAGCGCGCCGCCCGCCGCGGCCAGCGCCCGGGCGGGCAGCCAGGCCCAGCCCCCGCCCACCACGGCCAGCAGCGCCGGCAGCATTGCCATAAACTCCGCGTTGCCGTCGGCGTAAGCCGCAAAAGCCAGCTGGGCCAGCAGAATACCGGCGTGGGTGCGGCACACAGCCCGGCCCCCCGCCGGCGGCACGTCAGCAGCTACCTCCCCGGCCCTGCGGTTCCGGAAGGCCAGCCAGCCGCTCCACGCCGCCCAGCCCAGTAGCCCCGCGCATACCAGCGGCACCACGGCCAGCCCCGGCGCCGCCCGCGCCAGCGCCGGCATAGAGCCGTGGACCTGCAGGAACGTGCGCCCCAGGTTCACTACCGTCAGCAGGGCGCCATGGGCAGAAACTCCGTTGCCGGCGAGTCCCGCGTAGTAATCGTGGAAGATGAAGCGCCAGAGCGCCGGGAGCGTCAGGGGCTCGTGCCAGGAAGGCAGCGCCGCCACGTAGGCGGCCGGCACCAGCAGGGCCGGCAGGGCGTACAGCAGCACGGCCCGCCCCTTGCGGGGCGCGTACCACCCCGTGCCGAGCAGCAGCCCCAGCCACCAGAAGAAGTGAATCTGGTGAAACAGGCAGGCCCCGGCCGCCCACAGCCCGCTCCAGAGCAGCAAACCCGGGCGCGGCGCAGGGGCCGTTTGGTAGCGCGCCCAGCTCAGGCTGGCCAGCAAAGAAAACAGCAGCGGCAGCACGTAGGCCTCATTTTCGGTGGCAAAGCGCAGCAGGCCGAAGCTGGCACCGGCCACCAGCAGCCACGGCGCCACCAAGGTAGCCGGCAGCTTCAGCTGGCGCAGAATCCGGCCCAGCACCCACAGGCCGGCCCCGGCCGCCAGGGCATTCAGCGCTTTGAGCGCCGCCAGCGTATCGGGCCGCGCCCCCAGCAGGTGCAGCAGCTGGGTCCAGAGCAGGCCGGCGGGGTTGTAGAGCAGGTGGTGGGGCAGCAGCAGCTCGTGCTCATGGCGCACGCAGGCCGCATAGTACCAGGCATCGAGCGTGGAGTTCTGGGTGGGCAGCAGCAGGCAGAGCAGGGTGAGAAAAAGAATTATGAATTCTGGATTCAGAATTCTGAATTGGCTGTGCCGCCGCCCTGACCGAGATTCATAATTCATAATTCCTATCGTACCAGATCCTGCTTGCGGTAGGCGTCAATGGCCAGCAGAATAAACAGCAGCGTGGTAAACGACCAGAGTGAGGAGCCGCCGTAGCTGAACAGCGGCAGCGGAATGCCCACCACCGGCGCCAGCCCGATGGTCATGCCGATGTTGATGGCGAAGTGGAAGAAGAAGATGCTGGCCACGCAGTAGCCGTAGGTGCGCCCAAAAACGGATTTCTGGCGCTCCGCCACGTACAGCACCCGGCCCAGCAGGGCCATAAAGAGGATGATGACGACCATGGTGCCGGCCCAGCCCCACTCCTCCCCCACGGTGCAGAAGATGAAGTCGGTGCTTTGCTCGGGCACGAAGTCGAACTTGGTCTGGGTGCCCTGCAGGAAGCCCTTGCCCACCAGCCCACCCGAGCCGATGGCAATCTTGGACTGCGTCACGTTCCAGCCCACGCCCAGCGGGTCGGCCGAGGGGTTTAGCAGCACCTCAATGCGCTTGCGCTGGTGGGGCTGCAGCACGTTGTTGAAGAAGAAGTCGACGCCGAAGACCATGCCGATGACTACGGCCCACACGCTTAGCGCCAGCGGCAGATGGTGGCGCATCACCTTGGTGTTGAAGGCAAACACGCCCACCAGGATGGCAGTGAAGGCCCCGATCAGCCAGAGCTTGGGCACCAGCAGCGCCAGGATGAGGATAACGGCCGCCGCGGCCAGAATGATCAGAATCAGCGGCGACATTCCCTCGCGGAAGTAGGCCAGCAGAAAGGCGGCAAACACCAGCGCCTGTCCGGTTTCGTTGGCCGCAATGATGAGCAGCGGCGGCAGCAGCGTGAGGCCGGCCAGCACCAGCTGGTCGCGGAAGTGCTGGTGGCGCAGGTTGATGCTGGCCATGTAGCGCGACACGGCCAGGGCGGTAATAAACTTGGCAAACTCGGCCGGCTGCAGGCGCACCGGCCCCAGCTCGAGCCAGGAGCGGGAGCCGGCAATGGGCCGGGCAATAAAGGGCGTGACGACGAGCAGCACAATCATCAGCCCGTAGAGCACGAAGGCGAAAGTGTCGTAGGCCTTGTAGTCGACCACGACCAGGATGACGATGAGCACCAGGGCCGTACCGATCCAGATGATCTGCTTAAACCAGTTGTACTGCATCAGCTCCGCGAAGCTCTGCCCGCTGAACAGGCCGCCGGCGGGCGCGTCAGACGAGTAGCTGGCGGCGTACACGTTCAGCCAGCCCAGGCCCAGCATCACGGCGTAGATGAGCACGGTGACCCAGTCGAGGCTGCGCGAATACCTAGCGGGAGAAGAAGCCATTTTAAACTATTGGGCAAAGATGCGGGAAAAACAGCTTCCCGGCGTTGCTGAAAAAGGGTTGGGAGTCGTCGACGGATGGCCCGGCCGGGTTAATGGTGCACGATGAAACGGTCGGTACCGGGACCAATCAGCCAGTTTTCCCAGCGGGGGTTGTTTACCTTGCCACGCAGGTACTTTTCCATCATCAGCGCCGCCATCGGGGCGGCGGAGCTGCCGCCGAAGCCGGCGTTTTCGATGAAGACGGCAATGGCGATTTTGGGGTCGTTGGCGGGGGCAAAGGCGGCGAAGGTGGCGTGGTCTTCGCCGTGGGGATTCTGGACGGTGCCGGTTTTGCCCGCCACCGCAATGCCGTAGCGGGCCAGGCTGGCGTTGGCGCCCGTAGCCCCGCGGCCCCCGTCGACTACCGCGCACATGCCCGGAATGATAGCCTCAAAGTGCTGCTGGTCCACGGTGGTGATGTGGCGCTGGGTATACTCGGGCAGCGGGCCGCCCGGGCCGATGCCGCGCACGAAGTGGGGCGTGTAGTAGTGGCCGCGGTTGGCAATGGTAGCCATGATGTTGGCCATCTGCAGCCCCGTGATGCCGATTTCGCCTTGTCCGATGCTGAGCGAGTACACGGTTTTGAAGTTCCAGTGGTGGTAGCCGCGCAGCTTGTCGTAGAACTCGGGCGAGGGAATCAGGCCCTTCTTCTCGCTGGCCATATCCACGCCCAGCTTGGTGCCCAGCCCGAACGACATCACCTGCCGCCGCCATTCGGCCAGACCCAGGCGGGCATCCTCGAACTTGTTGGTGGAGCGTCCGCGCAGCACGCTGGCCCGCATCACCTGGTAGAAGTAGGGGTTGCAGCTGTTCTTGATGGCAATGCTCAGGTTGCGGGGCGGCTCGTGGCGGTGGGTGCAGCGCACCAGCCGCCAGTTGCAGTCGAAGCCGGTGGCGGGCGTCACCACGCCCATCTGCAGCGCCACCAGCTCATTGACCAGCTTAAACACCGAGCCGGGCGGGTACGTGGCCATCAGCGGGCGGTTGAACAGGGGCCGTTCGGGGTTGTTGAGCAGCTCCATGTAGCGGTTGCCCATGCCCTTGCCGCTCAGAATGGAGGGCTCGTAGAGCGGGGCCGACACCAGGGCCAGAATCTCGCCGGTCCTGGGGTCCAGGGCCACGATGGAGCCGCGCTTGCCGGCCATCAGCGTCTCGCCGTACTTCTGCAGCTCGATGTCGATGCTGGTGTGCAGGTCCTGGCCGGCTACCGACAGCGTGTCGAACTCGCCGTTGCGGAAGGCGCCCTTCTCGATGCCGCGCACGTTGACCATCTTGTACTGCACCCCGCGCCGGCCCATGAGCTTCTGCTCGTAGTACGACTCCAGCCCGGTGATGCCCAGGTTGTCGCCGGGCAGGTACTTGGCGTACTTGGGCTTTTCGAGAAAGGCCGGGGTGATGGCGCCGACGTAGCCCAGGGCGTGGGCCATGTTCTCGGTTTTGTAGGAGCGGGCCATGCGGGCCTTGATGCTGAAGCCGGGAAAGTCGATCAGGTTGTCCTGAATGGCGGCCAGCTCGGGTGTACTCAGGTTTTGCACCAGCGGCGAGGCCTTCACCCGGGAGTAGGCGCGGGCTGCTTTCAGCGACGCCCGCAGCTCTTCCAGCGGCAGCTGCAGCAGCTCGCAGAAGCGGACCGAGTCGAGCTGCTTGACTTCGCGCGGCAGCACCATCAGGTCGTACACGGGCGTATTCTGCACCAGAATCTGGCCGTTGCGGTCGTAGATCAGGCCCCGGTAGGGCACCTGCACCAGGCGCTGGAGCGTGTTGCGGTCGGCGGCCAGCTTGTAGCTGCCGTCGAGCACCTGAATGTAGAAGAGACGAGCCCCAAATACCAGCGCCACGGCCAGGAAAATGGCGTGCACCACGTATTTGCGGCCTTCGAGGTATTGCAAAGCGAGAAAGAACTGAGGATAAACGTACTGCGGCCCCGCGGCCGGAGTAGCAAAGATACAACGACGCGCAGGTTTATTGGCGTATGCCGGGCCGGCCGCCGAACCAGTCCGAGCCGATTACCGGGTGCGGCGGGAGGGAAAAAACAGCAGCTGCACAATCAGCAGCGTGAGGCCCGTAAACAGGGTGCTGGCCCCTATTTTGACCAGCGTGAGGCCAAAGGCGCGGAACGAGCCCAGCTCGAGCAGGAAGAAAGCCGCGTGGTGGATAACGACCAGCAGCCCCAGGTACACCACAAACCACTGCCCGCCCATCTGGTGCACGTTCACCGAGTCGGCGGCGTCGTAGCCGTCGCGGGGCGTGAGCAGGCGCAGCACCCAGGGCCGCAGAAACGCCAGCAGCACGGCCGCCGCCGCGTGCACGCCGCCGGTGTCGTAGAACAGATCCATGCTCAGCCCCAACACAAAGCCCAGCACCAGCTGCACCACGATGGGCGTGGCAATGGGCAGAAACAGCAGAAAGCCCAGGTAGAAAAAGCACCAGCCCAGATCGAACAGCACCAGCTTGCTAATCAGGAACACGTGCACGGCCACGTAGAAGGCCAGCCGCAGCAGCTGAATCAGGATCACGCCGACTTCCCTCATGGCCGCACCTCCTCCCCTTCCGGCTTCACCCCCGCGCGCGTCTCCACGGTGTCGCGCTCCATCTTGGGCCGGCTCGTGACGACGTACACGTAGGTCAGCTTGGTAAAATCGACGGCCAGCCGTACCCGCACGGTCCAGAAGTTCTTGTCGGGCTCCTTCACGAAGGAATCGATAAGGCCGATGCGGATGCCTTCCGGGAAAATGGCGTTGTAGCCTGACGTCACCACGGTGTCGCCGAGCACGAGCTTGTTCTGCCGCGGAATGTAGTCGAGCAGCACGTGGGTGGGGTCGTCGCCGAGCCACTTGATGCTGCCGAAGGTATTGTCGCGCGCAATCTTGGCCGAAATCGAGGTCTTGGAGTGCAGCACCGACGTGACGGTGGCATAATGCTCACTGCTCACCTTGACGCGGCCCACCACCCCGGCGGCGGCCAGTACGCCCATACCGGGCTTCACCCCATCAAGTGTCCCGACGTTCAGGGTGAGGTAGTTATCCACATTGCGGAGTGAATTGTTGATAACCCGGGCCGGAATCAGTGGATAATCCGGGTCGCGGGCCGGAATCTGCTGCTGCCCGAGCAGCAAGGAGTCGGGACGGCCGCTCTGGCTCAGCCGGGCCTGGGTGGCGCTGTCCGGACTCACGGGCAGCGTAGCGGCCACGCGGCTGGCAGTGTCGGCCGGGTAGAGCTGCTGGCGCAGCGCCGCATTTTCGGCCACCAGCCCCTGGTTTACCTGCACCAGCCGGAAGTAGTCGTAGATGCGGGTGCGCCAGTCGAGCACCTGCCCCACGTAGGCGTTGGAGGAGTTGTAGAAAGCCGCGCCGTGGTAGTTGCTGTTGCGGACCAGCAGGATCAGACTCAGCACTTCCAATAGCCCGAACACCAGGACGCCCCGGTAGCGGAAAAGGAAAGTGAAGAGGTTTCTCATGGGGTAACTCTGAATTATGAATGCTGAATTCTGAATCGGAAACTAAGCAGACGCGGTGATGAAGTCAGCGCGGAGCACTTCCAATTCAGAATTCATAATTCAGCATTCAGAATTATGTAAGCAAAACGCCCTTGAAGGCCTGCAGGTCGTTGATGGCTTTGCCCGTGCCGCGCACTACGGCCCGCAGCGGGTCGTCGGCAATGTGAATCGGCAGCTTGGTTTTGGCGGCCAGGCGCTTGTCGAGGCCGCGGAGCAGGGCGCCGCCGCCGGTCAGGTGAATGCCGTTTTCGTAGATGTCGGCCGACAGCTCGGGCGGCGAGATTTCCAGGGCCTTGAGCACGGCTTCCTCGATCTTGGCCACCGACTTATCCAGGGCAATGGCAATCTCGGAGGACGTGACCTTGATAACCTTCGGAATGCCGGTCATCAGGTCGCGGCCGCGCACCTCGAAGTCGGGCGGAGTGACGTCCAGCTCGGTCAGGGCCGCGCCCACTTCAATCTTGATCCGCTCGGCGCTGCGCTCCCCGATCAGCAGGTTGTGCTGCCGGCGCATGTAGTCGAGGATATCCTGGTTGAACACGTCCCCGGCCGTCTTGATGGACTGGTCGCAGACGATGCCCGACAGGGCAATAACCGCAATTTCGGTGGTGCCGCCCCCGATGTCGATAATCATCGAGCCCACGGGCTGCTCCACGTCGATGCCGATGCCGATGGCGGCGGCCATGGGCTCCTGAATCATCCAGACTTCCTTGGCCCCGGCGTGCTCGGCGCTGTCACGCACAGCGCGCTTTTCCACTTCGGTGATGCCCGAGGGAATGCAGATAACCATGCGGTGGGAGGGCTGAAACAGACGACGACGGGTGTCGATCATCTTGATCATGCCCTTGATCATCTCCTCGGCGGCGTGGAAGTCGGCAATCACGCCGTCTTTCAGGGGCCGGATGGTTTTGATGTTGTCGTGGGTCTTCTCGTGCATCTGCTGCGCCTGCCGGCCCACGGCAATTACCTTGTTCGTTGTGCGGTCTTTGGCGATGATGCTCGGCTCGTCCACGACGATGATGCCGTTGTGGATAATGAGCGTATTGGCCGTCCCCAGGTCAATGGCGATGTCGCTGGTAAGGAAGTTGAAGAAACCCATTGAGTAGCGGCTGGTTAGGAGGAGGAGCTCAACTGGAGCCCGTGCAAAGTGGGCGCAAAAGTACGCAAGTTTCCGCGAAGCGCAGCCGGTAGAATACGGGCCAAGCCGTGGGCCGGAGCGCTGTCATTGCGAGCGAAGCGACGCAATCCGTCCCGGACAATGAGCCAAGAGTTGTGAAAGCAGAAAGCCCTGACGCAACGCGTGCGTCAGGGCTTTCTGCTGAATCAAGGGCAATGGCGGCGGCCGCTTTATGACTTGCCCCGTAAGGCTGCCAGCTCAGCCTCCAACTCCCGATTGCGCGCCTGCAGCTGCCGCTTGCGCCTGAAAGTCAGCAGCTTGCCTACGCTGCCCAGCAAGAGCCCCGCGAACAGGAGCGTGAAGCCTACAGTGGCGCTGGTCAGATGGCTGATGCGCACAAAGGCCCCACTCATCACCAGCAGGGTGCCCATGGCATACAGCAGAATTTCAGGCTGGCTTGATTTCACAACAGGGCAGACGACAGAGGTTGAGGAAAGAACAGGATTATCAAATATACACTATCCGGTTTGTCACCGCCTCCGTCTCAGCCACTAGTGCTTGAAGTGGCGCACGCCGGTCATCACCATGGCCATGCCCAGCTGGTCGCAGGCGGCAATGCTATCGGCGTCCTTGATGGAGCCGCCGGGCTGCACCACGGCGCGGATGCCGGCGGCACCGGCAATTTCCACGCAGTCGGGGAAGGGGAAGAAGGCGTCGGAGGCCATCACGGCGCCGTGCAGGTCGAAGCCGAACGCCTTGGCTTTCTCAATAGCCTGGCGCAGGGCATCCACCCGCGACGTCTGGCCCACGCCCGAAGCCAGCAGCCGCCCGGCCCGGGCCAGCACGATGGTATTGCTCTTGGTGTGCTTGCAGACCTTGGCCGCAAACACCAGCGCCTCGGTTTCCTCGGCCGTCGGCGCCGACTGCGTCACGACTTTAAAGTCGGCGGCCGTCTCGGTCTGGCGGTCGAAGTCCTGCTCAATCAGGCCATTGAGCAGCGTTTTCACCTGCTTGCGGGGGAAAGCCACGGGCTTCTGGCGCAGCAGAATGCGGTTTTTCTTGCTTTGCAGAATCGGCAGCGCCCCAGCCTCAAACTCCGGGGCAATGAGCACCTCGAAAAACAGCTTGTTCAGCTCCGCCGCCGTGGCCTCATCCACCGGCTGGTTCACGATGATCACGCCCCCGAAGGCCGACACCGGGTCGCAGGCCAGGGCGTGCCGGTAGGCTTCGGCAACGGTGGGCGCCTGGGCCACCCCGCAGGCATTGGTGTGCTTGAGAATAGCGCAGGCGGGCTCGCCGGCCGCAAATTCCTGCATCAGCAGCACGGCCGCATCCACATCCACGAGGTTGTTGTAGCTGAGCTGCTTGCCGTGCAGCTGGTCGAACAGGGCCGGGAAGTCGCCGTAAAAAGTGCCGGCCTGGTGGGGGTTTTCGCCGTAGCGCAGGGCCGTAGCGGGCTTCTGGCTGACTTTCAGGGCGGCTCCGTGCAGGGCAGTGCCCTGGCTGAGGTAGTTGAAGATGTGGGTGTCGTAGTGCGACGTGGCCTCGAAGGCGGCGGCGGCGTAGTGGCGGCGGTCCTCTAGGTCGGTGGCGCCGTTTTTGGCGCGCAGCAGCTCTGTCACGGCCTCGTACTGGTCGCGGCTGCTGACCACGAGCACGTCGCGGTAGTTTTTGGCGGCGGCGCGCAGCAGGGAAATGCCGCCGATGTCTATCTTCTCAATGATATCCTCCTCGGCGGCATCCGAAGCCACGGTTTCCTCGAACGGGTACAGATCCACAATCACCAGATCGATGGGCGGAATATCGTACTGGGCCGCTTCGGCCAGGTCGCCGGCTTCGTGGCGGCGGTGCAGAATGCCGCCAAACACCTTCGGGTGCAGAGTCTTCACCCGGCCACCGAACACGGCCGGAAAGCCGGTCAGGCTTTCTACGGCCGTTACTTCGGCCCCCTGCTCTTCCAGAAACTGCTGGGTGCCGCCCGTGGAGTACAGCTTCACCCCCTGCTCCTTCAGCAGCGCTACCAGCGGCTCCAGACGGTCTTTGTAATAGACGGAAACGAGGGCGGAGCGGATGGGCTGCGACATGGCAAGAAGGGGTTAAACGGGACGATTGGGACGCACGAAGGTAGCCACCTCCCCGCCGGGCACCCAACGCGTCGTATTACCGAATTGTTATGCTGCCACCAACCGCGTCCCCAAAGTCGTACGTAGTAGTATACCCGGGCCTGGCGTTTTCGGGGCCTGAAAAATCAACTAGCCCGCTCCTCTTTTCCTTTCTTCTATGTCCTTGCTGGAATATTTCGCGGCCGAAACAGCGGCCGCAGCCGCTACTCCCGTCCCTGATCGGCTACCGGAAATGCTGGCGGCTCCTACTCCCGAAGAAGCCGCCGCGGCGCTGGCCGGCCGGTTGGCGGCGCAGGCCGCGCTGACCGACCAGGAAGGCGGGTTCCCGACCGAAGAGTTTCAGTGGCTGGGAGCCGCGGGCCTGCTCACGGCCCCGCTCAGCCAAGCCCTGGGCGGTGCCGGCCTGCTGGCCCCGCCCCAGACGCTGAGCATGCTGCGCACCCTCAAGCACCTCGGACGCGGCAACCTGGCCGTGGGCCGGGTGTACGAAGGTCATCTGAATGCCTTACAGCTAACCCAGCGCTTTGGGCAGCCCGCGCAGGTGCAGCGCTGGGCCGCAGACGCGCGCCAGGGCCGGTTGTTCGGCGTCTGGAACACGGAAGCGCAGGACGGCGTGCATCTGGAGCCGCTTCCCGAAGGCCGGTTCCGGCTCCGGGGCAGCAAAACCTTCGGCTCCGGGGCCGGCCACCTTACGCGCCCGCTCATCACCGGCGCCCTGCCCGATGGCGGCTGGCAGATGTTCATTCTGCCGGCCGATGAGCAGCTTCCCACGCTGGACGCCTCGTTCTGGAAGCCGCTGGGGATGCGCGCCACCGCCAGCTTCCGCGTCGATTTGACCGGGGCTGAAATTGGGCCCCAGGACCTGCTGGGTCCGCCCGGGGCCTACTATCAGCAGCCGTGGTTCAGCGGCGGGGCCATCCGGTTTGCCGCCGTGCAGCTGGGGGCCGCCGAAGCGGTGTTCGACGAAACCCGCCGCTTCCTGCGCGACCTGGGCCGCCTGGATGATCCGTACCAGAAAATGCGCCTCGGCGAAATGGCGATGCTGGTCGAAAGCGGCAACCTGTGGCTGCGCGGGGCCGCCGACCACGCCACCCGCCCGGCGGCCGAAGCCGACGTCGCCGCCACCATTGCCTACGCCAACCTGATGCGCACTGCCATTGAGGAAATCTGCCTGCGCACCCTGCAGCTGGCGGAGCGGTGCGTGGGCGCCCGGGGCCTGCTGCGCCCCGAGCCCTTCGAGCGCCTGCACCGCGACCTGACCCATTACCTGCGGCAGCCCGCCCCCGATGCCGCCGTAGCCGACGCCGGCCGCTTTGTGCTCGCACACCCTACTCCCGCTCATTCGCTCTGGAATGCTTAAGGCTGCCCCCTTCCAATTCGCTGATTTTCCCCTGCTGCCCCCGGGCTTTGCGGCCTCCCTGGGCGCTACCGTCGTGGTGGCCCCTCACCCCGATGATGAGTCGTTGGGCTGCGGCGGACTGCTGGCGCTGCTGCGGCAGGCCGGCCAACCCGTCAGTACGGTGCTGGTGAGCGACGGCACCATGTCGCACCCAAACTCCCGCCGGTTTCCGCCCCCGGCCCGGCAGGCCCTGCGGGCGGCGGAGCTGCGGGACGCGCTGCTGATTCTGGGAGTTGACTCCCAGTCGACGCTACACCTGAACCTGCCCGACGGGGGAGTGCCCACCACCGGGGCGGCGGGCTTTGCGGCCGCAGTGGCCCGGCTTCGGGAGCATCTGACCGCCCAGCGTCCCCAAACCGTCCTGGTGCCCTGGCGGCGTGACCCTCACCCCGACCACCGCGCTACCAGCCAGCTGGTTGGGGCCGCCTGCGCCGGCTTGCCTACCCCGCCGCGCGTGGTGGAGTACGTGGTCTGGGCCTGGGAGCGGGCGGCGGCGGCCGAGCTGCCCCAGCCCGGCGAGGTACGCGGCTGGCGGCTCGATATTACCCCCGTGCTCGACGTGAAGCAGCAGGCCATTGCCGCCCACCGCTCCCAGCTCACGGCGGTAATCGACGATGACCCAACCGGTTTTCAGCTGTCCGCAGCTATGCTCGCTCATTTTGCCCAGCCGTTTGAGGTGTACCTGGAAGCAGCGGAATCCAGCCCCCGGTAGCCAGCCGGTTCCTGCGGATTCTTTCTTCCTGCCCTCCCACCAGCCTTTCGCCATGAATCAGAACCAGCCCCACACGCTGCCCCCCAGCTATTTTGACGCCGTGTACCGCGCCAATCAGGACCCGTGGAACTTCGAAACCAGTGCTTACGAGCAAGGAAAATACGCCACCACCATCGGGGCGCTGACCAACCCGAGCTACCCGCAAGCCTTTGAAATCGGTTGCTCGCTGGGCGTGCTCACCGAGCAGCTGGCTCCGCGCTGCGGGCACCTGCTGGCTGTTGATGTGGCCGAGGCTCCGCTGGTCCGGGCCCGGGAACGGTGCCGGTTCTTGCCCCAGGTGGAGTTTCAGCGCATGAGCCTTCCGGCCGAGTTTCCCGCCGGGGCGCGCTTCGATTTGATTGTGCTGTCGGAAGTCGGCTACTACTGGGCGCTACCGGACCTGGAGCGCACGGCGCTGCTGCTGCTGGCGGCCCTGGCGCCCGGCGGCCAGCTGCTGCTGGTGCACTGGACCCCCATTGTGCACGACTACCCGCTCACCGGGGCTGAGGTTCACGAGTTCTTCCTGCGGCAGGCGGGTCCCGCGGGTCCGTTGCGTCACCTAAGCGGGCAGCGCCACGAAACCTACCGGCTTGATATGCTGGAAAAAGCTTAAACCGCTACCGCTTCCCACGCCGCCACCTGCTGCCGCAGCTCGGCCGTGGCCTGGCTCAACGGCACCGGCAGCCAGGCCGGTGCGCCCTGGGCACGTAGTTGCTGAGCCCACTGCCATAGTCCGCCAAACGTAGCCGCTTGCCGCAGCTGCTGGTCCAGGCTCATGGGTAGCAGTCCCAGCTGGCGGGCGGCCTCCTGCAGGGCACTGGCCGGCAGGCCGGGCAGCAGTGGCGTCTGCTGCGAGGCCAGCTGCCAAAGCTGCCGCAGCTGTCGGCGCAGCCGCCAGTCAGCAACGAGCTGGGAGGCGCCCTCTACCAGCGGCTCCTGCTGCTGCTCCTGCAGGGCGGCCCACTGCCGCAGCTGCCACGAAAGCCCGACTGCCACGCGGCCCTCGTGGCGGTCGGAGGTGAATACGCGCACGGCGGGACTGTGGCGCACGCACAGGTCGTGGCGGCACAGCGCCTGGTACAGGGCTTCATCTTCCAGATACGCGACGGCCGGCAGCCCCCCGACGCGCCGGTAGGCCCGGGCCGTAATGGCAAAGCTGGCCCCGAAGTGCTGGTGGTGACGCGGCCAGGGGTCGGCGGCCGTCGGGTCAATCAAGTCTTCGAGGCGGGCGCGCAGCAGGCGGTAGGCCGTGTCGCGCAGGTGGTAGCGGCGCTGGGCCGGACTACCCGTGGCCCGCGGCGTCAGAATGCGCCCCCCGATGGCGTCGGCGCGGTGGGTACGCAGCTCGGCCAGCGTCGCGGCCACCCAGGTAGGACTCACGCGGGTATCGGCATCAGTGCTCAGGATTACGCCGTGTCCGCTGGCGACAAATTCCAGCCGGCGGCAGGCTTCGTCCATCAGCTGCCGCCGCGCGCGGCCTACGTGGGCCTCGGCCGGCGGCAGCATGATTTCGGCCACGTGCAGCGCCAGCGCCGGATGCAGGGCCGCAAAGTACCGGGCGACGGCCGCCGTCTCATCGTGGCAGTTGTTGGCCAGCACGATAATCTCATACGTTTCCGGGGCCAATGGGCAGCCGGCCAGATCGGTCTGGGCGGCCAGGGCCGCCAGGGTCTGGGGCAGCTGGTCGGCCTCATCCTTGGCCGGAATTATCACCACGGCCTGCAGCTTCCGCCGGGGCGGAGTGATGATGCGCCACGGCGTGAGCGAAACCAGGCCGGCGGTAGCTTCCTGCGCGGCATGAAAGCGTAGTGGGGAGACGTGTTCCATCCCTGCTCCTTACGCCAAATCGGGCCGCCAGGATGGTACGGAGGAGCTTTCCAATGGCTCTATTGACGTCTCAGACTCGTAAAAAAGCTGACTGACACAGTAAATTCTTCTTCAGCAGCCAGTTAAAAAGACTCGCCAATGCTGAAGTAGATACCTGAAGAGCCTCCGCGGCCCACGCCGTAGTCGAAGCGGATGTTGAGGCGGTCGGCGCGGTTGAACTGGAAGCGGATGCCGGCCCCGCCGCTGGCTTTCAGGCTGTTTTTGCCCAGCTCGGCTACGGTGTTGCCGACCTGCCCCAGGCCACCAAATACCACCCCGTTGAAGCGTCCGATCAGCTTGCGGCGCAGCTCGGCCTGCACGGCCAGCAGCTGCCGGTCGCGGTAGCGGCCCTCGTAGTAGCCGCGCAGGACTTTGTCGCCGCCTAGGTTGGCCAGCTCCCGAAAGGGCACGGTCCCCACGTGGAACTGCCCGACCAGCTGCGCCGCCAGAATGGTTTTACCCGCCTGATCCAGCGCGTGAAAATGGCGGGCATCGAGCAGGAAGCGGCTGAAGCGGAAGTCGCTGCCCAGCACGCCGCCGTTGAAAAAGCTGCTCAGCTCCAGGTAATTGCCGCGGAAAGTACTCAGGATATTGTCGCGGCCATCGTAGAGCAGCGAAGGCCCGAGGCCCGAGATGAACGTGTCTTCGGCATACTCCCGGGCAGTACGCGCCAGCAGCAGGCTAGGGCGCTGCTGGGGCGTGTCCTGGTCGATATTTTTGAGCACCTGCACGTCGCGCAGGTACGTGCCGCGGTACTGCAGGCCCACAAACAGGTTGCGGTGCACCTGCCGCAGTACCCGCTCATTGAAGATGAGCACCTTGTACTGGATGATGGACTTATCGTCGAGGCTGGTACCGGGGCCGAAGCCGTAATAGTTGATGGGAAACTTGTAGTAGTTGCTTGCCTCACCAGTCAGCAGAAACCGTTCGCCGGGCGTGAAGACGTTGTGCGTCAGCTGCACCAGGCTCTGGTTTTTGGTGGTGCGCCACGCCAGCAGCCGAGCGTTGGACTTGCGCACGGTGGAGTCGGTGCCGAAGCGCCACACCGGCAGCACCGCCAGCCCGTACCCCAGCCCGGTTTCGGGCTGCGAAAACACAATGGGAAACGGGATAAAGCTGGGCTTGGTCTTGCGCGCCACGGGGGCCGCCGTTGCCGGGTCGTCGGGACCGGGAGGACTGGTCTGAGCGCAGGTCAGGGCAGGCAGAGCCAGAGCCAGCAGTAGCGGATATAAAAAGCGCATAGGGGAAGCAAGGAACGAGCGGGTCGGGATGCCGACCACGGCAGGAAGTCAGGTGGCGGAAGATACGGTTTTGACGCTAACCAGCATTCCGGCCCGGGCGGGTCCGTCAGGGCTCTGCTGCTTTCCTGCACACTTCACCGCCGCACCGGGCGGATGTGGGCGGCAATCAACCCAGGCTGCTTTAAAACGCTTCTCCCACGGAAAAATACACCCCGGAATTGCCGCCGGACCCAACGCCGTAGTCGAGCCGGAGGTTCAGCCGGTCGCGGCGGTTGAAGTTGAAGCGCCCTCCTACCCCGGCGGCAAACTTGGTCCCGTCGGGCGAGAAGTCCTTGACCTGATTGGCTACTTCACCCACGGCCCCGAAGACGGCCCCGTCGATGCGCCAGAACAGCTTGCGGCGCAGCTCAGCCTGGAAGGTCATCATCTGCCGGTCGCGGAAGCGCCCTTCATAAATCCCGCGCATCAGCGTGGCGTAGTTGTAGATCGAGCCGCCCAGGTCGGCCCCGAAAGCGCTGAGCTCCCGGAAAGGCACCTTGCCGCCCGTATGAAACTGCCCCAGATACTGCAGGGCCAGAATGGTTTTGGTATTCCCAAACAAGGGCTGGAAGTGCCGGGCATCGATCTGAAAGCGGCTGAACGTGTAGTCGCTGCCCGCATACTTACCCGCAAACATGCTGTGCAGATGCAGGTACTGCCCCCGATAAGTAGCCAGCACGTTGTCGCGACCGTCGTAGAGGACGGCCGGGCCGAAGCCCGAGGTGTTGCCTCCGCCGGCTTCAAGAGCCGAGATGCGGCCGTCGTTTATGTCCTTCTGAAATTTATTGATGCCTCCTTCCTCGCCCGGCTGGTCGTACTTCACGCTGCGCAGGCCGGTGAAGCGGTACTGCAGACCGGCAAACAGGTTGGGCGCGATGCGCGGCATCACGCGCTGGTTGAAGATAAAGAGCTTGTAGGCGACCTCCGACTCATCGGCTTTACGGGTGTCATTGCCGATACCGTAATAAAAGAAGTTAACGTCGTAGTAGCTGATTTCGCCCAGCAGGTAGAGCTTCTCCCCGGGGGTAAAAACGTTGTGCGTGACTTGCAGGCTGGTCTGCTTTTTTTGGCTGATCCAGCCCACGAACCGCGCATTAGACTTGCGCGTGGTCGTATCGGTGCCGAAGCGCCACACGGGCAACACCGAGAGGCCCACGGCGAGGCCCGTTTCCTGCTGGGAAAACAACACCGGAATCGGCACAAAGCTGGGCTTGTCGCTGGCCTCCAGAAGCTTGGCAAACCGGCCCGTTTTCGGGGCTACAGCTGGCGGAGTGGCCGCGGCGGCGGCCGCAGAGGAGTCCGCAGGCGTAGTTTGGGCACGAACGGTGGTGCTCAGCAGCCCCAGGGCCAGCAGAGAGAATAGAAAACGCATACAAGGAAAGTTGGACAATACGGAACAGAACAGGGCCGGAATACAAAGAGTTATATACTGCCCTCGGCTGGTGCATCTGCTGCTAACGCAACCGTCGGGCTTACGGTTTTAGCCCGGCTTTGTCAGCACCATCGACACCACCCCGGCCAGCATAATCCACTTGCACCAGGCGCTCAGGCGGGCAAAGTCGCGGCGGCGGTCGGCACGGGCCAGCAGCCGGCCCAGCAGCAGCAGGGGCCCCAGCACCGTGAGCAGCAGCCAGCCCCCGAACAGCCAGTGGCCGCTGCGCCCAGCCTGCCCAGCCGCCCCCGCCACAAACACGACCAGGCACAGCAGAAAAAAGCCCGTCACCCACTTCGTGCGGGCCACACCCCACACAATGGGCAAGGTGCGGCAGTCGTGCTCGGCGTCGCCGCGCATATCTTCCGCATCCTTGACTATCTCGCGCACCATAGTGAGCAGGAAGGCGGCCAGGGCGTAGCCCCATACCAGGGGCAGGCCGGTGCGCAGCTGCAGTTCGGGCAGCAGTACCAGCGCTGCCGTGAGCGTGGCAATACTCAGGTTGCCGACCAGCGCCAGGCGCTTGAACCGAGCCGAATACCCCCACAGCAGCAGCGCCGAGCCCAGGTTGACCAGCCCCAGCAGCGGCGCCAGCAGCCCGGCCACCAGCACGCCCAGCCCCGAGAGCAGCAGGTGGGCCAGCATGGCATGGCGGCGGTTTACCACCCGCCCCACTACCAGCCGCTCGGGCCGGTTGATGGCATCAATCTTAACATCGTAGTAGTCATTGATAATATAGCCCGCCGCCGCCACGCACAGCGCCGCCAGCGCCAGGAGCGCAAACCGGCCGCCGTCCAGCGCCGTGAGGGGGCGGGCAGCCCCGAGCAGGTAGGCCCGGACCAGCGCCAAGCACAGGGCCATGATGACCAGATTGGGAAAGCGCACCAGCTGCCACAGCGCCGCCCAGCCGCCCGCCCGGGCGGGGCCGGCGGGCGGGGCCGGAGCAGACGGCGGGGCGGGTACGGGCATGGCAACGGGCGGATTGGGGTACAAAGATGGTGATACTGACCCGCAACCGACTCCGGAGTGGGCAGCGGCGCAAAAAGAAAGCCTCTCCAACCGGAGAGGCTTTCAAGCAAGCTAAAATAACCAGGGTAGGAAACCCTACACTTTCTTCACGTTGACTGCATTTACGCCCTTGCGGCCTTCCTGCGTTTCAAATTCCACGCGGTCATTTTGTTGGATCTGGCCCCCGTTAAGGCCGGTAACGTGCACGAAGAAATCTTCTTTCGTCGTGTCATCTGTAATGAAGCCGTAGCCCTTCGACTCATTAAAGAATTTTACGGTTCCTGTTTTCATGAAAGGAAAAAAAAGGATGAATGGATGAGTGGGTAAATATAGAGGGATTTTAGAAAACTGCAACTCGCTTTTGGCCCCTCTCACCCCGTACAAAAAGGTGAGGGAGCGGCTGTTATCCTTCCGCTGCACCCAGGCTAGTGCCAGGTTTGCTGCAGCTTCATAACGGTCTCAATCAGCTCGCGCACGGCGCCGTGTCCGCCCGGCAGGGCCGACACGTACTGGCTGATCTGGTGCACGTCGGCGGCCGCGTCGGCGGGGCAGGCGGCCACCCCGCAGCGGCGCATCACCTCAATGTCGGGCATGTCGTCGCCCATGTAGGCAATGTGGGCCGGATCGAGGCGGTAGGTGTTGATGTAGTTGTTGAAGATCTTCATCTTGTCATCAACTCCGAGGTAGATGTCGTGTACATCCAGCGACTCCAGGCGCTTGCGCACGCCTTCCTCTTCCCGACCCGAGATGACCACAATGCGGTAGCCCCGGCGCAGGGCGTGCCGGATGGCGTAGCCGTCGCGGATGTGAAAGGCCCGCGCCTGCTCCCCGGAGTTCAGGGCCAGCAGCGTGCCATCGGTCAGCACCCCGTCGACGTCCAGAATAAAGGCTTTGACAGCGGACAGGTCGGGGGCAGCAGGCGTAGAACTCATAGCGGGTTGGGTAGGAAAGACAGCGCCCATCGAAGGGGCCGCCGGGCTTATTTCTGGTTGTCGCGCCACTCGTACACCCATTTGGCCTGGATCTGCTCCAGATGGCCCTCGGTGGATTGCTCACGCTGGCCGGCAAAGTTGGGCAGGGTCATAATCCAGTCGAGCAGCTCGGTGAAGCGGATGCGGTAGATTTTGGCTTCGCCAAATTCAGCCCCGAACTTCTCATACAGCGCCATGGCAATGTCCTCGTGGTCGTTCCACTGGATGGGGGGCTCAAAGTGGGCCATAGAATTTGGGTTTCGTGTGTTCAGTGGCCAGTTGCCCGTCGAGGGTCGCCGGGCACCAGAACGGGCTGGCAGCCGGCAACGCGTAACCCGCAACTGAAATAGTTAGTGCCCCAGAAACTCCTGGGCGGGAATCAGAACCACCAGATCGTCGGTGCCGCCCTGTACCACGCACTGGCAGCCCAGACGGGAGTTAATGCGCGGGTTTACGGCCCGGTCAATGAAGTCCTCTTCTTTGTCGCTGATTTCAGGCAGGTCGTTTTCGCCCTGCAGCACATACACGTGGCAGGTGCTGCAGCCGCACACCCCGCCGCAGTTGTGCTGCAGCTGAATGTCGTTGTTGAGCGCAACGTCCAGTACCGACTCCCCCTGCGCCGCTACGTGCGTCTGCTCGGGCTGGCCGTCCTGAAACTTAAAGGTGATGTTAACGACTTTCACGGAGGAAGTGCTTGGGAAGGCAAAATGCGGGCACGAAGGTACGCACCCCGGTTTCCGAATCAAAGCGGCGGGAGCTCCTCGTTGTTTGGCGGCGGCGGCCCGCTTTGCGCCTGAATACTGTCGGTCAGCTCCTTATATAAGGCCAGCCAGCGGGGATGCGCCGCCAGCGCCGCCCGGTGAAAATCGAGCGTAGCGTTGTCGTGGCGCACGGCGGGGCCGGTCTGCACGGTGAAAGGGGGATGGTGCAGGGCTTTTTCCACCGTTTCGCGCACTAGGGGCGTGAGCAGCGCAAACGGCACCTGGGCCTGCCGGGCCAGCGCGTCGCTGATGCCCAGCAAATGATTGGTGAAGTTGCTGGCGAAGACGGCGGCCACGTGCAGGGCCTGCCGCTGCGGCGTGGCTACCACCAGCACCGACTTGCTCAGGCTCCGGGCCAGGACTACCAGCAGGGCCTCATCGGCCGCCGCCGTGGCCTCCACGCACAGCGGCACGCCGGCCCAGTCCACGCTCCGGCCCGGGCTGAAGGTCTGCAGGGGGTAGAACACGCCGCCCCGCAACTGCGGATACGCCTCAAAAACGCCCAGCGGCAGCGCCCCGGCCGTGTGGGCGGCCAGTGCGCCCGGCGGCAGAGCTACGGCGGCCAGCACTGCGGCTACTGCCGCATCGGGTACGGCCAGGATATATATGTCGGCGGCCGGCAACTCCCGCAGGCCCGCGCTGTCGAGGGCCTGGGCGCCGGGAATCTGGGCGGCCAGGGCCGCGGCGCTGCCCGCGGTGCGGCTCCACACCCCGAGAATCTGGTGGCCCGCCCGCCACAGCGCCGGCCCCAGCTGGGTGGCTACGCGACCCGCACCAAGCAACACAATACGAAGCGGAGAAGAATCTGCGGGCATAAAAAAGGCCTGTAATTAGGAGGAAAGGTACGAGGGTGAGTTTTAGCTCAATTTTATTATCTTCTTTTTCAAGGAATTTTAGCACCTTGTACTCGCGAAACCCTGTGATAGTGCTGACTTCCCAGCATCTGCCTCACGTTACCTTTTCAAGTTTTCTTTCTCCACCTTCTTCAACAACACCCTACCTTATGACGAACCCCTACACTACAAGTCGTCCAACCAAACGCTGGCGGCAGCTGGGACTGGCGGCAGCGCTGGCCCTGGGCAGCACTTCTGCCTACGCTCAGTTGGATTACGTTCCGTCCAATGCCTCGAACCTAGCCGGCACCTACACCGATCTGGCTACTACGGGCACGGTAATTACCACGGCTAACAACGACGACGCCAACTCGGCCGTTACGCCCATCGGGTTTAGCTTTACGTTTAACGGTACGGCCTACACCGATTTTGTTCTGAACACCAACGGCTTCATCAAGCTTGGTACGACGCCACCTTCGGCAGCTAACATTTTCAACTTTGTAGCGGCTCCCGACCTGAATATCATTGCCCCACTCGGCGGTATCGACTTGACGGGTGCTCCCAACCAGACGACCTCCCCAACCGAGTTCCGGGTTTCGACGACCGGTGCGGCGGGCAGCCGGGTCTGCACCATTCAGTGGGAAAACCTGGCCGATAAAACGGCGCAGTTTGCCACTATTCAGTTTCAGGCCAAGCTCTACGAAGGGTCGAGCCGGATTGAATTCGTATACGGCGCCTGGACAGCTGGCACAGCTGCCCCGATTGGCGTTGGTTTCCTGGTCGGCCTCAAAGGCGCCAGCGCAACGCCAGCCGATCGTCTTTTCGCCCAAAAGGCTTCCAGCGCTACGGCCTGGACCACGACGGTTTTTGCCGCCGAAGCCGGTGGGCTTATCCCTTCGCACTTTGTGCGTAACACCTTCCTGCCCGATGCCGGCCGCACTTACCGCTTCAACCAGGGTACCCCGGTACCAGTAGTAGATGCCACCGTGGCCACCGTTTACACGCTCGGCAAGCTGGCTACGCCCACCTCGCTGCCGCATGCGGTATCGGCGGCCGTGCGCAACCTGGGCAACCAACCCCTCACTAACCTGCCCGTAACCCTGACGGTAGGGGGAGCCAACACGTTCAGCAACACCCAAACGGTAGCCTCGCTGGCCGCCGGTGCGACGACGATCGTAACGTTTGCCCCGTACCCTGCCACGCTTGCGCTGGGTACCAATAACGTTAGCGTGCAGACCACCGTGTCCGGTGATGTCAACACGGCCAACAACACGGCTACCTACACGCAGGTCGTAACGCCTAACCGCGCTACGTACATCGACGATACTCAACCCTTCGCGGCCACGGGTATTGGCGCCGGCGCTGCTGATGGCGTCATCGCTACCAAGCATTTTGCCGTTCAGCCGGCCGCGGTCAACGAAGTAAAATTCACTTTCGCCGCCTCGGCTAACAACGTTCAGCCTTATCAGGTTGTCATCTTTGACGCAACCGGCACCGGTGGTACTCCTGGTGCTGTCCTCTACACCTCAGCGACGCTCACGCGGACGCCGGCGGCTGGCGCTGTCACGATTCCGCTGCCAGGCGTGCCGGTTTCGGGTGCCTACTACGTTGGCATTAAGGAGCCATCGGGCGGCACGTCCAATCCACAGATTGCCTACCAAAACGAAGACCCGCTGCGCGTGGCCACCTACTACTTCCGCGGCTTGCCCACGGATCCATGGACGGACATCAGCGCGACTACTTTTAAGACCCGTCTGGCTATGGAAGTTGCGTACGGAGCAGCGGCTACCTGCCTGCCTCCTACCGCCGTTACCGTTACGGGCACCACGGGCAACTCGGGTACCTTCACCTTCACGGGTCCGGCCAACGGCACCGGCTACACTGTTATCTACGGCGTAACTGGCTTCAACCCTGCTACCGGCGGCACCACGGTTACAATCACGGGTTCGCCGTACACCATTTCGGGCCTGAACTCGTCCACCACGTATCAGTTCTACATCCGCGCCAACTGCGGTGCTACGGATCAGAGCACGCTGTCGGGTCCCTTCTCCTTCACCACGGCTTGCATCGCTCCTATCATCACGACCTTCCCGTATGCTGAGAACTTCGATGGCGTAGCGGCCGGTACGCTGCCTTGCGGCATCACCGTAACCGACTCGAACAACGATGCCAACACTTGGTCTGTAATTGCCTCGACGTCCTCCGCTTCGGCGCCGAACGCCATGCGTTACAACTACAGCACGACCAACCCCGGTGATGACTGGTTCTTCACCCCGGCCATGTTCATGCGCGCTGGCACCCGCTACCAGCTCCAGTTCAAGTACCGCGCTAACAGCGCTACTTTGTATCCTGAGCGCATGGAAGTGAAGTTTGGCAACGCGGCTACGCCAGCCGCTATGACTACGACCATCTTCCAGAATGCCAACATCCTGGGTACGACGTACACCACCACTTCCCCTGGTACGGCCCCAACGCAGGTGGCCCCAATCGTGCCAGCGGCTAACGGTAACGTATTCATTGGTTTCCACGCCTACAGCCTGGCCGACCAGTTCTCCCTGTTCGTGGATGACATCACGGTAGTGGCCATCACCGGCACGTCGGCCGCGCTGGACCGCTCTATCAACGTATTCCCGAACCCATCGACGGGCATCGTAACGCTGGACATCAAAGGTGCCAACGCCAAAGGTGCCATGCAGGTAGAAGTAACCAACATGCTGGGTCAGACCATCCACACGTCTATGGTTAGCGACAATCAGCTCAACAAGCTGGACCTGTCGAACCTGGCCGCTGGCTTGTACACGCTGAAAGTGAAGTCGGGCAACGACTACTCGATCCGTCAGCTGGTTATCCAGAAGTAAATTCTGAGCAAGCTCAGAGTAGAAAAGGGCAGCCGCTTGGCTGCCCTTTTTTTGTGTCCCCAACGCTGGAGTATNATCTCGCGGCTCCAAGGCGCAATCTCGCGGCTCCAAGGCGCAATCTCGCGGCTCCAAGGCGCAATCTCGCGGCTCCAAGGCGCAATCTCGCGGCTCCAAGGCGCAATCTCGCGGCTCCAAGGCGCAATCTCGCGGCTCCAAGGCGCAATCTCGCGGCTCCAAGGCGCAATCTCGCGGCTCCAAGGCGCAATCTCGCGGCTCCAAGGCGCAATCTCGCGGCTCCAAGGCGCAATCTCGCGGCTCCAAGGCGCAATCTCGCGGCTCCAAGGCTGCGCCTTGGAGCTGGCTACCGGTGGCCACAAAAAAGCCCGGGCCATCCGGCCCGGGCTTTTCAGCTTTCCTGCAACAGGCCTGCTACACGGCGGCCTGGGGCTGACGGCGGGCAGTACCTTTCTTCACGACCGGGACCGGGCTCTGAGGGCTCCGACGGTTCTCGCGGCGGTGCTTCACCAGGGCCATGCCGAAGCCCAGGGCCATGAGCAGCGTGCCGCTCCAGAGCAGGTTGATGAAGGGCTTCTCCGTGGCTTTCAGGATGATGTAGTCTTTCTGAGTCGTGCTGACCCCGAAGGTGAACTTCTTGTTGGTGGGGTCCACGTTGATAAAGCTCAGGCGCAGGCCCAGGTCTTCCACTTCGTCCGGGATACGGCCGATGAGGCGGTTGCGCACCACAAACACCGGGTGTACGTGGTACTTCTTCTTCTCACCCGACACCATAAAGTCAGCCTGAATGGCCAGGTCGCCTTTAGTCAGACCCAGACCCGCGGTTTGCTGGGCGGGCTCCACGGCGCGGAACACGGCAAAGTAGTCGTTGAGGTAGATAGTGTCGCCGACGGCCAGCACGTGTTCCTTCACCTCGCTCCAGTCCTTTTCCTTGCTCGGGTCGGGCACGGAGCTGATGTGGGAGTAGATGTCGTGGCCGGGGAATCTCTTGATGTCGGGGGAAGCCAGCAGGCCGCCCATTTCTTCGTTTACCTGGCCCCGCGGGTAGAGCGTGAAGCTTTCCCCCGACTTGCGGTCTTTGTACTCGACGCGGTAGTAGGTGTTTTCGGGCAGGATTTCGACCGTGTCGCCGGCCTTGTAGTACACCTTTTCGCCGAGCTTGATGTCGTTGCGGGCCAGGGCCTTGTACTCGTCATCGGTGCGAAACAGCAGCTCCTTGTTAACGTATTCGGGCAGCCCGGGCACGTCGAAGTACTGGCCGGTATAGCTGATGTCGTAGCCGTCCATCGGGGCCATTTCGTTGCGCCACAGCAGCACATTGTCGCGGTTCAGCTCCTCGTCGAACTCCTTGGAGTAGACCATGCCCGACACATTCTTGGAAATAATGTTGGAGTAGCCCGACGAGGCCAGAATCCCCAGCAGCATCAGCGCAATGCCGATGTGGGCCACCGCGCCGCCCGACAGCGCTACGCGCCGCCGGAGCAGGGTGAAGATCATGCCCAAGTTGGCCAGCACCCCAAACAGGGCCGTGGTGAGCAAAGCAATGTAGGCCGGGCTCATCGTGAGCTTGTTGTAGCGCACCAGCAGAATCACCAGAGCCGCGCCCAGCAGGGTCAGAATGCCGGGCACCGTCAGCGAGCTGGACAGCGTTTCCTTGTCGTTGCGCTGCCACCACATGATCTGGGCCACGCCGGCCAGCAAGGCCACCAGCGCCCCCATCCAGAGCTGAATCTTGGTGTAGTGGGCAATCTGGTCGGCGGGCAAAGCCAGGTTGGACTTGATGCCGATAAAGCCCAGGAAGGCGTTGTAGACCGGAATGCTGGTGGTAAACAGCACCTGGAACGCGCCCAGGCACAGCACCGTGGCGCCGATAAATACCCACAGCTCGGGGCTGTAGGTGGTCAGCTCCTTGTCGGACACCGGAATTTCCTTCCACCGACTCACCAGCAGCCCGATGGCCAGTACTACGAACACACTGAGGTAAATCAGCAGCTGCCCGGACAAGCCCAGGTCGGTGAAGGAGTGCACCGAGGCATTGCCCAGCACGCCGCTGCGGGTGAGGAAGGTAGCGTAGAGAATGAGCAGGAACGTGGCAATGACCAGCACGAACGAGGTGCGCAGGGCCGTGCGGCTGCGCTGCCAGAGCACCATGCCGTGAATGGAAGCCACCAGCACCAGCCACGGAATGTAGACCGCGTTTTCGACCGGGTCCCAGTTCCAGTAGCCGCCGAAGTTGAGCGTCTCATAGGCCCAGTAAGCGCCCATCACGATGCCCACCCCCAGAATCAGCCCCCCGAACAACGACCACGGCAGGGCCGGCTTGATCCAGGCCGCCAGCTCCCGCTTCCACAGGCCGGCAATGGCGTAGGCGAAGGGGACTAAGGTCAGGGCAAAGCCCAGGAACAGCGTGGGCGGGTGAATCACCATCCAGTAGTTCTGCAGCAGCGCGTTCAGACCGGTGCCGTCCTTGGGCACGAAGTTGGGGTTGAGCTTGAAAACGGGCAGATCGGTGAGGAAGTCGCGCAGCAGAATAAACGGCGAGGAGCCAATCTTCACGTTGAAGACGACCACGCCCAGAATCATCGAAGTCAGGAACAGCTGCACGAAGGCAAACACGGCCATGACCGGCGCTTCCCACTTCCGGCTGAAGCGCATGATGCCCAGCCCGATGACCACGTGCCAGAAGATCCAGAGCAGGAAAGAGCCCTCCTGCCCTTCCCAGAAGCAGGAAATCATGTAGTGCACCGGCAGGTGGTTGCTGGAGTGGCTCCAGGCGTAGTAGTACTCGTAGCGGTGGGTGTAGATGATGTTGAACAGGCACAGAATGATGGCCACCACCGCCGCCGAGTGCAGGAAGAATGCCCCGCGGGCCAGCCGCAGCCAGCCGGCGTCGGTGTCGCCCAACGGCCGGCCCTTGCTGGCCATGAAGTAGGAATACGCCGCCACCGTGGCCGCCACAAAGGCCAGGATGACACTCAGGTGCCCGGCGTCGCCGATGAAAGTATTAAGCATTACTACGCATTAAAAGGGGAAAGCCAACCTGCCAGACTAGCTACCGGGTCAGCCGCAACTTGTTTTCTATTGGGAGGAAGTTCGGCGCCGGCGCAGCTGCCGGGCCCGCTTCTGCCACTCCTTCTGTTCAAACTGAGCTTGCCGAAGCATCTCGCGTGCAATGGTGATTAATTACTTTGGCAACGTCAGCACGCGAGATGTCTCGGCTACGCTCGACATGACGCTCTTTTTACCCTTAAATTCCCAGCTTACCGCTGCGCCGTTGCGCCCTTGATGTCCTTCTCGACGTACTTGGATGGGCACTTGAGCAGGATCTTGTCGGCCACGAACACGTCGTTGCGCATGGCCCCGGTGATGACTACCTGCTCCGACTTGTCGAAGTCCTGGGGCTTGGGGTTGAAGAAGATGACGCGCTGGGCAATGCGGTTGGTATCGACCAGGGTAAAGGCGAAGTAGTTGGGGTCGAGCGTGGGGTTGTACTCCAGCCCCATGATGTTTTTCTGGCCGTCGCGGGGCAAGCGGCCCACGACGTGCACTTTGGTCAGATTACCATCGGCGGCCCGCTCCCGGGCTTCCCGGAACGAGACGTACACGCTGGCGTCGCCGACTGTGCTCATGATGATGCCGATGGCTACGGCAATGACGGCAATGGCAAGGATGTGTGATTTTTTCATGATGCTTCCACAGCGCCGCTTCAAACGAGGCAGCTATACTGAACAACCAAATGGTCCCGAAAAATCCGTCGGGGCGGATACATTTTGCAAGTAACCACGGAGCAGGAGTAGCCGGCAATGACGAAAATCAGGCTGGCGGCGGCCACTGCTCAATTTCGGGCTACTCTTTAAGCTCCCGCTCCAAACGCGTTACTTTCCGGTCGAGGGAAATGAGCAGGGCCAGCAGCGCGGCCAGCACCACCGTGATAACGGCCACCACCACGTAGATTTTGCCGTCCTGGCGCAGGACGTCGGCCATTTCGGGGGAGTCGGCGGGCTGGGCGCCGGCGGGCAGCAGGGGCAGCAGCAGGCTCAGCGCCAGCAAAAAGGCCCGACGCAGCTTAGGCAAGCTGTTTTTCATATACTTTTTGTTTGAGCAGGGAAATGCGGCTGGCCACCTGGGCCAGCCAGAAGGCCAGCAGCGTCCAGCCGATAACGGCGGGGTAAAACACCATCCGCATGTCGCTGTCGAGGTCGTAGCGGGCAAAAGCCGGGTTGCCGCCCGCGCCGGGGTGGAGCGAGTCGGTAAGCCGGGGCAGGATGTAGAATAGCGGCATGGCCGTGAAAAAGGCGAAGATGTTGTAGATGGCCGACACCCGGGCCCGCTGCTGCTCGTCGGTAAACGAGGAGCGCAGCACCAGATAAGCGCCGTAGATGAGCATGGCAATGGCCGCCCCGTTGAGCTTAGGGTCATTGGTCCACCACGTGCCCCAGGTGTAGCGGGCCCAGATGCTGCCCGTCGCCAGCCCCACGCAGCCCATCAGAATACCGGTGCGGGCCGCTTCGTGGGAGCGGATATCCAGCTCCACCGTGGGGTTGCGCAGGTAGCGGATGGAATACACCACCGAAGCAATCAGGATGAAGGTCATGCCGAACCACATCGGCACGTGGAAGTACAGGTTGCGGATGGTTTCGTTAAGGATAGCCAGCCGCGGCACCGGCATCAGCAACCCCGCTACTGCCACGTAGAGCAGCAGCACGACGGTAAGGCCTTTCCACCAGTTATTTTTCATGAGCGCCAAAGAAAAGGGAACAGCAAGTAGGACACGGCCACCACAATCATGTTCAGAGCCACCAGCGTCAGCAAGGCGCTGCGGCTGGCTTCCAACTCTAAACCATCCAGCGCGTTTTTGGATACTTTAATCAGCAGCAGCAGCATCGGAATCATCAGCGGGAAGCCCAGCACGGCCATCAGCGTGCTGCTGTTGGTAGCCTTGGCAGCAATACCCGACACCAGGGTAAGCGTGGTAGCAAAGCCCAGCGCGCCCAGCATCACGTTGCCCACAAACAGGGTCAGGTTCTGCACGGGGTTGCCCAGCACCATGGCATACACCCCGAAGCCCACCAGCGCCAGCCCCAGCAGCAGCAGGGCGTTGTAGACAATCTTGGCCAGAATCACGGCCTGGGGCCGCACCAGGGTGTAGTAGTACAGCAACCGGCCCCGGCTTTCCTGCAAAAACCCCTTGGCCACGGCATTCACGGCCGTGAAGAGCAGGATAATCCAGAACAGCGCATTCCAGGCCGGCACCGGCAATTCGCCCCCTCGCAGGGCAAAGCTCAGGTAACACACGAACACCGTGCTGCCCACGTACAGCAGCATGCCGTTGAGGGCCGCCCGCTGCCGCCATTCCAGGCGGAAGTCCTTCTGAATCAAATACCAAACCTCGCGGAGGAGCAGCACGGCAGCGCAATGGGTGAACAAGGCCGCAAAGATACAACCCAACTCCCGGATAGGCGGCACTGCCCGTCATTATTCCGCCAGCCCCACCGGCCCAACCCGCCCGGCCCGCAAAAAAGGCTTGCCACGGTATGTAACGGGCCTTTTCTGCGCCGGCGGGAGCCGGAATCAGCTAGTGTGCCACGGCAAACTTCCCGTTGGCTACCGCCGGGACCTGGATTAGCCGGAGCTGTACAGGCCAGGGGCTGCGGCCGCCCAGGAAAAACGACCATTTTCGGGCCGCACCGTCCAGGCTACCACCACCCGGGCCGTGGCGTCATAGAGTTGCAGCACCACGGGGGCCGGCCCGGCGGGCAGCTGGGGCAAGTCCCAGGGGCGCCCGGTGCCGGGCGTCTGGTACTGGGCATAGCCTGAGCGGTAGCTGCCGAGCAGCAGTAGCAGGAGCAGGTTTTTATAGGCCCGCAGCAACAGGACGGCATAAACCGGCGGTGCGGTATTATTTAAAGCGCGAAAAAGCCGCTCAGGATACCCCAAGCGGCTTTTGCAGCAGTCCTGATCAAACTACCCGGTTAGAGGTCGTAGCCCAGGGTGAAATAGAATTTAGGCCCTTTCTCCACGTAGTCTTCCTGGCCCCAGGCGGCATCCGCCTTCAGGTAGAAGCCCAGCAGCGTGGTGCGCATTCCGAAGCCATAGCCCAGCAGCAGCGGATTGCGGTAGTTGATGACCGTGGCGGTGAAGACGTTGCCGTTGCCGCCGGTTACCTGTCGGTTAAACGAGTTGTTCTCATTGAAGGGGTTGGAGCCCGAGTACGCCGAGCCGGCGTCGCCGAAGGCCGTCAGCTGCAGGTTGCGGAAAAAGCCGGAGTAAATCGGCTTGCGCGACAGGTACTGAATGATAGGCACCCGCAGCTCGGAGTTGAACAGCACGTATTTCGGGCCGGTGCGCTTGCTGTAGTTGAAGCCCCGCAGGTTGGTAACAAACTGCTGGTAGAACATCTGGGTGGGGTCCAGCGGCTGGCTGTAGCCGCCTTCGTAGCGGTTGTTCAGCCAGTTGTCCATGCCCCCGAGGCGGAAGGTCTGCTCGGCGTCCCCGAAGAACTGCCCGTAGCTGACCCGGTTGGCCCAGATGATCTGCCGGTGCACCTTCTGGTAGTGCCGGATGTCGACGTAGATCTTGCCGAAATTCTGCTGGCCCTGATTCAGGTTGTTGAGCTGAAGCACCCCGATTTTCATCCGGGTGCCTTCCATCATGTTGACGCCGGTGGCAATGGCATTGTCAAACACCAGCTCCCCGCTTACGCCCGCGTAGTTGCGGCTGATATCCAGCGTGTCTTCCAGGAATTCGTCCAGGTACGTGCGCGACACGTTCACGTAGCGCGGCCCCCCGCGTACACTCAGGTTGTGCGTCAGCGGGTAGGCAATGGTCGGCGACACCTCGTGGCGGCCGTAGCGGATCCGGTAGCGGGAGTTGTTGGAGTCGAAGAAGTAAGCCTGCTTCTGGTAGCCGATGCTCCAGTCGTAGCGGTGCGTCAGGTTCGTGTATTTCGCCGTGATGTTGCTGGTGCGCAAATCGGTGAGGGCAAAAATGCCGGCCTGTACCCGGTGATTCTCAAACAGGTCCGACATATTGGCCTGCGCCACCAGGCCCACGCCCAGAATCGGGTCGGCCGCCAACGACGAGACGACGTTGTCGATGCTGAAGCGGTTGTCGTACTTGTAAGGGCCGGTCACGCTGGCCGCATCGGCCGTCGTCGTCGAGGGCAGGGCCACCACGGTAGCCGCCCGTTTGCGCTTCGTGGCCGGGCGCGTCGGCGTATCGTCCTCAAACTGGTAGTCGTTGGTGTTGATGTTGCCGGAGTTGGGCTCCGGGGCTTTGGCCGGGGCTTCGCTGGCCGGCTCCCCCGCCACCACCGGCGCCGGCTTGGGGGCCGCGGCCCGGCCCGGGGCCTTGGAGCGGTCCTCCAGGGTTTCCTGCCGCGCTGTCTTGTAGAGCTTCACGTTTTCGGGCAGCGGGTAGCTGGGGTAGAGATACACAAAGTCGCGGGCCCGGTCGGTGGCGACGAAGGCCAGGGCGCCGGTGACGGCGTTGTAGTCGTAGTCGTCCAGGTTTTGCATGAACAGGCTGACCGGCACTGCCTGACGGGCGCGGAAAGAGTATTTGAACAGGCTGCGCACGCCGCTTTCCTCACCCAGATACAGCAGCTCATCGTCGGACAGCACCCGGGGGCGCCCCTCGTTGGAGATGGTGCTGACCAGGGTTTCCACCGGCTGGGTACGCCCGTCGAGATGGTAGAGAAACAGGTCGTAGTTGTTTACCACGTTGCTGAAGCTGCCCTTGGCCGTGCCCGCCGAGTCCAGCCAGCGGTTCGAGCTGAAGACGATGCCGCTGCCGCCGGGCAGGAAGACGGGCTCGACATCGTCGAAGACGTCGTTGGTAAGCCGCTCCGGCGTGCGGCTGCCCGCTTTCAGCAGGTACAGGTCGTTCTGGCCGTTGCGCACCCCACTAAACACCAGCGACTTGCCATCGGGGGAGTAGTTCAGGTCCAGAATCTGGGTGAAGGGCCGGAAAATAGTGGAGCCTCCGCGGTTGAACACGCCGTCGACCAGCCGGAAGACGGCATTCGTGGGGCCGCCGCTGGCATCGCGCAGATCCAGGCTCATGTTGCCCCGACTGATTTCGGCTACCGCTACCTGCTCGTTGTTGCGCCAGGCCAGCACCGGCAGGCGGGTTTCTACCTGCTGGTCGGGCGTTTTGTAGCCGCTGCGGTGAATGGTGTGCCGCCGCGAGCCGTCCCGATTTACCACCACCACGCGGTAGCGGCCCCGCTCGTTGCTCACGTAGGCCAGCCGCTGCCCGTTCGGGCTCAGTACCGGCTGCGAATACAGGATGCCCTTGCGGTTGTTGTGAACTAGGGCCCGGTTTTCGTCGGGCACCACGTAGGCGGTCTGAGGCTGGGCATTGAGCTGGCGGTAGTACGCCAGCCAGTCTTTGAGGAACACCTTGTAAGGCACATTGAGCGAGCTGCTGATGCCCACTTCCACGTCGCGGGTGATGCGCGTCAGGTTGAGAATGTTCTGAACGGTGGTATAGCCGTAGCGCTCGGCAATGTAGTTCCACACGCTCTGGCCGGCCAGCTGCGGATTGCGCAGAAAGAACTGGGAAGCCTTGCTGCCTTCCTCTTTCTGCATCATGTCCCGCATATAGTTATCCATCTCCACGCTCCAGCCCTCGGAAGCATAGGCGGAGGCCCCCCCGATAAACCAGTCGGGCAGCTGTAGCAGGTAGCTGCTCTGAATCACTTCCTTCAGGGAGCCGCCGTACATCATATCGTTCAGCAGCACGCGGGTAATCTGGAAGCTCAGGTCGCGCTTAAATATAGTTTGCTGACCCTGAAAGGCAATCTGCACCTTGGTCATGCGCGTCAGGGCCGTTTCTCCCCCGGTCTGGAACTTGTCCACGTCCAGGCCCACGTTGCTCTGCCGCAGGTCGCCCACCGAGTTGTAGAGCATGATGGTGGTCTTGGAGTACGGATAGTAGCCAATCAGGGCCGTGACGCGCTGCAGCTCCTTCTCGGCGTACTCCGCCGCCCGCCGGGCCGTCACTTCGCCGCCGGCGTAGTAGTAAAAGTTGAAGTTCTGGGTGCTGAGCAGCAGCCAGTCGAAATCCTTGTACTGAATACGGACCCGGCCGAAAGGCTCCTGCGCCGATTGGGCCTGGGCCGTACCACCCGCCAGCAGGGCCGACAGCAGCAGCACCGGCAACGCCAGCTGCCGCAGCCGACGGGTCAGAAGAAAGGATAAGTGCTTCATAGAGAAGGCTAAAAACGGAGAAATCAGAGAGAACCGGCCGCCTGCGCCCGGGCAGCTACATACAACGCGTGATACCGCAGAATATTAACTTCGGGCCATAATTCCGTCGTGCCTTCCAGCGCGTCGGCCAGGTGGGCCGCCAGCCGCGGGGCCAGCATCACACCCTTGGAACCGAACCCATTGCATATACTCATAACCGGCCACTGCGGATGCGTGCCCAGCAGGGGTTTTCGGTCGCGCACCGCGGGCCGCACGCCCGCCTGCTGTCCGGTTACCACGAACGGTAAGTCGGTCATGCCGGCCAGGCGCTGACTTAGCTCGGTGCGGGCCTCCGCGGTGATGCCGGCGGCAAACGGCGGCCACCGGTACGTGGCCCCCACCCGAAACCGGCCTTCCCCCATCGGCACCACGTAGGCACCCTTGTTGAGCACCTGCGCTTCCGCTAACTCCCGGCACTGCACCTCTAGTACCTCGCCCTGGTTGGGCGTGATAGGCAGCCAGTTAAAGTAAGGATTCTGCACGGCGGCGCTGCCTTCGCAAAAAACGACGTGGCGCGCTGCCACCCCGCCTGCGTACGTCACGCCAGCCGCGCTGACAACAAGCTGCTGCGGGTCAAAAGTTTCGTGCCGCAGCCACCCATTTTCGCGGCCTTCGGCGGTCAGCGCAGCCAGCACTTCCTTCACGGCCACGTGCCCGCCACCCTTTACCAGCACGCCGCCAAACTCCTGCCTCACGCCCGTCGGGGGGCTGGCCGCGGGGTTTATTTCTTCCACAAAGTCCTGCCACGGATGATCGGCGCTGCGGGCCAGAATGGTGTTCTGCTCCGCCACCGAGGAAAACAGCTTGAGAATGGGCGTTTCAAACAGAAACTGCTGCCCAAAATGGGCTTCCAGCTCCCGGTAAAAAAGGCGGGCGGCGGGCAGCAGCTCCGCTGCCCGCCAGGCCAGGGCAAAGCGCTTGCCGGCTACCGGGTTCATCAGGCCCGCGGCCACGTTGGAGGCCGAGCCGGGGTTGAGCGTGTCCAGCACCAACACAGCGTGGCCGCGGCGGCGCAGCTCGTACGCCAGCGTAGCGCCGGCAATGCCGTGCCCAACCACCAGATAATCGTAAGTACTCATAGCGGGCAAGGTAACAGGAAAAGCAGAGCAGCGGGCCTGCTGCGCGGGGTTACTTCTTCCAAAACCACTTTTACGCGTACCGCAGGCCAGGCTCTCCGTAGATTGATTGCTCTGTAGGGCCAGCGGGCGGATGTTCGCGGCAAGTCTTGTACCTTACCAGCCCATTCTGGCCGGCACCCGCTGGCTTTATTTATCTGCTGCATGACCGTTTCCGGGTTCACTTTCAACGCCTTTTCCGAAAATACCTACCTGCTCCACGACGCTACCGGCCAGTGCGCCATCGTGGACCCCGGCTGCTACGACCGCGCCGAGCAAACGGCCCTTCGCTCCTTTATCGAAGACCAGGGCCTGCAGGTGGTGCTGCTGCTCAATACGCATTGTCATATTGACCACGTATTCGGCAATCAGTTTGTTCTCGACACCTATAAAGTGCCGTTTCTGATTCACGAGGCCGATCTGGCCACGCTGCGGGCCGTGCCGACGTACGCGCCTTCCTACGGCTTTCCCAACTACACCCCGGCCGAGCCCACCGGCTTTCTGACGGCCGGCGAGCCGGTGCAGTTCGGCAACACCACGCTGGAGGTCCGCTTTGCGCCTGGTCACGCGCCCGGCCACGTCGTGTTCTACCACGAGCCAACCCAGGTGGTTATCGGCGGCGACGTGCTGTTTCAGGGCAGCATCGGCCGCACCGACCTGCCCGGCGGCGACCATGCCACCTTGCTGGCCAGCATCCGCACCCAACTGCTCACCCTGCCCGATGCCGTAACCGTGTACTGCGGGCACGGCCCAGCTACCACCATTGGAGCCGAGCGGCGCACCAATCCGTTTCTGCGCTAACTCCGTTCGTTATCCTCAAGCATGAAGAACCATCTTCCCAACGCCGTCACGTGCCTCAACCTGTTTGCGGGCTGCCTGGCGCTGTGTAATATTTTTGCCGGTCACCTCGAAACTGCGGCGTACCTGGTGGGGCTGGCCGCGGCCTTCGACTTTGCCGACGGCCTGCTGGCACGGGCGCTGCACGCGTCTTCGCCCATCGGCAAAGACCTGGACTCGCTGGCCGACGTGGTGTCGTTTGGCGTGGTGCCGGGCGCCCTGCTGTTCCATTTGCTGCAGCAGTCGGCGGAGCTGCCGGCCTGGCTGCCGTACGCCGGCTTTATCGTCACGGTGTTTTCGGCGCTACGGCTGGCCAAGTTCAACAACGACACCCGGCAGACCAACTCATTCATTGGCCTGCCCACGCCGGCCTGCACGCTGGTCGTTGCCTCGCTGCCCCTGATTCTGGCCCACGACTCCTTCCAGCTGACGCCCCTGATTCTGAGTCCGTGGCTGCTGCTGGGCCTCACGGCCCTGCTGTCGGGGCTGCTGGTGGCGGAAATCCCGCTTTTCGCGCTTAAGTTCAAGAACCTCACCTGGGCCGACAATTCCCTGCGCTTCGTGTTCTTACTGCTGGCGGTGGGGCTGCTGATTGGGCTGGGCGCAGCGGCCGTGCCCCTTGTGGTGCTGCTCTATGTGCTGCTGTCGGTGGTGCGTCCTTCTTTCGGCTGATATTATGGATAGAAATTCCACAATATTTTCCCCTTTCCGCAGTTAAGTAGCCGCCCCGAAGGTGAACCGCTTCACGGCCCAGCGTGTTGCACAACCGCTGCCGCTATGTACCGTCTTAACCGCAACAAAACCACGTCTATGCGCTACTTTACTTTGCTCACTGCCTTCTGCTTGCTCCTGGGTACGACGGTTCGGCCGGCTCTGGCCCAGCAGACGGACTTGGTGGTCAGTGGCCAGCTCACCTGGAAGGGCTATGCCCAGGCTCTGAAAGCCAGCGGACAGCTGCAGCAGGTGCCCACTTTTGCCGGCAGCGCCTTTCTACCCGGTGAAGAAGCAGGCCGCTACCTAGTACGCATAAGCGGCCGCGTGGCCGAAGGGCAGATTCGCAATGCGGTGTATGCTCCCTTCTCCGCCACCGACGCCAAGCTGTTTGATCTGGCTAATCTGGCCAAAGCGCCGGCCGTCGTGCTTTCCGGCGGCATCGAGAAGCACCAGCCCGTCACGCTGGCAGCTGTGCTCAGCGTGCGGCGCAGCCCCCAGAGCGGTCAGCCCGAAAAGCTGATTTCTTTTGAGTACGCCTACTCCCTGAGTGCCGCTCCGCAAGTTGCGGCCCGTGGCATCAAGAGCCGGCCGCACAGCCCAACGTCGGTGCTGAAGCAGGGTCAGTGGTTTAAAATCGGCGTGCCCGAAAACGGCATCTACAAAATCGACAAGAACACGCTCAGGGCTATTGGCGTCAACGTGCAGGGCCTGGACCCGCGCCGCCTGCAGCTGTTCGGCAACGCCATGGGGACTCTGCCCCAGCGCAACAATGCCTACCGGCCCGATGACCTGGTTGAAAACGCGGTGTACGTGGCTGGGGAAGGCGACGGCAGCTTCGACGACAACGACTACCTGCTGTTTTATGCCCGCGGCCCGCACACCTGGAGCAGCGACGCCAGCACGCGCCTGTTCCGGCACACGCTCAACGCCTTCACGGACACTGCCTACTACTTCGTCAGGGTTGGCAGTGCGCCGGGCCGCCGCGTAGCGGCCGCGCCCGGCGCGGGCACGCCGACGGCTTCCATCAGCCAGTATGCTTACCACAACTACTACGAGCGGGACCTGGTAAACCTGATCAAATCGGGCCGCCAGTGGATGGGGGAAGGCTTTACCAGCGGCGCCGGCGCCAAGGAGTTTGCCTTCGCCACCCCGGATCTGGTACCGAGCTCCAACCTGCAGGTGACCTCCTACACGGCGGCCCGGTCGGCGGTCGGCATTACCACCCGGTTCGATCTTACCCTGAACGGAAACCCGCTGGGCAGCCAGAATATTGATGGTATTTCCGCCCTGACGCAGCTGTACCCGGAGGCGGCCAACGGGAGCTTGCGCACCTTTTCCACGGCGTTGCCGCCGGCGCCGGCCGCTACTACCCGGGTCGGGCTGTCGTACGCTGGCGGCTCCGACCCCGCGGCGCAGGGCTGGCTCGACTACGTGGAAATCAATGCCCAGCGGCAGCTGCGGCTTATTGGCTCCCAGGTCGACTTTCGCTCTTTCGAGAACATTGCCCCCGGCGCGACCAGCCAGTTTGTGCTGAACACGCCCGGCGCCACGGTCTGGGAAGTTACCAACCCGCGGCGGCCGCGCTCCTACACCGTGGATGGCGGCAACTTCCGGGCGGTTACCGACAGCCTGCGCGAATTTGTGGCCTTCACGGGCAGCAACTTTCCGGCGCCAATCGGCTTCGGGGCCGTGGGCAACCAGAACCTGCACGAGCTCAACCTCGACGGCCGCCTGGATATGGTTATCGTGACTTACCCGCCCTTCTTCGCGGAAGCCGAGCGGCTGGCCAACTGGCGGCGCACCAACGACAACCTCAACGTGCGGGTGGTTACGACCACGCAGGTATACAACGAGTTCAGCTCGGGTGGTCAGGATGTGACGGCCATCCGGGACCTGATGAAGATGGTGTACGACCGCACGCCGGCGGGCAAAACGGTATTTCTGCTCCTCTTCGGCGACGCCTCCTACGACTATAAGTCGGATCTGGCCAACAACCCGGACCGACTACCTGACTGGTGGAAAACCCGCTCCCCGCTCAACGGCGACAAGATCAACCAGAACTTCGTGCCGACCTACCAGTCGCGTGAGTCGTTTTCCGTGGCGTACGACCGGCCTAACTCCAACCCGGTCGGAACCGGTCCGTCTTACAACTCGGATGACTATTTCGGCCTGCTTGATGATAGAGAAGGCTACTGGAATGAAAGTATCTACTACAGCCGCGACTCGACCGAACTGCTGGACATCGGTATCGGCCGACTCCCGATCCGCACCCCGCGCGACAAGCCAGCTTCCACGGCGCAGGCCGCGGCGGTAGTCAATAAGCTGATTAGATACGACCAGCCGGTAGGCTTTGGCAAGTGGCGCAACCGCATCACCTTCGTGGCCGATGATGGGGATAGAAATTACCACCTCACCACCTCCACCGACCCGCCGGCCGAGCGGCTCACCCAGCTGCACCCCGAGTTCAATGCTCACAAAGTATACCTGGACCTGTATCCGCAGGTAATTGCGGCTGGCGGCCAGCGCTCCCCCGAATGCAACCGGGCTATTGATGAATCCATTGAGCAGGGCTCGCTGATTGTGCAGTACAGCGGCCACGGCGGCACCAAAGGCTGGGCTGATGAGCAGATCATGACCAATGCCTCAGTCCTCAACCTGCAGAACCGCGACCGGCTTACTTTCCTGCTCACGGCCACCTGCGACTTCAGCACCTTCGACAACCCCGAGTTTGATTCGGCCGGCGAGCAGGCCCTGACCGATACCAACGGCGGGGCCGTGGGCCTGCTCACGACGACCCGCCTTGCTTTCACGGGCTCCAACGATGATCTGGTAAACGCTTTTTACGCCAGTGCCTTCGAGCCGATCAACGGGAAAAAGCCCCGCATGGGCGACATTCTGCAGGCCACGAAAAACGGCAGTATCTCCGGCGTGCTCAACCGCAACTTCGTGCTGCTGGGCGACCCTTCGATGCGCCTGGCTTATCCGGATCAGCAGGTCACGCTCGACTCCATCAACGGCCGCCTGCTAACGGCTACCAACAGCGACACGCTCAAAGCTCTTTCGACGGTTACGATGTCCGGCAAAGTGCGAACCGGGGGCGCAGTCAACTCCAGCTTCAACGGGAAGGCCCAGCTCACGATTTACGAAAAGCCAGCCGTTGTTTCAACCCTGGGCAACGAGGACGCGCCGGTACAAGTCACGGTGCAGGAAAACGTCATCTACGCCGGACAGGCGACGGTGCGCAACGGTAATTTCCGGCTCCGCTTCGTGGTTCCCAAAGACATCAACTACAGCTTCGGGCTCGGCAAAGTCAGCCTGTACGCCTCCGATTCGGTGAGGCGGGTAGATGGACACGGGGCACGGTTGGTACCGGTGGGTGGTGCCAATATTCTGGCCCTGACTGACCGGGACACCCTGGCTCCCACCATTCGCCTGTTTCTCGATGACACTACGTTTGTTTTCGGCGGCCTCACGGGTACCACCACCACGCTGCTGGCCCGGCTGAAGGACAAGAGCGGCATCAATACTGCCGGCTCCGGTATCGGCCACGAAATCACCGCTACTCTGGACAATGACCCCAGCAAGCTCACGGTGCTCAACGAATTCTACACCGCCAACGTCGACAACTTTCAGCAGGGCCAGGTAAAGTATCTTTTCAAAGACCTGCCCACCGGGCCGCACATCCTGCGTTTGAAAGCCTGGGATACGTACAATAACTCCGCTGAGAAGGATCTTGAGTTCATTGCGGCCAGCAGCCAGAAACTGGCGCTGGAGCACGTGCTTAACTATCCGAATCCCTTCTCCACGACCACCACGTTCCATTTCGACCACAACCGCGCCGACGATGGCGATGAGCTGGATGTCCAGGTGCAGATATTTACCATCTCCGGCAAGCTGGTCCGTACCCTGCGTGCCACGGCTTTGGGCAGCGACCCGCATTTCAAGGCGCTGAGCTGGAACGGCCGGGATGAGTTCGACGATCAGCTGGCCCGCGGAGTATACGTCTACCGGGTCAGCGTCAAGTCGCAGCAAACCGGTACGATGGCCTCCAAATTCGAAAAGCTCGTCATTCTGAACTAAGTTTCCGGCACACTGTTGCCACTTTCGCCTACCTTCCGCCCCATTCGTTTTTCTTATGACATCACCGAAGTTGTCTTTGCGCGTTGCCCTGCTGCCGGGCCTGCTGGGCATGTCCCTGGCGGCCAGTGCCCAGTCCGACCCACGGACCATCACCACCGCTGTTCCGATTCTCACCGTCAGCCCCGATGCCCGCTCTTCGGCTCTTGGCGAGGCTAGCGTAGCTATTTCGCCTGATGCCAACTCGGCTTTCTACAACGCCGGCAAGCTGGGGTTTGTAAAGCACAAGTACAGCTTTTCCCCTTCCTACTCGCCGTGGCTGCGCGCTATCACCGACGATATGGGCATTGCAGGTCTTTCGGGCTTCGCCAAAATTGGGCAGCGCTCCGCCATTTCCGGCTCGCTGATGTATTTTGATCTGGGCACCATCTCCTTCCGCGATGAGCGCAACAACGACAACGGCAACTTCAACCCCAAGGAATATGCGGTAGCCATTTCCTACGGCCAGAAACTGAGCGACAACTTCGGCGTGGGCATCACCGGCCGCTTCATTCATTCCAATCTTACCGGCAATTCCATTTCTACGGATGCCAAGCCCGGTAACTCGGTGGCCGTCGATCTGGGCACATACTACACCAAAGACCTCACCATCGGCCCCCACGATTATAACTTGGCGTTGGGCGGCGCTATTTCCAACATCGGAAATAAGATGACTTACACCGACCCCACCCAGGCCGACTTTCTGCCCACCAACCTGAAGCTGGGTACCGCCATCACCCGCGAGTTGGACGCCTACAACAAGATTACCCTGACCGTTGACGCTAATAAGCTCCTCGTGCCGTCACGGTACTATTTCATCGGCGACTCCACCGGCCGGGGCCGCGAGGTGGCCAACCTGATCAAGACCAACAACGATGCCATTCGCGCCAAAGGAATTGTCAGCGGTATGTTCGGCTCTTTCAGCGATGCTCCCGGCGGATTCAAGGAAGAACTCCAGGAAGTTAACCTGTCGGCAGGTATGGAATACTCCTACAACGACCTGCTGGCTGCGCGCGTCGGCTACTTTTACGAAAACAAAAACAAGGGTGACCGGCAATACCTAAGCTTCGGCCTGGGCGTACGGTACCAGGTTTTTGGCGTCGATGGTTCCTACCTGGTCCCCAATCAGCGTTCTAACCCCCTGGCCCAGACTATCCGCGTGTCCCTGCACTTCAACTTCAACAAACTCGAAGAAGCCTTCGGTCCGAGCAACGATTCTACTCCGATCGACTAACCTGTTCCTATGCTCGACCGCAAAGTCGCCCCTCCCGTTCAGCCGCTGGCCAGCGTTACGCTGCCAGCGGCTGACGTGTTTTCGCTCCCCAACGGGGCGCGTCTGCACGTACTGCACAACGATGCTCAGCCCATCATCCGCCTCGAAGTAGCCTTGCGCGCCGGTAAGTGGCACGACCCTTCCCCGGGCGTTTCCCTGCTCACCGCCCGGATGTTGCTCGAAGGCACCCGTACCCGCACTGCACGCCAGATTGCCGACGAAATAGCCTTTTACGGGGCCTCTTTGGAATGTGAGCAAGGCTTTGATCGGGCTACGCTCACTCTCTACTGCCTCAGCCGCCATTTAGAAAATCTTCTACCCCTCGTTGCGGAGGTTATTGCGGCGCCGACTTTCCCCACCGTTGAGCTCGAATTGCTCAAGAGCCGCTCGATTCAGAACATGCGCGTGGAGCGCCAGAAAACCAGTTACCGGGCTTCAGAACGCTTTGCGCAGAATCTGTATGGCCCTGAACACCCTTACGGCATTGCTTTCAACGAGGAGCTATTTGGTCAGGTAGATAGAGAGGCGGTAGCCCTCTTTCACCAGTCACACTACCAGCTAGCCTCCAGCGAAATATTCCTCTGCGGCGCTGTCGATATCGGCCAGCAAAACCTAGTTTCGGAAGTACTCGGCACTCCCGTTTCGTCAGCTGGTATGGCTTCTTTGGTAAGGGCAAGCCCAAACCCTAATTTGCCAACCGACTATGTCGTAGTCCCCGATAGTTCACAGGCTTCCTTACGTATTGGGCGCTTGTGGCCGACTCTGACTCATCCGGATACGCATGCACTCCAGGTTCTCATCAAAGTCCTGGGTGGCTACTTCGGCTCGCGTCTGATGAAGAACATCCGTGAGGACAAAGGCTTCACCTACGGCATCTATGCCAGCATCAGTTCCCGCGAAAACGCCAATAGCCTCATTATCGGTACGGATGTAAATGCGGCCAGCACCGCCGCCGCGGTCGGCGAAATACACCATGAGTTGAAACGGCTCCAGCAAGAACTTATTCCTATTGATGAACTTCAGACAGTCAAAAACTACATGGCTGGCAAGTTTGCCAATGAGCTTGGTACCGTCTTCGAACAGTGTGATAAATACAAGAATATAGTATTCCTGAATCTGCCGCACACCTACTACAGTGATTTCTTAGCTCAAGTAGCTGAGGTGGATGCCGCCAAATTGCAAAACTTGGCTAATCAGCATTTAGCACCTGCAACAATGACTGAAGTGATTGCGGGTCCTAGATAGGTACCGTAAGCTCAATTGGGCCGACACGAAAAAGCCCCCGCTCATTACAAGTGGGGGCTTTTTCGTGTCGGCGCGATGCCCTATATTCTTCTATACTGAAGTGCTGACTTCTCTTAAAATCCCCTGCTGCTACTTGTTATATCCTTTGGCTCTGAAACTAATCTAAGAACCTAGTGCTTAGTCAGGGGAATTAGTTAACAAAACAAGCGGGTTAGCTGAGGTGGTCTAGCTATAGCGGATTCGTGAACAGTTCATCCCTATTTGGCGGATAGCCGTAGCCAGTAAGATGAATCCCTATTCGCTTGATTTACGCACCCGCGTGGCGGCGGCCTG